>NZ_JAKKRS010000020.1:0-87877 GCF_025654025.1 Shewanella sp. SM55 | reverse complement strand
TAATAATTAACCAACCAGCAAGTTGCTAAGACACTTGATTTGATGACGAGACAGTCAGACTGATCTACTGAAAACCTTAGTCGGGCATAGGCTCATAATGAAGCCGCAAGGATGATAAGGACAGTAGAAGCAGATATCCATCAGGGCCAGAGGAATCCCTCAATAACAGGCCGAATATATGGGTGCAATGAACTCTTCTCAAAATCGCTATCGAATGTCTTGCAAACCGGATGGGTCCATATATGACCGGCTAGCTTTCGCAGGTGCAGGGACGCATCCTTCGGAAGCGATAGCAATTTGTCCATAAGACCGAGGCCTGTCTCTAATGCATGTAACTTCGCTAGGGGGCGGCAAGGGAGATCCAAGAGGGAATTGCTGTTGATCCCCTATTGGTCGGGTGTGGGTTGAAGACCCACGACTTTGACTTATCTCGGCCGTAAGGCCGCAATCAATATAGCATTGTGCTAAACAGCACCAATATTAGCCTGAGGGGTGAAGCCCCACGACTTTTTAACTAAAGCATTCAAACGTAGTTTGGAAAGTTTTAAAGTCTCACTTTGGTGCCAATCAATTAAGTTTGAGTTGCAAAAATCTATTATGATCTCCGGGCTATAACAACTTATCTTGCTATAAGGATTACCGTGTCTCAGCCGTTGGAAGAACCTAAGTTAGAAACTGCGCAAATTTGCCCTTTGTGCAAAGGCGCGAATCAATGTGCGGTGATTGTTGGTAAGGGTATTGAGGACTGTTGGTGCGCGCAGCAGGTGTTTCCGCCTTTGGCGGTGTTGCAAGCGCAAGCATCAGATTCGCTGCAAGATTCAATCAGCCCCATTTTACTGTCTGCCGATGCGTGTATTTGCCAAGCTTGTTTAATCCAACTTAAGCAGGGGTTAAGTCTGGGGCAGCTTGCAGAGCAGGATGAAAAAAGCCCATCGAGTGTGAGCGACGGGCTAGGTTATGAGGTGAAATAGCGGGCTATTAGTTTATGGTGTAATCCATTTGCACGCTAGTTTGTGCTTCCACGGCTATACCATTTTCAAACTTGGGTGCGTAACGCCATTTATTTAAGGTTTCAATACTCTCTTTTTCAAATAAAGCACCACCCTTAGAGGCTAAAATTTCAGGATTTTTCACGAACCCATGTTCATCGACAGTAAATTTAAGCTGAACCCAGCCACTTTTACGTTGCTTAGCATAGGACATTGGATAGTCTGGTACGATACGGAAAATAGGTTGTTGTTCCTGTGCGTCGGCCCAAGGACGCATTTTGCCGATAGCAATACAGTGGGCGGTGGACTCGTCACGCTTTCCTTGGCGCTCATAGAGTTCGACTAAATAAGCGTGGGCACTTAAGGCATAGGGATGGCTAAAGTTAAGGGCTTCAAACTGCTTCACGACTTCTAAAAGCAATGGCATCGCCTTGTCATCATGCTTTTCTGCATACTCAACTGCACCCACCACATAGGTTGCCTTGACTCTGTCTATGGCGTTCTCTGGTAAAATCTCTTTATAAATATCATAGGCATCGAAGGCATAGCGTCTTACGCTTTTGGTGTATAGCTCTGTATTTGATAAGCGGTTGAAGGCGGCCATTTTTACATCGGCGAGCAGTTTCTTTTTATCGGATTTCTCAGCAATTGCGATAGCAGTAAGCAAATCATTTTTCGCATCTTTGGCTTCAACGGCGGTTTGTGCAGTCCCCAGTAAGGGGTCGATAAGCTCAAGCGCTTCTTTGCCATAATGAACTTTATAGTTTGCAAGAGCGAGCTGATACAACTCATTTGCCTTCGCCGTTTTTGGCAGATTCTTTTCTGCAAATGGGTAAGGGGCGACTTGCTTTTCTATCGCGCTGGCCCAGTTCATGGCGAGATTCGCTAAGTCGACACTGTCTTTGGCATATTGGGCTTCGCCGAGTAGATAAGCGGTTTTTGCGCTTGCTTCAATATTTGCAGCATCGCCTTTTTCTACGGCGGCTTGATAGTCACTATAGGCTTTGGCAAAGCTATTTTCTGAGGCATGCACGCTAAGAGAAGTGCCTAAAGTGAGGGCAAGAAGACAGGCAATTGGCAGCATTTTTCCGTGTGACATTCTATATATCCTTATTATTAATGAAGTTGGATGATACATAGATGTGGATTATGGGACAAGTCAGTTTGGTTTTTGTTAATTTGCGGTAGAGGTGCTGAGCACTTAGATTGAAAATAGGCGAGCCCAGTTGTCACTGGGTCGCTTACTTTATTTGTTGTTATGACTAAATGACTACCGGATTATTTGGCAATAAAAGTCACGGCGAACTGCCCAAGCGCGCCGTATTCAAATTTGCAGACCTGTGCCAATGGCAGATCGAGCACGCCAGCGTAGGAGCCTGTGATCACATATTGCCCTTGCGTTAAGCCAATGCCTTGGGCGGATAAAAAGTTAACTAACCAGTAGAGTCCCGCCTTAGGGAAACCGTTAGGATGAATGGCGGATTTTTGCAGTGTGTCGCCATCCTGAATATCAACGCGGAGTTCAAAACGGCTCGTTTCTAAACCTTCTTGCGGATTAAGTACTGGCCCTAACCACAGCCCTTGATTGACTAAGCCATCGGCGAGGGCATCAAAATGTGTCGCTTCACTGGGTGTGTGGTAGCGGCTTTTGATCAATTCCAAGGCTAAGCGTGTGTGGCCTAAGGCCTCGTCGATTTCAGCCTCTGTGTAAGGCGTGCTTCTTGGCGGTAAATCGCGAGCAATCTCGAAGGCGAGTTCAGGTTCGACTCGGGCAAGCCCTTTAGTCGATGGATAGAGTGGGCAAGTGGTCGATTGTTGGTACACATCAACTTGATAAATAGGCGCCACCACGGTTTTTTCCGCTGTGGGTAAGAGGCATTTCCACGCCGCGATAGGATTGTTATCGCTTGCCTTATATATTTCTGCCACGGTTTGTTGAATAGCGAAGGCCTGTTCGAAGCTGGTTGGCCTTAGTTCTGGGATCAGTAAATCGCCGCTCGTGCCTGCGGTGCGGCGCTCGGCTAATTCTTTGGCTGCGGTATTAATATGCGTTTTAACTTGTTCGAGTGTGACGGTAGATAACATTAACTTTCCTATTTAAAGCGTAGCTTAAAAAGAAGTGGCCTAGGGAGTGTGTGGCAGAAGCCATTTTTATGGGCCAAATATACTCGGTTATTGGCAACGCGGGAAATGCCAATGTTGGCTTTCGGGGTAAATCTGCTGTCGTTGATTCAAACGTAGGGCCAATATTTCAGCCATCGTAAGATGCTGATACTTGCCTCACATAAGTGTCAGCTAAAGTATCCAAGCTAACGCGAATGTTTCCATGATGATCCGCTAGATATTGTGTTAGCTCAGTGCCAGAATGGCTGTCCATTTTGCGGTTTCTACTGGACTCCTTCGTGAATCTTAGCCATAACGCCCCTCAGGCAAATAATCATGCTCAACTCGGGCTCCTATTCATCTCAGTTGCGGTTTTATTTTGGGGTATTTTACCCATAGCATTGAAACTGTCGGGCGCGTTTATCGATCCCATTACTTTGACTTGGTTTCGTTTTTTAGTTGCATGGCTAGTGAGCTTAGTTATCCAGTGGAGTGCGGGCAGTTTAAAACAATTTGCGGGACTGACGGGAACGGCCTGGTTAAGGTTGGTACTTGCTGGCATCTTTTTGATGCTTAACTACGTTTCATTTGTGTATTCCCTCGATTTTCTTGCACCGGGTGCCGCCCAGCTTAACTTCCAAACCTCACCCTTTTTCCTCGCCTTTGGTGGTGTGTTGTTTTTTAAGGAACGGCTTAATGCGGTGCAGCTCAGCTGTTTTGCGACTTTAGCATTAGGTATGTTGATGTTTTTCCATCCGTATTTAGATTTTTCTGCATCGGATAATCATCAGGTTTGGCTTGGGGTGATGATTATTCAGTTCTCTGCCTTATCGTGGACGACCTATGCGTTATTACAAAAATCCTTATTGAACCGTTTATCGCCCGCGAACGTACTATTAGTGCTCTATGGTTTAGGCATTGTGGTTATGGCACCCTTTAGTGACTTTAGTCAGTTCGCCAACATGGACAGTTTCGATTGGCAGGTTGCCCTGTTTTGCGCTGCCAATACACTGATCGCTTATGGTTGTTTTGGTCAGTCGATAAAATATTGGCCGACGGCACAGGTGAGCGCTATGTTGGCCCTAACGCCAGTATTTAGCTTTAGTGCCACGGCGTTAGTGGTGAGCCTTGGCTGGTGGCCAGAAGTATTCCGCGCTGATGAATTAGATGGTTTATCTCTGCTGGGGATTGGCGTGATTATTGTGTCTGTGATGGTGGTGCAATTGCTGCCTATGTACCGTAATCGTCAGGCGAAGCGTTTACAGGCTGCCTAACGCATATATTTTATTTATGGGAAAGGCCAGTGATCACTAGACTCAGCGAATTAAAACTTCAGGATATCCGTGGCGTCATCTTCGATCTCGACGGTACGCTTGCGCATTCTAATCCCGACTTTGCTGGGCTGCGGCGTGAATTGGGGATTCATTCTGGCACGGATATCTTGGCCCATGTCGAGAGTCTGAGTACTGATGAAGCACGGGCTAAGGCGTTAGACATTGTCCATGAGTACGAAAGACAAAGTTCACTCAAGGCCAGTTGGATTGATGGCGCGAGGGAGCTTATCGAATGCCTACGGGCCAAGTCACTGCCCTTGGCTATTTTGACTCGCAATATGCCAGAAGCGGCGCAAATCACTATCGATAAACTCGGCATCGATATTGCACTGGTATTAACGCGCTATGATGCCGAGCCTAAACCTCACCCGCAGGGTATCCACTTGATTTGCGAGCAATGGCAGTTGAGTCCGGCGGATATCTTGTATGTGGGCGATTATCTGTTTGATCTGCAAACTGCGCGCAATGCGGGTAGTCACTGCGCCCTCTATTGCCCTGAAACCATTCCCGATTATGCCAAGGGCGCCGATATGCTCGTTACTTGCTACCATAGCTTTATCCAAGCATGGACAGTTGGCGACTAGGCATTGTTTTGGGCCGTGACTGCATCTTGCTTATCTTGTTTCAGTCCCAAGCGCACACTATCTAGTAAGGCAATTAGCCAGCAGAGGATAAAGCCATACATTAACTTGTCTGCACCATCCCGAATGGTTGCGGTGGTTTGCTTGGTCACTTCGGCCGCAATCACGCCTATATCCAACGGCAAAACGCCAGTTTGAATATCCAGCGAGATAAGCTGTGCGACTTGCATGACTTGTTGCAGCATCAGGCCAAGACTCAGTATTGCCAGCACAAAAAACACTAGGGCGCTGCGTTTATGTTGCAGATAGAAATGGCCGCTGCCGGGGGCGACGAAGGCGGATAATAGTCCAGCGGTAAGGGCTTTTTTCATGGGAGTCGATTACTTATACCATTAAACTCTTTGGAGATTAGACACTAAGCTTTATCTTTGCTAAAGGCAAACTAAGACAAAATCAAGACAACAAAAAAGGAGCCTAGGCTCCTTTTTTAGTCTCTAGCTTAAGCTAGATTAGTCTTCACGTGGTTTACGTGGCTTACGCTCACCGGCAGGTTTGTCTGCACGAGGTTTGCGGTCAGCAAATGGCTTGTCACCAGTAGACGCAGCGCGAGGCTTACGATCACCCGCTGGGCGGTCACCTGTTGGACGATCGCCACGTGGTTTACGGTCACCCGCAGGGCGGTCTGAACGAGCACTGCGGCCTGAATCAACAAATACTTGATCGCCAGCTTCGCGGATGTTCAATGGCTTGCCACAAACACGTACTTTACGTAGGTGCTGTAACACGTCTTTTGGCATGCCGTCTGGCAGGTCAACAGTGGTCACTGCATCGTAAAGTTGGATTGCGCCAATGTAACGGCTGTCGATGTTAGCTTCGTTTGCGATAGCGCCAACGATGTTACCCACACCTACACCATTCTCACGACCTACGTCGATCACGTAACGGCACATTTTTAAATCTGGGTTGTCTTTCAACGCTTCAGCTGAGCCTAAGCTTGCTGGCATTGGACGCGGTTCGCGACTTCTGCGTTCACCACGCTCACCACCACGGTCATTACGATCACTTCCGCGGTCGCTACGTTCAGTGCGCTCACTGCGTTCATCACGAACACGTTCTTGAATGGCTGGCAATTGCAAAGGACGTTCTTGCTGAACTTGCTGTAATAATGCAGCGGCTAGCAGATCGGTATCGACTTCTAACTGTTGGCATAATTGAGCAACAGCTTCTTTCATGAAATCTAAATCGCCGTTGATTGTTTCAGCCAATTGCTCACCTAAGCGAGACAGACGACGTTCTGCAACTGTCTCTGGGCTTGGGATTTTCATTGGTGAAATGCGGCTGTTAGTTGAACGTTCGATAGTGCGCAGCATGCGCATTTCACGGCTCGTTACAAACAAGATCGCCATACCAGTACGGCCAGCACGGCCTGTACGGCCAATACGGTGTACATAAGCTTCGGCATCATACGGAATATCGTAGTTCACAACGTGACCGATACGCTCAACGTCAAGACCACGGGCCGCAACGTCAGTCGCGATCAGAATGTCTAACTTGCCACGTTTCAGTTGGTCAACTGCACGCTCACGGGCTTGCTGGTTCATGTCACCGTGTAGTGGTGATGAAGCATAACCGCGGGCTTCTAACTTCTCAGCTAACTCAACACATGAGTTACGAGTACGCACGAATATGATTACACCTTCAGTGTTTTCAACTTCTAATACACGTACTAAGGCCTCAAGTTTGTTGTGTTGTGATACTTGTACGAAACGCTGTTCGATTGACTCAACCGTAGTTTGGCTTGATTCGATACGAACATGTACAGGATTACGTAAGTGCTGGTTAGCAACACGCTTAATTTGCTCTGGCATAGTGGCAGAGAATAACGCCAGTTGGCGTTCGCTTGGCGTGTGCTCAAGGATCCATTCGATATCATCGATGAAGCCCATTTTTAACATTTCATCGGCTTCATCGAGCACTAAGGCTTGTAATGAATCGAGTTTCAAGGTGCCGCGACGCATATGGTCCATAACACGACCAGGCGTACCAACGATAACTTGTGGGCCACGTTTCAGGGCATTCAACTGTTGTTGCATGCTTTGGCCGCCATAAATAGGAAGAACGTGGAAATTCTTCATAAATTTGGCATAGCTACTGAACGCTTCGGCAACCTGCACGGCTAATTCACGTGTTGGTGCTAATACTAAAATTTGCGGTGTAGTTTGGCTGGTAACTTTGTTTAATAGTGGTAACGCGAAGGCGCCAGTTTTACCTGTACCTGTTTGCGCTTGACCTAAAATATCTTTGCCAGCCATAAGTGGATCGATACTGGCTGATTGGATTGGCGTTGGTTTTTCATAACCTAGCTCGTCAAGAGCACGCAACAAATTCTCGGATAGGCCGAGTTCACGGAAAGTTCTTTCATCGGATGACATTGGGTTGTAGCCTTGTGGATGCGCGCGCGAAATGGCGCTAAAGTTTCACAGACAGAAAATCAACCCCGTGTCGATTTCCCGCGAACGACGGATTATAGCAGCATGGCGGCCACTTTACCAATCAGAGTCACGCTATTTAACCTGTTTTCTGCATTTTTTTCGCTAAAACTGAGCAAGAAACGCGCCACTTCCCATTAATTCTTTAAATATTCAACATTTAATTGAAGTAACTCGAATGCGGACTCTGTCACTGCCGCAAGAAAAGTGATGTCGATTGTCGCGACGGTATCCTCTGGTGTGTGATATTGGGGATGGGTCGGCACACCAAAATACAGCCAAGGGATATTCGCTTTGTGGAAGGGGTAATGATCCGACGCCCGCAGCCAATCGGTACTTTGTATGCTTCGACCAACGGGTTTAGGGTGAGTGAGTTTAATGCAAAGTCGGTTCTGCTGATTCAGTAGGGGTTTAAATTGATTGAACTGAGTGAAGTTTCGACTGCCTTCGAGGTAAATCGCATAGGGCCTGCCGGGGTGACTCACCATATCTAAATTCAACATCAGCTCAAAAGTCGCTTCTGGCAGGCGGGTTTTGAGTTGTTCAACCAAGGCGATACTGCCATAGAGCCCAGGTTCTTCGGCATCGGTTGCCACAAACATCAGGTTTACCTTAGGCAAGGTATTGGGTTGTAGGGCAAATTGCTGTTGCCAATGTTTGGCAATGGCGAGCATAGCAGCGACGCCGGAGGAATTATCATCGGCGCCGTGGTAAATCTTACTGCCGCTCATGCCTAAGTGATCATAGTGGGCGACGATAATGCGCCATCGATTTGTCGGCTTTGTCGCCATCGCGGTGGCGACCACATTGTCGCCAGTTTCTTGGGTGAAGAAGGTTTGGTATTCAAAGGGCACGATAAAGTCCGCTCCCCAAGGCTGTAAACCTAGCCCCTGAAATTGCTGCTTTATATAGTCACGACTTTTTGCCGCACCTTGGGTTTGGGTTTTGCGGCCTTCAAATTCATCCGAACTTAATACTGTGACTGTCACTTGTAACTCTGTGGGCTCGGCCCAAGTGAGTTTTAGCTCAGTGCGTGCACAGGTTTCGGTTGAGTTAGCGCAGCCAGTGAGGGTGGCTACAACAAAGCAGGCCAGTGCAAATAAGCCAAGTCTTTGGGATTGATGTCTTATAAGGTGCATGATCTTGAACTTGGCGAGCAGCTGACCGATACGACTGTGGTTGAATAGAGTCAATGCGCTTAGGTTTATGTCGCTTAGATTTTTACTTAAAAGTGATTGATACTGCCTCGGTAATATAAGGTGAGTCACTGGGGACTGAGTGCTATCACGCATGGACATTCCTTATCGCTGAAGCCTTCGCCAGAAGATGAATATCATCTTTGCCTAAATCCGATTCTAATTCAATGAGATCTATATGTATGCGATAGCTTAAGCATATTGGATTGCTGAGCGAAAAAAAGCGCAGTGCTTAGGGCGACTGCGCTTTTATTATTCAGACCAACTGCGGCATGAGCCGAATGTTAAGCCCTAGCTTTATTGGCCTTTGCCAGCTCGATATCCCGTTTTAGCAGTGGCTTTAAGAAGCGTGCCGTGTGGGAGGTTGGATGCTCGGCGACTTCTTCCGGCGTGCCTGTGGCTAAAATCATACCGCCACCACCGCCACCTTCTGGGCCTAAGTCGATAATCCAGTCTGCGGTTTTGATCACATCCAGATTATGCTCAATCACCACAATCGTGTTGCCGTGGGATTTGAGACGATGCAACACGTCGAGCAGCAATTGAATATCGGCAAAATGTAAGCCCGTGGTCGGTTCATCCAAGATATACAAGGTTTGGCCCGTGTCACGCTTAGACAGCTCTTTGGCAAGTTTCACCCTTTGGGCTTCACCGCCCGAAAGTGTGGTCGCACTTTGGCCGAGGCGCACATAGGACAAACCCACATCCATCAAGGTTTGTAGCTTACGGGCAATGGCAGGTACGGCATCGAAGAACTGACGCGCATCTTCCACTGTCATCTGCAGTACTTCGTGAATATTCTTGCCTTTATAGCGTACTTCTAAGGTTTCGCGGTTGTAGCGCTTACCTTTACAGGAATCACAAGGTACATACACATCGGGTAGGAAGTGCATTTCGACCTTGATCAAGCCATCGCCTTGGCAAGCCTCGCAGCGGCCACCTTTTACGTTAAAGGAGAAACGACCGACTTGATAACCGCGAGTACGTGACTCTTGGGTTCCGGCAAAAATCTCGCGAATTGGGGTGAAGATGCCAGTATAAGTGGCAGGGTTAGAGCGCGGTGTGCGGCCAATTGGGCTTTGGTCGATATCGACCACTTTGTCGCACAGTTCCATCCCTTCGATACGATCGTAAGGTGATGGTTCGTCCACAGTCGCCCCGTTGAGCATTCTATGGGCGATTTTGAAGAAGGTATCGTTGATTAAGGTCGATTTACCCGAACCTGATACGCCCGTCACACAGGTGAATAGGCCAATGGGAATGGTTAAATCCACATTACGCAAGTTGTTACCGCGAGCGCCAAACAATTGAATGACTTGGTTTTTGTCGAAGGGAATGCGCGGCGTATCGATATGAATGCTGCGCTTACCGGAAATATATTGTCCGGTAACTGACTCTTCACAGGCGATGATTTTCTCAATTGGGCCGTCGCAAATCACTTCGCCGCCGTGTACACCTGCGCCTGGACCAATATCGATCACGTGATCCGCCATACGGATCGCATCTTCGTCATGTTCTACCACAATCACAGTGTTGCCCAAATCCCGCAGGTGGATAAGCGTCTGTAGCAGACGCTCGTTATCCCTTTGATGCAGGCCGATTGAAGGTTCGTCGAGCACATACATCACGCCGACGAGCCCTGCACCGATTTGGCTGGCCAGTCGAATACGTTGGGCTTCACCGCCCGAGAGGGTTTCTGCCGAGCGCGATAGGCTCAAATAATTGAGGCCCACGTTGACGAGGAAGCCTAAGCGATCGCGGATTTCTTTTAAAATCTTCTCGGCAATCTGCGCCTTTTGGCCACTAAACTCGACTTTCTCGAAGTAGTCCAAGGCTTCGCCAATCGACCAAGTGGTGAGTTGTGGCAGGTTGATATCACCTAAAAACACGTTACGGGCTTCTTCGCGCAGACGCGAACCACCACAGCTTTGACAAGCTTGGGTATTGATAAACTTGGCTAATTCGTCACGTACCGAGTTACTTTCGGTTTCGCGATAGCGCCTGTCCATGTTGTTTAGAATGCCTTCGAAGGGGTGATTACGTACCACCACATCACCGCGGTCATTAATGTATTTAAAGGCAATACTTTCTTTACCTGAGCCGTAAAGTACGATTTTGCGGACTTTTTCGCTAAGCTGCTCGTAGGGCACTTCGACATCGAACTTATAGTGTTCGGCGAGTGAGCTGAGCATTTGGAAGTAATAGAAGTTGCGTCTATCCCAGCCGCGAATCGCACCGCCCGCCAGTGAAAGCTCGGTATTGGTGATCACGCGCTCAGGATCGAAAAATTGTTGTACCCCTAAACCATCACAGGTTTGGCATGCGCCGGCTGGATTGTTAAAGGAGAAGATCCTTGGCTCTAATTCCGCCATCGAATAACCGCAGTGCGGGCAGGCAAAGTTGGCCGAGAAGATCAGTTCTTCGCCTTTAGATTTACCAGTACCAGTGTCGTCTTCCATGCTGGCAACGGTCGCTATGCCGCCGGAGAGTTCCAGCGCGGTTTCAAAGGATTCCGCTAAGCGTTGCTTGATATCGTCACGCACTTTAAAACGGTCGACGACCACTTCAATCGTGTGTTTAACGTGTAAATCTAAGGTTGGCGGATCGGTTAAGTCACACACTTCACCGTCGATACGTGCACGGATATAACCCTGTGCCGATAGACCTTCGAGCAATTTAACGTGCTCACCCTTACGAGCGTTGACCACAGGTGCGAGCAGCATCAAGCGGCTGTCTTGGGGCATTTCCAACACTTTATCGACCATTTGGCTGACGGTTTGTGCCGCCAAGGGTTGATTATGTGTCGGACAACGCGGCTCACCCACGCGGGCAAACATTAAGCGCAGGTAATCGTAAATTTCGGTAATCGTGCCCACGGTTGAACGTGGGTTATGGGAGGTGGATTTTTGCTCTATGGATATCGCCGGGCTTAAACCTTCGATATGGTCCACATCGGGCTTTTCCATTAAACTCAAAAATTGGCGAGCATAGGCAGATAGGGACTCGACATAACGTCGCTGGCCCTCGGCATATAAAGTATCGAAAGCGAG
This sequence comes from Shewanella sp. SM55, assembly GCF_025654025.1. Taxonomy (NCBI): domain Bacteria; kingdom Pseudomonadati; phylum Pseudomonadota; class Gammaproteobacteria; order Alteromonadales; family Shewanellaceae; genus Shewanella; species Shewanella sp. SM55. Next base: position 76,135 of record NZ_JAKKRS010000020.1, on the reverse strand, counting down.
GGAGGATTTGCCAGATCCCGATAAGCCCGTGATGACAATCAGTTTATCCCTTGGGATAGTCAGGTTGATATTCTTGAGATTGTGGGTGCGTGCGCCGCGTATTTCAATCTTATCCATCTATCGCTCTAATGCTATATGCTTAAAAAAATGAGCACAAGTATCGCACAGTTCCGCCGCTGAGTTTAGTTGATTCTGTGATCTGCACCAATCCTAGGGCTGGCACTGGCTTTAAGTCGGCCTGCTTTGCGGGATGTTGTGGATGGAATGGATTAACTAAGATTAATACTGTTGTTGCGCACTGACTCACAGGACAATTGTGAACACTATGTTAGACTCATTCCCCTGTGCATGAACGTTAAAAATAAAGATGTTAACTCTGACACAGTCAATATAGGTCCGTGATAAACGGGATAAAAGCTAAGTGTATAGTCAGTGGTTTAGGCCACTATTTCCTTTTGAGCAAATCCTTTTGGGTGTGGTAACATGCGCCCCTTAAAAGACTTCAATCCAGGGCAAAATCATGGGTAACAACGGACTTTCGGGTACTGAGAAAAAAGTCGCGTTTTCTTTAGCCAGTGTATTTGGTTTGCGCATGATGGGCTTGTTTATGATCATGCCCGTCTTTGCACTTTATGGTCAGCATCTCGAAGGCTTTTCGCCTCTGTGGGTGGGTATTGCTATCGGCGCTTATGGCCTGACTCAAGCCGTGCTGCAAATCCCCATGGGGATTTTATCTGACAAATATGGTCGCAAGCCGATTATTCTCGGTGGCTTAGTGTTGTTTGCTATTGGTAGTGTTATCGCTGCTAACGCAGATACGATTTATGGCGTTGTCTTTGGTCGAGCTGTACAGGGTATGGGCGCGATTGCCGCTGCCGTGCTGGCGCTTGCCGCGGATTTAACCCGCGACGAGCAGCGCACTAAGGTGATGGCGATTATTGGCATGTGTATCGGGTTATCTTTTGCCCTGTCTTTGCTAATGGGGCCTATCGTCGCGCAACATCTTGGGTTGACTGGATTGTTTTGGTTAACGGCGGTATTTGCTATTGTCGGTATGCTGTTGATCCAGTTTTTAGTGCCTAATCCCATCACTCAGGCGCCGAAGGGAGACACTCTCGCAACGCCCGCTAAGCTCAAACGTATGTTCCTCGAGCCGCAATTATTTAGGCTTAACGCTGGGATTTTTATTCTGCATTTAGTGTTAACCGCGGTATTTGTGGCTTTGCCGCTGGATCTAGTTGATGCGGGGCTCGTGAAAGAAAAACACTGGATGCTGTATTTTCCCGCTTTTGTGGGCGCGTTTATTTTGATGGTGCCGTTAATCATCATAGGGGTTAAGCGCAAAAATACTAAGGTGATGTTCCAAATTGCCCTCGTGATCATGATAGTGGCATTGCTGGCGATGGCCGCATTTGCGAGCAATCTTTGGGTATTGAGTTTTGCCGTGGTGCTCTTCTTTACAGGGTTTAACTATTTAGAAGCCTCACTGCCAAGTTTGATTGCCAAATTTTGCCCCGTCGGCGAAAAAGGTTCGGCCATGGGCGTGTATTCTACTAGCCAATTTTTAGGGGCTTTTTGTGGTGGTATGCTCGGTGGCGGTGCTTTCCAGCTCGTGGGCGCAGTCGGGGTATTCATTGTTGCCGTGATCTTAATGTCTATTTGGTTATTCCTGACATTAGGCATGCAAAATCCTGTGCTGTTAAAGAGTTACACCTTAGAAGCTGAAGTGAAAGACAAGGCGCAAGCGCGCGATATGGCAACCCAGTTATCCCAATTAATGGGTGTTGTTGAAGCCATAGTCGTGCTGGACGAGAAAGTGGCTTACTTAAAGGTAGATGAGCATTTCGATTTAAGAGAAGCACGAGCTGTGTTAGGCTCTGCTCAATAATATCTGGTCTGCCGTGTGGTATTTGGGGAAGCTGATTTTCCTCTATGGCAATAAAGATAAACAACATACTGAATTAATAGATTATTTAAAGAATCGCAGGAGATTTCAATGGCCAGTCGTGGTGTTAACAAAGTAATTTTGGTTGGCAATTTGGGACAAGATCCAGAAGTGCGTTATATGCCAAACGGTAATGCAGTCGCAAATATCACAGTAGCGACTAGCGAATCGTGGAAAGACCAACAGGGTCAACAGCAAGAGCGTACTGAATGGCACCGTGTGGTTCTGTTCGGCAAATTAGCTGAAATTACAGGTGAATACCTGCGTAAAGGTTCACAGGTTTACCTTGAAGGTAAACTGCAAACTCGTAAGTGGAAAGATCAAAGTGGTCAAGACCGTTACAGCACTGAAGTGGTTATCGACCAAAGCGGTAGCATGCAAATGCTAGGTAGCCGTGGTCAAGGTGGACAAGCACAAGGCGCGCCAATGGGCGGCGGCATGCCACAAAACGCAAGTTATCAATCTGCACCACAACAAGCCGCTCCTGCGCAAAATCAATATGCGCCAGCGCCTCAAGCAGCACCTGCTTACCAAGCGCCAGCTCAGCAACAATATGCTCCGCCAGCACCTGCCCAGCAGCAAGGTTATGGTCAGCCACAGGCTCAACAACCACAACAAGGTGGTTATGCGCCTAAACCACAAGCCGCTCCAGCGCCAGCTTATCAAGCGCCTGCAGCACCGGCACAGCGTCCAGCGCCACAACCACAGCAAAACTTCACTCCAGATTTGGATGATGGCTGGGATGACGATATTCCGTTCTAATTTGGAACGTATCGAAGTAAGACGGTATCGTCTTAAATAAGCAAAGCCACGCGAGTCGTGGCTTTGTTGTTTCTTGTCTTTATGCTTTTAAGTTTTATGCAGTGAGCCCGTGGGCGAGGTCGTTCAATCTTTCACCTCGCTTGCCCACATAACGATACGTTTGAGATAGAAACTTAGAACGTATAATCGAAGTTATAACGCATGCCCAGCATGATTTGGTCATTGGTTTCGCGGTATTCAAAATCTGTCTTTTGATATTCGATAAAGGTGCTGAATTTCGGTGTTTTATGCCATTCCAGCGTTGTGTTATAGGCATTGTATTTCGCGGAGGTGATGTCATTGTCGCCATCGTCATATCTGGACACGCCTAGCTTGATTTTATAGCTGTCAGTGATGGGATAGCTTGCAACTACATCCAGTGTTGAACCATCCAATGTGGTGCCATCGACGCTGTCTTTTTCAATGTTTTGGTAGGCTGCGGCGAGGAACAGAGAATTGAAATTTTTCGCTAGGGTTACACCGAATGTATTTTCATCCTTGTTGTCTTCTAACTCTTTATTATAAAAAGCCGCGGCAATGTAGATGAAGTCGGTTTTATAACGGATACCCGTGTTAACGAAGTCACTGCCGCCACTGCCTTTATTGCCGTCGAATTGCGCATCGGCCGAAAATAACAGGTCGCCAAACTCTTTACGATAGGTCACGAGATTATTGAGCCTGAATGGGCTCGCACTGTCATAAGCTAGAGGCGTTCCTGAGCGGTTAAATATATCAACGGGATCGGAAATCATTTCCTGCGTGACGGCTTGTTTACCTATGGCAACGCTACCAAAAAATCCCTTTAATCCGACATAGGCTTTGCGCGCATCGCCAAAGTCACCGTCATCTTTGATATCGACCTTAAATTCCCCTTTCGCAAACCCGACTAAGCCATTACCGAGTTGGTGCTCTGCAGCAAAACCAATCCGCGAGTTCGCATCGCCTACATCCCACACATCGTCCGAGTTAGTGTGGGTCAGGCCGAAGGTTGGGCGTAAAGAACCATAAAAATTAAACTGGGTATCCGATGGCACTGATGGCTCATTTTCTTGCGCTTCGAGCATGGCGAGTCTCTGCTGAATTTGTTGTAATTCAGTGCGTAATTCGTCATTGGTTTCTGCTGTATTATTGGCTTGAACGGCAAAAATAGGTGTGGCAAAGCTCAGCACAAGTATGGCTGATGTAAGTTTAGACGGTTTCATTTATGTTTCCTTACATAACAACTACTCGCGTTACGCTAATGGATTTTGTTGCCGATTGAGCTGTATCGCTAGTAGTAAGGAGCTGCACTTGTGATAGTGCTGGGGAGGCGCCTAACTAAGAAAATTAGGCTTCGTAACTCAGCAGCTGACAGATAAAAGCTGTCAGCTGGTTTTGGAAAGGTGTTGCCCTAAAACCCCGCTAACGCAACGGGACTTTAGGTTAAGGAAAACTAGAGTATGCTCGCGGCCATTTTGCGGCGCAGGTAAGCGATTTGCTGCATGTGTGGCAAATCTTTGGGGCAGTTATCTTGGCAGCCGAGTAGCGTCATACAGCCGAACACGCCGTCTTGATTGCCAATCACATGGTAGAAATCATCCGCGCTGCGGCTGTCTCTGCTATCCATTTCAAAGCGGGCAATTTTCATCATGCCAACCGCGCCGACAAAGGTGTCACGCATTTGTTTGGTGGCGCAGGCCGACACGCAAACGCCACATTCGACGCAGCGTTCTAGCTCATAGATCCGTGCGGCTTCTTCGGGTGCCATTGGATTTTCGAGCCGATGAATGTCCTGATCATCGGGTCTAGGGTGCAGCCACAGTTTTAAGCGTTCGGCTAATTCACGCATAAATTTACCCGTATTCACCGACAAATCGCCAATCAGCTCGAAGCCAGGTAGCGGCATGAGGGTGATTTCGCCATTAGGGTAATTTGCCGTTAACGTGCGACAGGCAAGCGTGGGGAAACCATTGATCACCATGGCGCAACTGCCACAGATGCCCGCGCGGCAGACAAAGTCGAACTGCAGTGACGGGTCTTGTAGCTCACGTAGTTGATTTAAGGCGATAAATACTGTCATGCCCGGTGTTTCAGTCAACTGATAACGTTCCATCTTTGGCTTGTCTTGGCCATCTTGCGGATCGTAGCGAAAGATATTAAAGCTGATTTGACGGCTCATAGTGGTTTGTTTCCTACCGGTTGGGCTGGAGTGATCGCTAAGGTATCGCTGAGGCGTTCATTAGGAGCCTGCAGGTGGCTTGGCAGCTCGTATGGCATCAGGGCTCGCTGCAGTGTGTTTCTATCGGGATCATCACCTAAGCTCGCGAGCACTTGATTGATTTCTTGTACGCGTTTTTCGGTATCTGGATGGGCGATAGTATTATCGTTACCGTAGCCACGGTATCCCGGTGGTAGCTCCATTTTCATCACATCTAGCGCTTCATAACGCAGTACTGGTTCAAGTGATTCGGCATCTGGCCAAGTTGCCAGTGTGCGGTTGAGCCAATCTTTATCATTGCGTTGTGGGTAATCTTCCCGTGAATGGGCGCCGCGGCTTTCAGTGCGAGCCTCTGCGCCACAGGCGACGGTTAGGGCCACTTTCAACATACGGGTGACGCGTAGCGCTTCGACTAACTCAGGATTGGCGTGACGTTTTTTACATTTAAGGCCAAGATTTTTTGCCCGCAGCAGTAAGTCTTTCAAGCCTTTGATGGCTTTATCTAACTCGGGTCCATTACGGAAGATCCCGACGTAGTTCATCATGATGCGTTGCATTTCTTTCTTTATTTGGAAGGGGTTTTCTGTGCCGTTGCCTTCGATCAGTCCATCGATTTCTTGCTGCAATTTATCGATGAATTTTTGAGTCAGCGCTGTATCAATTTCTAAGTCGTTATTCTGACAAAAATCAGCGACATATTTGCCGATGATCATTCCGCCGACCACAGTTTCTGCCACCGAATTACCGCCTAAACGGTTAAAACCATGCATGTCCCAACAGGCCGCTTCTCCGACACTGAACAGCCCTTTGAGTTGTGGACTCTCACCTGTGGCATTGGTGCGCACGCCGCCCATGGAATAATGCTGGGTAGGTCTGACGGGGATCCAGTCTTTACAAGGATCGATACCGAGGAAGTAATCACAAATCTCTTTCACTTCGCGCAGGTTGGTTTCGATATGCTCACGTCCCAGCTGAGTAATATCCAGCCACAGATGCGGGCCATAAGGGCTTTCGACCCCATTGCCTTTACGCATATGTTCCGTCATGCGGCGGGACACCACATCGCGCGAAGCGAGTTCTTTTTTCTCAGGCTCGTAATCTGGCATAAAGCGATGACCGTCTTTATCGCGCAGGATACCGCCATCACCACGACAACCTTCAGTGGTAAGGATCCCCGCGGGCACTATGGCGGTAGGGTGAAACTGCACCGCTTCCATATTGCCTAAGGTGGCGACACCAGTATCGAGTGCTAACGCTTGGCCTATGCCTTCGCAGATGGTGGCATTGGTCGATATTTCATAAATCTTGCCATAACCGCCAGTGGCGATGGTGGTGGATTTGGCCACATAAGCGCGCAATTCACCTGTGACTAAACAGCGGGCAATGACTCCATGGCAACGCTTACCGTCATGGATCAGCGACAGGGCTTCAATCCGTTCATGTACTGGAATGCCCATGGAGATAGCTTGGTTATCGACCGCGTACAGTAAAGAGTGGCCAGTGCCGTCTGCGGTGTAACAAGTACGCCATTTTTTTGTGCCACCAAAATCGCGGGCATTGATCAGGCCGTGAGCTTCTTCAGCCTCATTGAGCGTTACCCTTTGTGCGTTCATGATGACTTCACGCGGGCCGGCGGAAATCCTTGACCAAGGTACGCCCCAGTTGGTGAGTTCGCGGATCGCTTTCGGTGCAACGTGGGCAAACATGCGTGCGACGTCTTGATCGCAGCCCCAGTCAGAACCTTTTACCGTGTCTTGAAAGTGAATGTCTTCGTTATCGCCCATGCCTTTAACAGTATTGCCTAGGCTGGCTTGCATTCCGCCCTGTGCGGCGGCCGAATGTGAACGTTTTGCGGGAATTAACGATAGCACTAAGGTATCTAGGCCTCGCTCTTTGGTGGCAATCGCGACTCTAAGGCCTGCCAATCCTGCACCAATGACTAATGAGTCTGTATAAATGATTTTCAAATCAGATCCTTATCTAATAATTTAGATAACATTTCATGGATTTATCATTGCGCTCCTCGGGCATAGATGCGCTGCAACTATGTATCAGAGGAGGATCCGTATGTTGTTTGTCTTGCTATATAGGCTAGGTGCGCCGATAGCGTCATGCCCATTACTGAGGAATAAACGGTTGAACTGGCAAAACTAATTCGATACCAATATTGATATAGGTCACTAGGCTTAATGTGCATAAACACAATAAATAGACGATCAATACTTGCGCTATAGTGCGGATAAGTGGACGGTTACTACTCACACCCCACTTTAATATCACTCGGTATAAACCAACGATGCCGTGGAATAACACGATAGGTAAAAACACCACGTATAAGAGCCAAGCGTTATCGTGGTAAACCCTTTCGGCCGAAAGGTGAGGGCCAATATCAGGGTTTAAAATCATAGTGGCAAGATGGGCCGACACTAAGAAAAACAGTAAGAAACCGGTGATCATCTGCCAGAACCATGCTTGGGTATCTCTATGCTTGATAGTCGACATGAAGCCACGCATCGCTCGCCATTGACCTAATTGCACTGGAAAACGACGTAGTGCGGTGGCGGCATGTACTGCAACAATCACCAGCATAATGACTGAAATGATCTGGGTCACTATGGGGAAGCCATTACCCGTCGAGCTAAACATACTGCCTTCTAAGAATTGCACCATGTGAAAGAAGGTTTCTTTACCAAATAAAATGCTCGCCTCGAAATGCATATGAAATAAGAGGAAAATACCTAATATAAGCCCTGTCACACTTTGTAAGCAGTCTGCTTTAGCCGACCAAGCTTGGCCAAATGGTCCGCCGTTAATGGCGGTAGGAACACGCGTTTTTGCTGACATTAATTCACCTCTTACTCGATTTGCTATGGCGTGAATGTACCTGCATCACGCCAACACAAAGTCTATAGATACAGATTAAAAGAAGAGGGTTAATCCATTTGTAGGCATTAGCCCTGAGAGCACTTAGGGTAAAATTGAGCTACAGCATCATGCCGCCAAACAGGAAGGCCAATGCCACACTGGTGGCAATCGTCACAACGCCAGGGACCAGGAACGGATGGTTAAATACCGCCTTACCAATCCGAGTCGAGCCGGTATCATCCATCTCGACCGCAGCCAGTAGCGTGGGGTAAGTCGGTAATACAAACAGCGCGCTGACGGCGGCGAAAGAGGCCACGGCAGTCAATGGACTTACGCCAATCGCTAAGGCTGCGGGCATTAGCGCTTTTGTTGTCGCGCCTTGGGAGTAGAGCAGCATGGAGGCAAAGAATAAGGTTACCGATAATAACCAAGGCTGACTTTGCAGTAAGGTGCCGGCAAGATCTTTGATTTCCTCGATATGATTCGACACTAAGGTATCGCCTAACCAAGCCACACCTAACACACAAACACAGGCGGACATGCCTGATTTAAAGGTGGCCGCATTGGAGATTTCACTTGCGTCTAACTTACAGAAAATCGTAATAGCGGCAGCTGCCGTGAGCATCAGCACCATAATGGCGGCGTCGCGTGGCAATACAGGGTCAATAATCAAACCGACTTTGTCAGATATCGCAGTGGCATAGGCCATGACAGCCGCAATCGCCAGCAAGAAAATCATCACAGATCGTTTCGCGCCGGCTTTAATTTCGATTTGAGTTGTACCGCGTGTTTTGACTAAACCTTTGGCTAAGCGTTCTTGATAGACAGGATCATCGGCCAGTTCTTTGCCCATTAAGTTGGCAACAACGGCTCCGACCATGCAGGCGAGGAAAGTTGAGGGAATACAAACGGCTAACAGTACTAAATAATCTACGCCAAACGGCTCTAAGATGCCTGAGAAGAACACGACAGCCGCTGAAATCGGTGAGGCGGTAATGGCGACTTGAGATGCGACAACGGCAATAGATAAGGGACGAGAGGGGCGAATGCCTTGCTCTTTTGCGACTTCGGCAATAACAGGTAAGGTGGAGAATGCTGTGTGGCCTGTACCCGCAAAAAGTGTCATGAAATAGGTGACGACAGGGGCCAGAAAGGTGATTTGTTTGGGATGCTTACGTAATAATTTTTCTGCCAGTGAGACTAAATAATCCATCCCTCCAGACACTTGCATGGCCGCAATCGCGGTGATAACTGACATAATGATGAGGATCACGTCAATCGGGATATTGCCCGGTTTGAGTCCCATCCCCGCGGTCAGTATCAGTACCCCGACACCGCCAGCGAAGCCGACTCCCATGCTACCCATCCTTGCACCAAGGTAAATAGCCCCGAGGACGATAATTATCTCTAATATAATCATAGTGTTAACTCTATTTTATTTTTAATTTCAATAGCCTACGCATGTTCACTCTGCGCAGGCTTATTCTTGAATCATCGAGTTGTGGGCTGGGGAAGGCTCCCCAGCCCCACTGAGTTACACTTTGGCTTTGCTGGTATTGCGTTTAGCCTGATATTTAGGATTCATCAGGTTTTCAACTGAGAGAATGTCATCGAGTTCTTCAACCGTTAACAAACCGCGTTCGAGTACCACTTCACGGACATTTTTACCCGTTTGGGCGCAAATCTTGCCTATGATGTCACCCTCATGGTGGCCGATGATTGGGTTAAGGTAGGTCACGATCCCGATAGAGTTCATCACATGAGCCATGCAGATCTCTGGATTTGCTGTGATACCTTCAACGCATTTTTCACGTAGAGAGATACAGGCATTGCCCATCAAACTGAGCGACTCAAACATTGCCTGTCCAATCACAGGTTCCATTACGTTAAGCTGTAATTGACCTGCTTCGGCGGCCATAGTGATAGTGATATCGTTGCCGACAATCTTAAAGGCAACCTGATTGACGACCTCAGGGATCACAGGGTTAACCTTGGCTGGCATGATGGAGGAACCCGCTTGCAGCTCAGGAAGATTAATCTCCTTCAGACCTGTACGTGGACCCGATGAAAGTAAGCGTAGGTCGTTACAAATCTTGGACATTTTAATCGCCATACGCTTAATTGCACTGTGCAGCATAACGTAGGCACCACAATCGGATGTCGCTTCGATTAAATCTTCCGCTGGCACATAGGCGCGGCCAGTAATGTCTGCCAGATACTTAATGGCTAATGCAGAATAACCGACAGGCGTATTGAGCCCTGTACCAATGGCGGTTGCGCCTAAGTTCACTTCTAACAACAACTCTTGGCAACGCTTGATGGACTTAATTTCTTCTCGCAATGTAACTGCAAAGGCATGAAACTCTTGGCCTAAGGTCATAGGCACGGCATCTTGCAATTGAGTGCGGCCCATTTTTAAGATGGTTTTAAACTCTGTGGCTTTAGTGTCGAAAGCGCTGATAAGGTCGGTTAATGCATCTAACAGAATATCGGTACTGTTGATGACCGCAATACGGAAACCTGTTGGATAGGCATCGTTAGTCGATTGGCATTTATTGACATGGTCATTAGGATTGATGACATCGTAACGGCCTTTTTCTAGCCCCATGATCTCCAGTGCAACGTTGGCTAATACCTCATTGGTATTCATGTTGACTGAAGTACCTGCGCCTCCCTGATAAACATCGACCGGAAATTGATCAACAAATCGACCCGTTGTGAGTATTAGATCGCACGCTTCAATAATTTTGTCAGCGATGTCAGGACTTACAGCGCCTAATTCACTGTTAGCCATGGCAGCGGCTTTTTTTGTTAGCATCATGCCACGGACTAATTCAGGTACATCGGAAATTTTTTGATTACTCAGCTTAAAGTTTTCGATGGCACGTAATGTATGTATGCCATAATAAAACTCATTGGAAACTTCTTTCGTGCCCAATAAATCTTCTTCGATCCGTACGCTATTAGTATCTTTCATTTCGATCCTATTAAATCCAATTAATAGTAAGATATATCTCCGAGTATTGAGTTGTGGATGTGTACAATAAGTATACGTAACACATCAAGAATAACTCATCGAAAACATGAAGGAGAATCGTCTCCTTGACTATCGAAGTAGATCTTAACGCTTTGGCAATAACAGGATTAGGATGGTGATCACTTAACTGTTTGAAATAGTGTATTTCTTTTGTTTCTTAGATAAGTCTCTCAACTCGGATCACTAGTGTGAGCCATTACTTTTTGATGCAAATTAGCTATAGATTTGTTATTCGTTAACCAATCGGCGACATATTTATTCAAGTGTTTTTAAGTTTAAATAAACCATACGATATTTAATTGTCACCGCGTCAATAGCGAATAATCATTGATTAGTTAAATCTACTCAATAATAAATGCATGGTGCTTTCCTTAAAGTTTAAATAATCAATTAGATAACGCTAAATCTGTTATTTCATTTTAGTGAGAGCTATCACAGTGAGGCTTAGACAATAGTGCACACTGTGGGCGTTTATTATTAATCAAAGGATGTAAGCATGAATTTTCCAATGCGTAAGCTTTTGCTCTCGGTCACTTTAGGGTTATTTCTCTCCTCCGCGGCGCAGGCGCTTCCACAGGTACGTATTATTGCCACGGGCGGCACTATTGCGGGAGTCGGACAATCGGCTACTGAGTCTAACTATCAGGCTGGTGAAGTGGGCATTAGTAGCTTAATTGCGGCCGTGCCTGAAATGAAACAACTTGCCGATATTCAAGGTGAGCAACTGGTTAAAATCGGTTCGCAGGATATGAACGATAAAGTTTGGCTAGCCTTAGCCAAGCGCATCAATCTGCTATTGGCTGATAAAGATGTCGACGGTATCGTCATCACCCATGGTACTGATACCTTAGAGGAAACGGCGTATTTTTTAAATCTCACCATCAAGAGCGATAAGCCTGTAGTACTGGTTGGGGCAATGCGTCCATCAACTGCCATGAGTGCCGATGGCCCGATGAATTTGTATAACGCAGTCGCGACCGCCGCTAACCTCGAATCTAAAGGTCGAGGCGTGTTGGTGGTGATGAACGATACCGTATTGAATGCCCGCGATGTGACTAAGACTAACACTACAGGTGTGCATACCTTTGCCGCGCCTAACTTTGGTCCACTGGGCGTTATCCATAACAGCAAGATTGAGTACATGGGTAATACTGAGCGTCAACATACAAGGCAAACGCCTTTTGATGTTAGCAAACTCGACAAGCTGCCACAGGTAGGGATTGTCTACAACTACGCTAATGCCAGCGATTTACCTGTCAAAGCTATGGTTGAAGCGGGTTTTGATGGCATAGTCAGCGCCGGTGTAGGTAATGGTAATATTTACCACTCAATATTTGATACCTTAGCTAAGGCGAGTCAAAAAGGCACCTTAGTCGTTCGCTCTAGCCGAGTGCCCACTGGTGCAACCACGCTTGATGCTGAGATAGATGATGCTAAATATGGCTTTATCGCCGCAGGTAATCTTAACCCGCAAAAAGCCCGCATTTTACTGATGCTGTCGTTAACACAAAGCAAAGATCCACAACAGATCCAACGTTGGTTTCAACAGTTTTAAGAATCAGCTGCGTGATAAAACAAAAGTCCTGCGAATATTTGTAGGGCTTTTGCATTTTGCATTAATGGCTTACCTGTGAAGTGGTTTTTTCACGAGGCCATGAGTCGAAATATCTAAACTTTGGTGTGATTTTTAAAGCCAAAATTGTGAGGGTTCAACTCAGATTTTCAATCAAGATATTGCTCTGTAATTAGATTTAAGAAAGTGCTTGGCTAATTAAACACTCAATATTTCGCTAATATATGTATACCATTCCACAGTAACCATTAAATCCACAGCTGTTTCAGCTTCCTTCCTCGCTCATTATTTTTCGGCATATTCTGACTATATATCAAGGCGATAAACTATTTTTAGTACGGCATAAGGTATTGATTTTGTGACTTAAAGTGCTTTAGGTACTATAGTGAAAGCTTATTTTATCTGAAACATAGGTGAGCGCTTCCTAGGTTTCTTGTTTGATTTTGGGGGAAAAGTGCGAATTTTAATGAACAATTTCAAGGTAATTAGTTTTGTGCGTCAGTGGTTACTGCTGGCGCTTTTGAGTATGGCGTTGCCACTGCAGGCGAGCGAAGATCCGCTGTGGATGGGAACGACAGGCTTGCCTATGAGTGAGCGGATCCATACCGGTGAACTTGCCAATGGTATGCGTTATTTATTGGTGAGCAATAAGACGCCGGAGCAGGCGGTCATAGTGCGGATGCGGGTGGATGTAGGCTCTTTGGTCGAGTCTGATACCGAGCAAGGATTAGTGCACTTTCTTGAGCATATGGCCTTTAATGGCTCGACCGGATTGGCGGCGGGGGAGATGATGCCGACATTGCAGCGCCTTGGCCTGAGTTTTGGCGCCGATACCAATGCTGTGACTGAGTTTCAGCAGACGGTCTATCAATTCAACTTGCCAAGTAATAGCCAAGATAAAATCGATACTGCTTTGTTTTTAATGCGAGAAATTGGCAGTAATCTATTACTCGATCCAGCGCTAATTGAACGTGAAAAAGCGGTAGTGTTGTCTGAGCTGCGTGAACGTAGCGGTGCGGATCTTGAGAATTACCGTAACCAATTACAGTTTTTAATGCCAAACACATTGCTGTCAAAGCGCTTCCCTGTGGGGGAGGCGAACAGTATCAGTAATGCCAATCGCGAGGCGTTGCTGTCTTTATATCAGCGTTTTTATACGCCCTCACGTACTACTTTAATTGTGGTGGGTGATATCGAGGTCGCCGCGGTAGAACAAAAGATAAAACAACAGTTTGCCAGTTGGAAAGCCGCGCCTTTGGCCGCTAAAACCAAGGAACAAGCTATTGGTACTGTCGCAGAGCGCCAAAGTGTCGATGCGGCGGCATTTTTTGATCCAAGTCTGTCAACGTCAGTTTCCCTTGGCATGCTAAAACCCATCTCAGCGATTACCGATAGCCCTGCTGTGCGGGAGCAGGAAATGTTGCTCGAGCTTGCCCACGGCATCTTGTATCGCCGTATGGAGTCGCAATTACTGCATAGCCAAGGTTTATATGGTGTAAACCTGCAGGTTGGACCGCAGTTTGATATTGCCTATGGCACACAGATGAGCCTAGGTACGCAGGAAAATAACTGGCAAGAGGGAATCGCACTCTTGGAGAAAACCCTGCGTCAAGCAAAAGAGTTTGGTTTTAGCCAGCAGGAAATTGACCAGCAAATCAAACGTATGCATAAGGGATATCAGCTAAGTGTCGCGGGTAGCAGTACCATTCACAGTGTGAATATTGCCGAGAGTCTAGTGTATTCGGTGGCGGGCAATCGCGTCCCTGTCGAACCCGATTGGCAGCTCGCATTTTTTGAAAAAATAATGCCAACAGTGACACCGCAAAAGCTAAGCCAAGTGTTTAATCAAACATGGAACACCACGCCGTATTTGTATCTGACGAGCAATAAGCCCATTGAAAATGCTGAAAAACAGCTTATCGCCAGCTACGAGAAAAGCCGTAAACAAGCGGTGAGCGCACCATCAATCAAGGCGATTGATGAGTTTGCTTATACTCAGTTTGGCGAGCAAGGCAAGTTAGTGGCCGATAGTCGCGATAAGGAAACGGGGATTCGCCAACTGCAATTTGCCAATGGCGTGCGCCTTAATCTTAAGCCTACCAACTTTAATAAAGGCACCACATTGGTCAGCCTAAACATTGGCTTTGGTGAAGTGCCATTCCCTGAGTTGGATGGTTTGTCTTATCTGTTTAACAGTGCGTTTGTGCAGGGTGGGCTCAAGGCCCATGATTATGACAGTCTGCAGGATATTTTTGCTGGGCAAGATATTTCCATCAACTTAGGCCTGCGTGAACAAAGTTTTGGCGGCGAGATTAGCACTAATGCCGCAGAGCTACGCACGCAGCTTGGCTTAATGACGGCTTATTTAATTGAGCCGGGTATGGATAAGCAGGCTGAGCAATTGTTTCGTGAACAAGTGATTGCCGAGCAACAAAGTATTCATAGCAACCCACAATCTGAGTTTTCTAATCAGTTTGCCCGTATCTCCCATAATGGCGATAAACGCTATGGTTATGGTGAGCCTGAAGAAATTCTCAAACGTCACTTTGGCGAATTAGCGCCTAGTTTCCATTCGGCCGTCGAACAAGGGGCGATTGAACTCGCTATTGTGGGCGATTTTGACGAAGCGAGTGCCATTGCTGCTGTGGCTGAAACGCTTGGCGCTATTAAGCGTAGCCCTATTGCTAATGCTCAGTCGATAGTACCTGTGTTTCCGAAAGTGCCCGTTCAGAAAACATTAACGCATTATGGTCAACTTGATATGGCGGCACTTGCCATGGTGTGGCCTACAACGGACATGACTCACTTGAGTCAACACGCGGGATTGGGTCTGCTGGAGCAAGTGCTAAGCATTCTATTAACGGAAAACGTGAGGGAGAAAGCGGGCGCGAGTTATTCGCCATCGGCCTTTTCTTACAACGATTTCAATGCCAGCGGTTATGGTTACTTAGGTTTGTTTAGCGTGACGACTCAAGCCATGTTGCCAACGGTTGCCGAGTATTTCACCGCCGCAGTTAAGCAAGTTAAAGCGCCTTCGGGGATCAGTGAGGACTTACTTAATCGAGCCCGCCAACCTGTGCTTGAGTGGATGCAAGCTGCGCCGCAAACCAATGGTTTTTGGTTAGATCTCACCTCAACTGCCCAGAGTCATCCTAGTCGTTTTGCTGCCTTTAAACAAAGGCAAGCGTTAGCGCAGCAGATGACAGTTGCAGAACTTAATAAATTGGCGCAGCAATATCTGCAAGACGATAGCAGTTTAATGATCCAAGTCCTTCCTGCACCGCCAGAACCTCAGCAATGAGTGTTGGGCTCATAGAATAGTAGACTGATCATTCACCGACATATCCCCTGTGGTCGCAAACCGCAGGGGATATTTTTCTACCCCTTTCCTTCTTCAGTTCTGTTACCAACTTTTCTTCCTCGTTCGTGGTGTTATGTCCTCCCATAGGTCGTCAATGGAAATACCTGTTGTCGAAAATGCCACTCACAGATCTGCGCGAGTGAAACTAGGCTAGGCGCAACTAATGTGTGAGATGGCTAATGGGGTGAGGTATATGTTTCGATATCTATTGTGCAGTTTTTGTCTAGTGCTTTTGTACCCGACAGGGATAGATATGTACTTGATCGGTTTGCCGCAAATTGCGCAGGATTTAGGGGCGAGTGAGGCGCAGCTGCATATTGCTTTTTCTGTGTATCTTGCGGGCATGGCGACCACTATGCTGTTTGCGGGGAGCTTAGCCGATAGGATTGGGCGTAAACCCATTACCTTGTTTGGCGCATTTTTGTTTGCTATTGCCTCTTACTTTGCCGGTAGTGCGCAAACCAGTGATCTCTTTTTAATGGCACGCTTTGCACAAGGCATTGGTGCGGGTTCTTGCTACGTTGTGGCTTTTGCGATTTTGCGTGATGTATTAGACGATAAGCGCCGAGCAAAAGTGCTCTCTATGGTCAATGGCGTGACTTGCATTATCCCAGTGATAGCGCCTGTGATAGGCCATTTAATTATGCTTAAATTCCCATGGTCTAGCCTATTTAACACTATGGCGGGGATGGGATTAATGGTCTTAATCCTGTGTATTTTTGTATTGCACGAAACCTATCCTAAACCGCAATTTCACACCACAGTTGAGCTGGGTGGGTATAAAGAATCCTTTAAACAGCGGTTTTTTCTCAGTCGTGTGGTGATAACGACTTTAGGTGTGACCACGATTTTAAGCTATGTAAATGTCTCTCCCATGTTGATCATGGGGCAGATGGGGTTTGACCGTGGGCAATATTCCAATACCATGGCAATGATGGCATTGGTGAGTATGTTAGCCTCATTTTCGACGCCCTTTTTGCTTAACCTGTTTAAAGAAAAATCGTTAATCTTGTTCTCTCAGACATTATTTGTCGCAGCGGCATTGGTGTTTATCTTGACTCAATTGGGCGGGGTTAGTCAGTCATTCAACCTGTTAGGTTTTGCTTTTGTTTGTTCCGGTTTTTCGATTGGATTTGGGGTCACCATGAGTCAGGCACTCAGCCCATTTGTGGCTCGGGCTGGGGTTGCCAGCTCTTTACTGGGAATTGCCCAAGTGTGTACTTCAGCCTTGTATATTTGGGTGATGGGTCTGCTCGAAGTGAGTGCGATTAATATATTATTAGTGATCCTCGCTGTCGGTGCGCTGATGAGCATTACACTGATCTTAGCGGTTCCTAAATTGCCGGAAATTGTACTTAATGACCAAATCCCTGAGTCGGCTTGATCTTAACTTATTGTTTATTTTGCAGCTTTTATTACAGGAGCGGAGTGTCTCTAAGGCTGCCAAAAAGCTCAATGTCACACCATCCACTGTGAGTAAGTCGCTGGCCAAATTACGGGATTGGTTTGACGATCCCTTATTTGTCAAAACGCCGCAGGGATTTCAGTTAACGCCATTGGCTCACGGTATGGAGCAGGAGTTATCGGAATGGTTGCAAATGGGTAAGCAACTGATGGCTAAGCGCGGTGACGAGATGACCAAAGGGCTCACCTTCGAGTTGATGCTTGAGTCGCCTTTGTTGCTTATCATGCTTAATGAGCTGACTCAGGCCATTTATACTCAATACCCTGATGCAAAGGTGAAGGTACGAAATTGGGATTACGATTCACTCGAAGCGATTGTGCGTGGTGAAGCTGATATGGGTTTTACCGGCCGAGAAAGTCATCCACGTTCCAAGGAATCCCTTGATTTATTACCCTATTTTATCGATTTTGAGGTTTTATTTACCGATCTTCCTCAGGTGTATTTGCGCCGCGATCATCCCGCCTTGCAGGAAGAGTGGAATATAGACACCTTTCTTAAATATTCGCATATCAATATCTTGTGGGAAAAAAGCGAAACTTGGGCCTTGGATGATGTGCTTATTGAGCTTGGGTTAAGCCGTAATATTGTGCTGACCTTGGCCAGTTTTGAGCAGTCACTGTTTGTCGCGGCAGAGCCTCACCACAACATGATGGCAATTGCGCCACAATATTGCGAACAATATGCCCGCCAATTACATCCTGACTTAGTCAGTCGCCCTATCCCGATAAGTGGCGAATATCTCGATAAGCTCGCGATCCCTTTTACCTTGATTTGGCATAAGAGAAACAGCCACAACCCCAAAATCACTTGGCTGCGAAATAGGATAAAAGCGATTTATCAACAGCATGATTAAGGCTGTTATTTACTGCATTAACTTGTTTGGGTAATACCCAATTGCTGACAAATATGTTGGATACAAAGTTCTCGCTGTTGGCACCATAGCCCGTAGCTGACGGGGATAAGTTTAATGCCCGCGCGCTGTAAGAGTTTATACAGTTCAATATCGAAAAAATCCGCCCAAGGTCCTGGGTAACCGATTAAATCTATTGCTAAATATTGGTTACCATAGCGGCACAGAATATCCAGTTCTAGCCCCGCCATATGGTAGGCGCGCCAGACTGTTATGCCTTTTGCTTCAATCGCCTGTGCCACAGACTGGCCGAAGGTATCGAGGGAATCGACATAATTGTGTGCCGCTTGAAATTGACCCGCCGATGCTAAGTAAGTTGCCAGTAAATTATTGTTGGGGAGTTCATGCGCTTGTACCGATAAAAATAGCCACTGCATCTGTTTAGCACGGGTGATGGCGACATTGAACATATCTTCGCGATTTAAATACACGGCGGCGCGGCTGTCGTTGGCCGTTATGCTAAACGACAGCAGCATAATATCGCGCTCTTCCCCTTGAAAACCAAAGGGCGTGGCAATCCGTAATTGATGACGTTCTATTTGCTGCGTGCTAAAGCGTGCGAGGATCTGCTGGGATAAATACTCCGTCTGATTGCGAAAACAGGAGAGCACACCAATGCTGGCGGGCACTAATGCATTTTCTTGTTCATCAATCAGTTGAGCTAACTTTTCAATTAATGCCTCCGCTTCTATGGCGTTAATTCCTTTACTGTCACGGCTGCCAGTCACCTGGACTCTGTGTAAGTGCCCCGAACTCGTGCAGGGTCTGTGCTGCATAATCTTCAGCATACCTTGATAAAACTGCTGATTACTAAATTGGATCAGCTCAGGTTTACTCCGAAAATGCTCATTTAAAAATACCACTTGGGATTGGCTCGCAAGGGATTGCGATACTAAGTCGAGCATACTGGCATCACGGTAGCTCATTAGGCCGCGACAATCCGGGGCGAGTCCGAGTTGGGTCTGGATTTGGGTTTGTTTTGCGCGGGATAAAAACGAGAAATGGCGCAGCTGTTTGCTGTCGCCCACCACCAGTGCTGCTTTTGCCCGCTGCAAGGCCGGTAAACATGCGGCAATATTGGCTTGGGTGGCTTCATCAATAATCACTAAATCAAACATTTGCTGCTCCATGGGCAGCACTTTATGCAAGCTGGCAAGGCTCGATAACCAAATGGGAAAGGTTTGCTTTAAGGCATCAAAATCCGTTTTGTAGAAACCGTCGAGTTGCTTAGCTGATTGTCGAGCGCGAAGTGCACTGGCAAAACTCACCAGCGTACTGCGCTTATGTTTGAGCAATTGGTGTAATCGATAGTGAGTGGCCAATTGTAAGTATTTGAGGCTTAAGTCTTCTTTTTGGGCGATGAGGGCGGTTAATTTATCGAGTTCATTCCATTGCTGGGCAAACCTTTTTATACCTGCGCGGTAAGCCCAGTTGTAAAATCCTAAGCGCCAGCGCGATTGTCCTTGTTGTAAGGTTGCCAGTTTTTGGCCGCGACGTATGGCATGGCGGCAATGACGTATAAAGCCCGCTTCCATCTTGACTTGCTGACGAGTCACAGTGTTAAGTTGCTGTTTTGCACTTAATAGCAACCTATCCGAGACGGCTTCATCAGATGCAGGGTGCTGACCATGGAGCATTTCATCAATCTGGTTTTTAAGGACTTTTATAAACTGCGGCGAGCCTGCTCTGATAAGGCTGCTCCCTAGCTGGAATTGTTGTTGCAATTTATCGGCAATCACATCAACAGCAACATCAGTGTGGGCGACGATGAGGACAGATTTGCCCCTTAATACCTGCTCCGCCGCCACTGTGGCTATGGTGTAACTCTTACCTGTTCCCGGTGGGCCTGAGATCTGCCCCAAAGTATGATTGGCCGCAATCTTGAAGGCCTGAATTTGCGCGCGGCTTAACAGCCCAGGAAGATAAGCCTCTTGCGTGTCTACACTAGCGCTTATTGATGTTGTTTGTTGTGTTTCTGCGAATAGTGCTTTAAGCGGTGCTGATGGTTCAGCCGCTGTCATTAGTTTGTCGAGTTCGTGCAAAATGCCCCGACTCGCGATCGAACGTTCTGCCAAAATGATTTGGCTTCGACTAACCATAAACTGCCCACGTTTACGGCATAAGCTAGTAAATTCAGCCTCATCGATCAGCTTGGGAAAATGCAATAAGTGACTGGTATCAACGTCGGCTTGGCCCGCCCGCAGCCAAGCTATCCAGCCACTGACATCCGTTGGATTATCGCGTAAATCTTGGCTTAGGCTATGTCCTTCAACGACTAATTTTTCTAATAGAGCTTCATTGATAGTGAATGGTCCGCTGCCAGCTAGAGTGTTATTGCTCTCTAGGTAGAGATTATCGCCGTCAGCCTGTAATTGGCATTCGCGGTACAGCAGTGGCGTCACGACTTTACGTTTTTCACCATTAAGGTCGACTGTGCCGCAGAAAAACAGACAGCAGTGCAATAATACCTTTTCACGTAAATACAAAGCGCTACGTGCTAGTAATGCACTGGCGGGAGCAAATGGCACAGGCAAGCGGGGTAGGAAGCCACTGCTTAACTCGTCTTCATGTTGGAGTAATAGCTGATCTTGCTCGGTAAGCTTGTGGCTAGACCAGAGATTGATTTCGGCACTATCGTGTTGAAAACATTGTTTGTAGTAGTTGAGAATCCCTTGCAAATCCTATCCATCCCAAAGGCTTAATTGGCGATGCGAGAGTAACCTAATCGCATTAGTCGAACAAGGTTTGTACCGTCTGAGGATAGTTTATCCATAGTCGCTATAAGCCTAAAAGAGAGGAGTTCGATAGATCAGCCATTTTCCACTGGAGCAGAATTTTTGATAGGCGAGCAAAAGTATCAGCAGCCGCATTTGTATCAATTAAGGGCCTGAAAAGTGTGGTTTGTATCACTTTTTGGTGTGTTATTGAAATGTTTGTTAAGTGTTTGAGTTTGTAAAATATTTGTTTTTGTTTTTAGTGGAAATTGCCATTGTTGTCATTGTATAACTGCGTAGATTGAACTGAATTTTTGTCTGCTAATGAGGGAAACAATGATAAAAAGTAAGCTAAAGGGATTCGCTGCGGTGGCTGTTGCCTGTTTAGCGGTAACGGCATGTGGCTCAGATGATAATAATGAAGAGGGCACAGATCAAAATGCCACCTATGTGCAATTTTATAATGCTTCAGCTGGAAGCACTGCTACTGCACTCAAAGTTGCCGATAAAACCTATGAAAGTGTGATCTATGGGGACACTATGCCGCGATTTACGTCGACGGCTGGCGTAGCTGCGATTGAAGTGATGGCTAAGGATGCCTCTGATAAAGATATCTCTATTTATAAAGAAGATATCGATTTGAAAGTTGCAACGGACCATTTCTTTGTATTACATGGTGATTTTACCGAACCTAAATTACTTAATATCAACTATTCTCGCACTGAACTCGATAAGCTCAACGAAGTGGCTGAAAACAGTAAAATGCAGCTCTTGATTGCCAATACTGCAGTTCATGCCCAAGCCTTTGACGCTTATGTTTCTAAGTCGACCCAAACCTTTGCCGATGCCGTGATGTTAGGTAGTGTGGCTTATGGTGAAGTGTCGCAGCCGCAAGTGATGGATACGGGTGAATATAAGGTTTACCTCGCACCAGCGGGAACAACCAATGTTTCTTATACAACTGCAAACATTAAATTCAGTTCTAAGGTGCCTTATAAGCTGATTATCCGCGAAGGTTTTGGTGCTTCGGATTCAAAAATTACCTTGGACAGTGTCGATTCAACCACCAATGTTCGCAATCATGTAGCATTAGAAGCGAGTGTCGATTATCGCGTCTTTAACGGTTTAGGTTCGCACATTATCGATGTGAAAGTGGCTAGCAGTAAGCAAGATACTCTGTTTAGCGAAGTGCCATCTTTTGGGGTGACGAGCTATCAAGGTGCTGAGTTTAATGATTTTGGTGTGAGTGTGTTCGACCACAGTACGCAAAATAAATTGCTCGATAATGTGCTTATCACCCTGAACCAAGATGAGATTAAAACCATCTTCATCTATGAGCAAACGACCGAGCAGGGCAGCCAAGTAAAGGCGATGGAGATGAAGCAAACTAAGACGCCAAGTCCCTATAGCTTTAAGTTCGACATTGTGAGTTTTGCCGATAAAAGCAATCTAACCGTGTATTTCTTAAAGGCAAATGACACGATTGAAACGGCTGTAAATAAGATCACCTCGGTCAATCCAGCAAGCCATCAGTCATTGACTGTGCCAGCTGGCGAATATTCTATTAAGGTTATCGCTGTGGAAAACGGTACTAAAACCGTTGTCTATGCATCCGATTTAATGGATTTCAGCAATGAAGACAATGTGACTATGGTGCTGAATAAAGATCCTTCTACTAGCTTTGGTTATAACTTGATTAAGATCTAACCGCTAAGGTGAGTGAACGGCTCTAATAAAACAGCGCTACTTAGGTAGCGCTTTTTTTGAGCTGTTTTTGTGTGCTCGTTTTAGTGGGCTTAGTAGATTGAGCATTATTGTCTTAGCATTCACTTTTTATTGATTGTGGCTGCGGGGTTAATGTAGGCTGATCGGCAAAAATTAAGCCGAGCATTGCTGTGATGTGAATAACGCGAGCAATATAGGAAAAGGAGTTCACTGTGATGAGTAAAGGATTTAAAGACGGTCATTTCCAAATTGGTGAAGGCAGTATTAGCGGTACTATAGCGTGTATGTTAGCGATATTATCGTTTCTGGGCGTATTGGCGTTTCATTTTCCAGAATATCTCACCACTCCAGAATTACGCCAAAGCTATAATGTCGATGTTATTCGCAGCTTAATATTTGTCGCCTTAGTGGTGTCGGGCAGTTTAGGTTTATTGAATTTTATTCGAAATAAAAATAAGCGTTTCGGCTTTGTGGCTTGGGTATTTGTGAGTTTAGCGATTGCCTTTGGTGGTCATCAAGTTGAGGTCGAGCCTTTTGCTAATCATAAGGTCTCACTGGGTTTAGATTGGTTTATTTTAGACTTATTAGGCTCAACCTTAATTTTCATTTTTATCGAGAAATGGCTACCCCATAAACCAGAACAAGCAATATTGAGACCCGAGTGGCAAGGGGATTTAAACCATTTTTTGGTGAATCACTTAGCGATTGGATTTGTATTATTGGTGGCAAACCAATTTGTGCAGTCGACCTTTTCTTGGGCTATTTCCAGCACAGTGCAAAGCTTTATCGCGGGTCTTCCCTTTGTGTTGCAACTGTTGTTGATTTTATTGGTCGCCGATTTAATGCAATATGCGGCGCACCGTGCCTACCATGAAATTCCTTTCCTGTGGCGCTTCCATTCGGTGCACCATAGCGCGAAACATTTAGATTGGTTGGCTGGTTCAAGGCAACATATGTTTGAGTTGATTGCTACCCGTTGTTTAGTGCTCACGCCGATTTTTATCTTGGGATTCTCCAAAGACATCATCAGTATTTATGTGATTATCGTTGGCGTGCAGGCGGTCTTTAATCATGCCAATGTGCAGGTTAACTTTGGCTGGCTACGTTATTTAATTGTCAGTCCGCAATTTCACCATTGGCACCATGCTTCCGATAAGGCGGCAATCGACCGTAACTATGCTGCCCATTTTTCTTTTTTAGATTACCTATTTGGGACTGCAGTTCGAGGTCAGAAAGAGTGGCCAGAGCAATATGGTGTCGTGGGCGATTACATGCCTGTTGGCATGTTTAAGCAGCAATTGTATCCCCTTGGTTTAGCGAAGAAAGACACAAAATAATGGCGTGCAATTAGAATGGTTTGTTTTGGAGTCATTATCTGGAAGTCAATGTGAGGTCAACTGAGTAGCAATGTTTAAGTGATGGTTAACTCTGACACTGGGACAGCAAAAAGCCCAACACAGCGTTTTTAATTGGCGCTTTGTTGGGCTTTTTTGCAGTTAATATCGCAAGTGTTATTCGCTGATTTTCAGCTCTTGGCCTGGCTTAATAATGCTCTTGCTATTGAGCTGGTTCCACTTCATTAAATCAGCCAGTTTGACCTTATTCTTACGGGCGATTTTATCCAGCGAATCGCCGGATTTTACCTTGTAGGTTTTGGCTTTTGCCGTTGGCATATCGGCCGATTTTGAGCTGGTGGTTTTAGTGCCGTTGGCATTTGTTTTGGTCGATGACTTGGCTTTGCTATCGGACTTAGTGTTGGCTTTAGCGGGTTCTGGCTCATTATCATTGGCTGCCATTGGCGTTAAGAGTGTGAGCTCTTGGCCGATTTTGAGGCGATCAGAGGTCAGGTTATTAGCCTGTTTTAATGCCTTGACTGATGTATCAAACTTAGCCGCGATTGTGCCTAGGCTGTCGCCGGACTTAACGATATAGCTTTGGCTGTCATAGCGTTTTTGGGCGTAGAGTTTGTCGTGATTTTCTTGATATTGGCCTATGTTTTCCAGCGGTAAGGCGATCTGATATTTGCCTTTGCTCGGGATCACGCCTTGGCGAAAGCCCGGGTTATAGGTTTTAAATTCTGCCTTGCTCAGCCCTGCCGCATTGGCGATTTGGCCGATATCCACGCCATTGGGCGCAGGGACTCTATCTAAGAAAGGGCGGTTCGCAATCGGTCGCACTTTTAGATTGTAATGATTGGGTGCGCGAATAATTTGAATAAAGGCCAGCCACTTAGGCACAGTTTGTACGCGTTTGGCCGGAATGCCCAGCGACCAAAAGTCCGTTGGTTTACCCTTGGCTTTATTCTTGTCGATGGCGGCTTTAATCACCAATTCACCGGTATTGTAGGCGGCGACGGCGTTGATCCAGTCTTTGTCTAAGGTGTCGTACAAATGCTGTAGATAGTCGAGCACGGCATCGGTTGAGGCCAGTGCATCTTTGCGACCGTCGTAGGCTGAGTTAACCGTTAAGCCAAAATTACGCCCAGTGGCGGGGATCATTTGCCACAGTCCTGCGGGGCCGTTAGCTTGTGCTAAAGGGTTATAGCCACTTTCGACTATGGGCAATAACGCCAATTCTAATGGCATGTTACGCGCTTCGAGCTGGCTGACTATGTAATACAAGAATGGCTCGGCGCGATCGCCAACCTGATTCATAAATTTTTGTTTATCGTCGAAAAAGTTACGCTGTTTACGTACTTCGGCATCATCATGGACATCAATGGTATTGGCGTGTTGGATCTTTTCCCACACATCGCTGTACTGCTCAATCACTGCGGGTGGTGTTTGATGCTGTTGTGGCGAGTGGTCGTTATCGTTACTGACATCACTTGCTGTGGCATTGAATTCAGTGGTTGATGGGCTTGCTGATGTTGTAGCACAACCGCTCAGTAGGGCCATTAGCATGGCAAGCATAAGCACTGTAAATGAGTGCGTTTGGCGAAAATGTGTCCGCATGATTGTCCTGTGATGAGTTGACTGGGCATTCCATATTGGTGCACATGCTAATCTGTTTTCGAGTTTCTGGATAGCTCCCCCAAGTTTTACCTATAGTATCAAAGTTGTCTTAAGGCCGATTGTGCCGCCCTTTGATTGCAGATCCTGCGTTTAGCTTTGTCGATTTATACGCTACCATAGCCGCGATTTTTCATTAACTTGGGTAGCAAAGTGCAGACGTTAGCGCAGTTAAGGGCAGGGCAGTTACAAGGGATCACACGTTTACAATTGGTTGAGGATTTAACCGAGTTCCCGCGGGAGATTTTTGATTTAGCCGATACCCTCGAAATCCTCGATTTATCGAATAATCAACTGAGCACTTTGCCCGAGGATTTACACCGCTTATCGCATTTAAAGATAATTTTCGCCTCGAATAATTGCTTTGAACATTTGCCTGAGGCATTAGGGCGCTGCACAAATTTAGAGATGATTGGCTTTAAGGCCAATCAAATTAAAACAGTGACAGCTGCGGCATTACCGCTGCAAACCCGCTGGCTCATCCTAACCGATAACCTCATTGAGACATTGCCTGCGGCCATGGGTGATTTACATCGTCTGCAAAAATTAGCTTTAGCGGGTAACCGTTTAACAACCTTGCCCGAGTCGATGGCCAATTGCCGCAATTTAGAGTTAGTGCGTTTATCGGCCAATCAACTCCACGCACTGCCAGCTTGGTTACTCAGTTTGCCCAAACTGACTTGGCTCGCCTTTGCGGGAAATCCATTCAGCCATACCTTAGTCGATCCCCACGCCGATGTGGCCACAGTGGCGAATGTGACTCTGGTTGATATCAAGTTGGCTGAGAAGCTTGGCGAAGGGGCTTCTGGGGTCATTTATCGAGGCGATTGGTTGAATCAAGCCATGATAGCCGCGACGGGGTCGGCGCAGATTGCGGTAAAACTCTTTAAGGGTGAAGTGACGAGCGATGGTTATCCCGCTGACGAGTTAGATTGCTGTCTCACAACGGGTGATCATCCCTGCCTTATTAAGGTCGTGGCGCATATTAGCCAAAAAGATCAATTGGGTTTAGTAATGGAACTAATTCCGCCAGGGTTTAGTAACTTAGGGCTACCACCAAGTCTTGTCACCTGCACTCGCGATACCTTTAAAGACGGTAGCCAATTTCGCCTTGATAAAGTCGCCAAAATCACACACCAGTTGGCCGATGCGATGGCGCACATGCATGCCAAACAAGTAAGCCATGGTGATGTCTACGCCCATAATATTATGGTTAATCAACAGATGAGCTTATTGTTTGGGGATTTTGGTGCGGCATCAAACTTACGCAATCTATCGACAGCAGAACGCTTAGCGATAGAAGCTATTGAAGTGCGGGCGCTCGGTTGCTTGATTGAAGATCTATTGGCCTATGTGGATGCATCTGCCTATATGAGTGCCTCGATTGGCCCTCTGTACTACACACAGTTGAGTGCGATTAAAGACGAGTGCATGCAGTTAGATGTGGCTCAGCGCCCCTGTTTTGCAGACGTGAAAAAGGCCATCGGAGCCCTGCTAAAAGGTAAATAGTGGCTTGCTAACCGGCTGGCTCTAAACTTGTTTCAAGTTTGCTGTGTTTTATGGTTGTTTGTGTGATTTAAGTGCTCACTATTAAGTTTATCGTTAAGTTATTGTTTTGTTTGGTTGTGTAACCGAGTTTTTACTGGCACTGACTGGGATTAAGCCTATAGGCTGTATACCCAAATAACCTCAAATTGCTGAAACAGGCACTTTGGGGGGACTTGGTATTAGTTTTGGGTTCAATCCGGTTTGCTGTTGTCGGATAGGATGTCCGTTGAATAGTAAGAACGATAGGTTTGCATACTATGTTTACACGAACGCTGTTTACACAAAGAGTAACTGAACGAGCACGCAGTGCATGCGATATTTCATTAAAAAGCCATCCCCATCATCTCCCAAAGGCGCCCTTATTCGCGCCTTTGCCGTTTCTACTGGCGAGTGCTTTCGCTTTAGCCCCTATGGCCGTGATGTCGGCGGACAAGGTCGACATCATCCCTGTGACGGTCGAGGCCGTTAAAGAAACGTCCTTTGCCGATGTAGTGAATGAAGTCGGTAAAATCAACGCTATCGATTCAGCCACGCTGAACTTTAATGCTAGCGAAAAAATTAGCGCGATTCATTTTAGTAACGGCGACAAAGTGACTAAAGGTCAAGTGATTGCCGAGCAGGACAACATTAAAGCCAAGGCTGATTTAGACAAAGCCAAGAGCACCTTAGCACTGGCTAAAACTAAGCTGGAGCGTATCGAAGATTTACTGATTAAAGAACCCTTTGCGCTTGCTAAGCAAGATGTGGATGAGCTACGGGAAAATGTGAATCTGGCCGATGCGGATTTTCGCCAGAAACAAGCAACCATGAACGATTACCTGATCAAGGCTCCCTTCGATGGTCAGTTGACCAGCTTTAGTCAGTCTATCGGCAGTCAAATTGGTGCTGGTACGGCCTTAGTCACCCTCTATAGTTTAAATCCGGTCGAAGTGCGTTATGCCATCAGTCAGAAGGATTTAGGCAAGGCGCAAAAGGGCCAAAAGGTGAATGTGACTGTTGAGGCCTATGGTAATAAGGTATTCAAAGGGTTAGTTAACTATGTTGCCCCAGCGGTAGACGAAAGCTCAGGACGGGTTGAAGTGCATGCCGCCCTTGAAAACCCTGAGTTTAAGCTTGCTCCTGGCATGTTCGCCAACATCAAGCAGTTCTATAGTCTAGGGATTAAACGTCTATTAGTGCCGCAAAATTCGATTATTGCCAATAACGATGAACGTTTTGTCTGGCTAGTGCAGGGCGATAGCGTAGTAAAACAAGTAGTTAAACTCGCTCAAAATACAAATGACGGTTATGCCGTCGTGACTGAAGGTTTAGCCGAAGGCGATTTAGTCGTTAAAACGGGTATGCAAAACCTCAAGTCCGATAGCAAGATCAAAGTCGTGCAGGATAGAAACACTGGAGATAAAGCGGCAACATCAAGCGCTGATAAAGGTGCTGATTCAGGAGCTACTCCAAATATTGAGGTGGCTGAATAATGCGTTTACCCGAAGTCTGTATTCGTCATCCTATCTTCGCCTCCGTACTCAGTATTATGGCTGTGTTACTGGGCTTGATTGCCTTTCAAAAACTCGATATCCAATACTTCCCTGAGCATACCACCCACTCGGCATCTGTGAATGCGTCGATTGCAGGGGCGAGCGCCGATTTTATGTCGAGCAACGTGGCCGATAAGTTGATTGCTGCGGCTTCGGGCATAGATAAAGTCGATACCATGTCGACCGACTGTAGCGAGGGGCGTTGCTCATTAACGATTAAATTCAATGATGACACCAGCGATATTGAATACACCAACTTAATGAACAAGTTGCGTAGCAGCGTCGAAGGGATTAACGATTTCCCCCAGAGCATGATAGATAAGCCCACAGTCACCGACGATACCTCGGCCACGGATTCGGCCAGTAATATCATCACCTTTGTGAACGCGGGTGGCATGGAAAAGCAGGCTATGTACGACTACATTAGCCAGCAGTTAGTACCGCAACTCAAACAAGTTCAAGGCGTTGGTGCCGTTTGGGGGCCATATGGTGGCTCACAAAAGGCGGTCAGAGTCTGGCTCAATCCTGAACAAATGAAGGCGCTGAATATTAAAGCTGCCGATGTGGTGGGCACGTTAGGCTCCTACAATGCCAGTTTTACCTCGGGTGCGATCAAAGGTAAGTCGCGGGATTTTTCGATTAACCCTTTGAATCAAGTTGAAACGCTTGAAGACGTGAAGGATCTGGTGATTAAGGTCAGCGAAGGTAAGATCATCCGCGTGTCCGATGTCGCCGATGTGGTGATGGGCGAGGAAAGTCTGTCGCCGAGTATGTTGTCTATCGGTGGACATAGTGCAATGTCATTGCAGATTTTACCGCTGAGCAACGCTAACCCAGTGACAGTGGCTTCGAACATTAAAGCCGAAATTGCACGCATGCAAAAACATTTACCCCAAGGCTTAGAAATGAACTTGGCTTATAACCAAGCTGATTTTATTGAAGCCTCCATCGACGAAGGTTTTTCTGCGTTGATTGAAGCGGTGATCTTAGTTTCGCTGATTGTGGTGTTATTTTTGGGTAGCCTGCGGGCGGCATCGATCCCCATTATTACCATTCCCGTGTGCGTGATTGGGGTGTTTGCTGTGATGTCGGCGCTCGGATTTAGCATCAATGTGTTGACTATTCTGGCGATTATTTTGGCCATTGGCCTGGTGGTGGATGATGCCATTGTGGTGGTCGAGAACTGCTATCGCCATATTGAAAACGGTGAAACGCCTTTCAATGCGGCGATTAAAGGCTGTCAGGAGATCATTTTCCCTATCATTGCGATGACGTTAACGCTCGCCGCCGTGTATCTGCCGATCGGATTAATGTCGGGCTTAACCGCCGATCTGTTTCGGCAATTCTCCTTTACCTTAGCAGCGGCCGTGATGATCTCTGGCGTGGTGGCGTTAACTTTGTCGCCTATGATGAGCGCCTATCTTATCAATACCACTGAGCAACACCCTAAATGGTTTAGCCGAGTCGAGAATGCGCTGCAGCAGTTAAATCATTTGTATATCAATGAGCTGAATAAGTGGTTTGTTCGCAAGCGTTTGATGTTTGGCGCGGCTGTGGTTTTGGTGGGTCTTGCGGGTATTGCTTACTGGCAATTACCCAAAATACTCTTGCCTGCGGAGGACTCCGGCTTTATCGATGTGGCGTCTAATGGCCCTACCGGTGTCGGTCGGCAGTATCATCTCAATCACAATGCTGAGCTTAATAGCGTGATGGACGATCATCCCGCGGTTGGGGCTAACTTGTCTTATATCGAGGGAGAGCCTGTGAACCATGTACTACTCAAACCTTGGGGTGAGCGCAGTGAGGGTATAGATGATGTGATCAGCGACTTGATTACAACATCAAAGGAAAACGTTTCTGCCTATAACATGTCGTTTAGCATTCGCTCAGCGAATAATCTCAATATTGCCAATAACTTGCGTTTAGAACTGACGACCTTAGATCGGAATAAGGACGAACTCAGCGAAACCGCCGCCAAAGTGCAAAAGTTACTCGAGGATTATCCTGGCCTGAATAACGTGGGCAACTCAGTGCTGAGGGATCAACTACGCTACGATCTGTCTATCGATCGCAACGCGATTATCCTCTCTGGTGTGAGTTATGGTGATGTCACTAATGCGCTTTCTACCTTTCTTGGCTCAGTGAAGGCGGCGGACTTACATGCTACCGATGGTTTTACTTATCCTATTCAAGTGCAAGTAAACTTAGACAAACTGAGTGATTTTAAAGTGTTGAATAAGCTGTATGTCACTTCTGAATCTGGGCAAGCACTGCCATTATCGCAATTTGTGTCGATTAAACAGACTACGGCAGAATCTAACATTAAGACGTTTATGGGTCTTGATAGCGCTGAATTGACGGCAGATATTATGCCCGGTTATTCAACTGATGAAATCAAAACCTACTTAGATGAACAATTACCGACATTGCTTAATGATGCCCAAGGCTTTAAATACAATGGCGTGGTAAAGGATCTTATGGATTCGCAGGCGGGCACTCAGTCGCTATTCTTGCTGGCATTGGTGTTTATCTATTTGATTTTGGCTGCGCAGTTCGAAAGTTTTGTCGATCCCTTAATTATCTTACTGACTGTGCCCTTGTGTATTGTCGGTGCGTTATTGACCTTAGCCTTGTTTGGCCAGAGTGTGAATATCTATTCGCAGATTGGTTTATTAACCTTAGTGGGGCTAGTGACTAAACACGGTATCTTGCTGGTGGAGTTTGCCAATAAGCAACAAGACCAAGGTTTGAGTGCGATTGAGGCGGCGCGAAGCAGTGCCAAATCTCGTTTAAGACCGATTCTAATGACGTCTTTAACCATGATTTTAAGTGCGATTCCTTTAGCCTTGGCATCGGGACCGGGCTCGTTAGGGTTAGCTAACATAGGTTTAGTCTTAGTCGGAGGTCTGTTAGCGGGCACTTTCTTCTCGTTATTTGTAGTGCCTGTGGCCTATGTCGCTATGGCTGAATTGAAGGCCAAGGATGTGCTTGCTAGACTGCGAAGTGCTTAAGTTGAGTTTTATGCGCTGGGTTTATCGCCCCTAGGCTAAGAGGCATGGGTTCAACTTGCCTGTAAATACGTTATGATTTAAGCCAACGGCTAAACGCGTTGGCTTAATTTTTTGTCGATAACTTAATGATCTTTGTTGTATTTAAGCGAGTGTTTAAGTGCGAGTGGATTTGCCTCATCAGCGACGGAGAGCTGGCATTATGAGTTTGTTACATTGCCTTCATAGGGCTTTTTTATATTTGGCTTGCTCGGCTGGATTGATGTTTGCCTCTCCCGCCATGGCCTCTTTTTGGGATTCCTTATTTCGTAGTGAGTTGCCCGTCGATCAAGTGACTGCACCTGTAGATAGTCCGCGTTTCGAGTTTGTTGGTGTATTACCTGCTAATACGCAATTAGAACTTGTCGGTTATTACGTTTCATCTGTTTGTACCCGAAAGGAAATCCGTTTTCCCAGTGGTGATATTGCTAATCCCTACCGCGCGACATTCGAAGAAACCTCAGTGCTGCGGCAAGTGATTAGCAGTGGTAGCAAAGCGAGTGAGTTTTCGCTGCCCTTAGCTTTGAACGGTGGCGGCGATTGTCAGTGGCGGCTTGAGGATTTAATGCTCGATGTGACAATACTGCCGAACCATCCGTTGTGGCAAAGGGCTAAAGCACTTAAACAACAATACCTTGCTAAGTTGCAGCGCACTTCTGTTGTGGATGCGGCACAAGTTGCTAGCCAAACGACGTTGCCGACTCAAGTGTCACCCCACGATGATTTTTATTTAAGTCATGAACTTAATATCGATCCTATTCATGCGGGTAGCGAGGCGGATAATTCGTTGCTTGCGACTACGCCTTTATCTTTAGCGCCAGTTTACTATCCAGTATTTATTCATTCTCCTAAGGAAGACAAACCCTTCGAGGCTAGGCTGAAAAGTAGTTTGCAGCAAATTTCTAGCCTATGGGCTAGTCCTTATACTCAAGCGGTTCGTCGCGGTGATGAGGCTGTGATGCGGGTGAATTTTAATCCACAGATTGCCGAACAGTATGAGGTCAATGTTTGGTATCAGCCTGATACGGTTGAGGTGAATTATCCCGATGGTACTCAATATACTTATGCTAACGGTGATGTGAAATTGTATGCCTATGGTAAACCTGAATCTCAAATCAAGACGTTAGCTCAGAGTGCCAAGGCCGAAGATAAGCGCTTCTTGGCACGTATCTATGAGCTTGGGCACGCCTTACCCAAGGATAAAATTAAGGCACAGAAATATTACCGTGAAGCCGCTGAAGCTGGCGATATTGAGGCGCTGCATTGGATGCGAGATCAAGCGGGTTACGCGGGGCGTGCCGATGAAAAGATCTATTGGCTGGAACGCGCCGCAAGCTTTGGTGATAACGCGGCAAAGCTTGAGTTAATCCGTTTACCTTTATCGGTTATCGAGCGTGGCTTGGTTAATACAGGTGCGGATAAGGTCCGTGAAATGCAAGCATGGCAGCAGTTAAATCAGCTAGTTGAGCAAGGGTTGCCTGAGGCAAGAAGTCTGATGGCGTTTTATCAAGTGTTATCTTGCTCGCCCTATTTTAATGCTACAACGGCATTGGAAAATTATCGCCAAAGCGTTAAAGCTCAACCTGATTTAGCGCGAGATGCTGCCGAAACCTATTATTACTTTAAAGAGGATTTTGAGCAGAGCGAAGAGTTTTGGAACATTGCCGCCGAGCGAGATCTTTACGCCGCCGCTGAACTTGCCAATATCCTGTTATTGGAACCCTATCGAGATACGGTTAACGCGCGATACTGGTTAGAAAAAGTGACAACCTTGGGTGCTAAACAAGGTTTGCAGGCGGATATTCTAGGCAATGCTTACTTTCAGTTCGCAACCTTATTAGATAAAGGCGAGGGTGGACCGGCCGATGCTAAAGCAGCGTTAACGCTTTATCAGCAGAGCATTGAAATGGCAGAGCGGTTTTCAAACGACTATGCAGTAAGGGCCAAGGAGAGAGTGCAAGTGCTCGAAGGGATGCGCTAATAACGTATTGTCGCTAAAGACTCTATGACGTCAGTGTCGCTTATTCAGCTTATCTTCAATAAAAATCCCTGCCGAAGCAGGGATTTTGTTATTTATTCAAATGCTTGATTTATGCGTAATGGCTAAAACTGCTTATTTAAGTAATGCGAGTCATCAAACTAGCGTAAATCAACCAGCAGTGCGACTCCTGAACTCTGGGGTTCACTTTGCACTGTGATGTAATACCACCCCACGTTTGGCGCATTGACTGTGATGCTTTCCCGCGTGTTGGCGGGTGTCACAGAGGCTGCATCGAAGTGTTGAGCATTCGCCCAAGTCGTCCCCGAAAACAGGCTAACATCACCACTGCCGTGGGCGGAGTTGATGCTTAGCTGATTCGTTCCCTCTGGTACCCAAAGGTAATAATCGTTGCGCCCATCGGCGGTGCAAATGGCTTTGCCAGCACTGAGCTCACCATAACTTAAAGGTGATTGCGTCGCGCAGGCGTTGGCAATGAGCACCGGATCGGGTGTGTTACTCGTGCCTGTGCTTAAGGTCAGTGTTACGCCGCTAAACTCAGTGGCAGTATCAATCGTGATATAACGCCAGCCACGATTGGCGCTGAAGCTAAGCGATTCTTGATTTCCTGCTTTAGCACTCTTTGCATCGGCATTATCTGCGTCGGCCCACTGACTGGCATTGAAGTAAATATTGGCATCCCCAGCGCCGCCCTTAGTGGTGACAGTGAACTGGGTATTATCTTCCTCAACCCAGAAGTAGAAGCTGTTACGCCCGCCACTGATGCACTCATTTTTGCCTAGGGTGAGCTTACCGTAATCTAAGGTCGCTGCGCCGCAATTGGCTGGTGGCTCAGGATCCACACCGCCATCCCCCAGATCGGGGTCGATATCAGCAAATAGCTCAGTGGTGCTGACTTGCATATCGACGCCGCCAAAATCCCCCGATAAGGTAATGTAGTGCCAATACTCGTTAGGGTTTAACTGCACCTTAATCACTTGATAATTACCATTATCGATACCAGCCCCTTGGTTTTGCTCAGGGCTTGCCCAGCCTCTAGAATCGAAATAAATGTCGGCATCTCCCCAACCACCGCCAATCTTGATCCAAAGCTCTTGGGCTGTGCGATCGGTATTGGTGAAGCTGAAACTGGCGCGGCCGAGTTTTGAATCGATACATTCCATTGGCACATCAATTTTCAGGCTGGCCGATTCAGTGTAACGGTAGGCTTCGTTCGTCACTTGGCAAGGTGAGTAATCCTTACTGATTGTGCCCGCGGGTCCTGTCCAGTTGCCTTCGCGGCCACTGGGCTCAGCGTCGACATCACTCGGGCCCTTATCGACTATGCCATCGTCAGCCGTGCTTAAACCACTGGCGAGCCAACCCTGCCATTCGTTATCGTAACGTGTGCCGATATTATCCATAAAGGCTTGATATTCTGCATATTGATCGTTGCGTAGGTAGGCCAGAATCTGTCTCACATCGTCCCTGTGGTGTTCAAACATGAAACGCACCGCTAGATAACCCCAGCGATAGATGCGGTCTTGACCAGATTCATAGTTGTTTTTGAATATGGTCGACAACATAAACTCACCGGTTTCGCCCATGGCAATTGCCGCAGGGTTTGCGTCACGGTAAGAGATGTATTCCGCTAGGCCTTCAATCCACCAAATGGTATTGGCCGAAGTGCCGCGACTAAAGTCACCAAACAGGTTATAGCGTCCGTCGAGGTAGTGTACGTATTCGTGTTGCAGGTTCCAGACGTGGAAATCCGGCGTGCGCCATTCGGCTTCATAGGCGATAAAACGTGCCTGATTTTTGAGTCCAGCGGGCGAGCCTTCTAAATACATGCCGCCATTGTTGGTACTGATACCAAAGATACTGTTGGCTAAGGATTTATACTCAGACGAACTGCCGAAGATCACTAGCTCTAAATCATCGTTGTTATCCTGCCCCACGGGTTGCATGCCCGTTTCGAGTTTATTGTGGAAATAGCTTTCTTGGCTGGTCAGCACATCACAGGCCCATTTGGCTTGATCTTGATAGAGATCTTGGGCGCGGATCTTGAGGCTGTCGGAGCATTTCCAATTAAAAGGTAAAGCATCGGCTTCTAACTGCGCCTTAAAACCACAGATATTGTAATCGTTACAATGGCTGCGATCGTAATAGTCGGCCATTTCTGCCGCCGCGTACCAAAGCACTTTGCTCGGTTCGGTTTTACTGGTGCTGTTGAGGATGTTTTTGACCTGCTGGGTCACTCGTGGGCGCATGGCATCAATGTAATACAGCCTAGATAACTCTTTAACTGAGTTGACCAAAAGGTACTCTGCATTGGTGCCTAACAAGTCGCGATGTTCGAGTTGGAAGTTATTTAGCGCATCTAAAATACCTTGGTCACGCGCGAACAGCGCCCGCATGTCATCATTCCATTGGGCGCGGAATAAGGTGGTAAACACTGAGTTGGCTGCGGCGTTCATGGCGAAACTGGCTTGCCAATTAGCATCATAGTTCGTAAGCACTTTGATAGTGACATGATTGAAATCGGCGCCGAGCTCGGCTGAGTCAATCAGGATTAAGGCTTCTTTCAACACGCCAGCATTAGCATCGGAGACAGTCCAAATCGCAGCGTTCGCAAATAACGCATTAAGGGCAGATTTTAAGCTGACCTTAGCAGCATTGCTGTAAGCGGGCACATCATTTGGGCTGTAAAACTGCACATAGAGGGCGGCGCGGACAAAGTAAATATGGGACTCAAGATGCTGAATATCGACCCCAGTGTAGTCCTTTGCTTTAGTGGCAATGGCATTGGCGACACTGATCACATTGGCTTCGCTAAATAGTGCGGTCGCGCTACTGCCTTTGAGGCTATAGAGTTTACCGACACATTCTGGCGTAGATTGGCTCAGTTCATTGACTAGTGCCTGACCTGATTTCCCAACAAAGTCACTGCAGTCGCTGACTTGCATCGCGGTGCTACGATTCTGCAACTTAAGTGGGGGTTGCTCCGAGACCTCTATCTGACGTTTCTGGCGTGAATGAATCTTAGGCTGCTCTGTCATCGTAGGATCATTAGGGGATGCCATCAATGGCGTCTCCCGTAGCAGTGGTCTATGTGATTCAATTAAGCTAATCGGTGCAGAGGGCGGTGGCGGGACGGGTTGAGCTGGTGAACTGTTGTTGCCTAATGGGGGGCTTGCATGGGTGTTATGGGCAAGAACGGGAGTTGCAATCGCTAAGCTAATTGCTGCGAAGAGTAGTGTGTTTTTCATTGTGTATCCGTAGTTATCTAGTCTGCAAAGCAGATCTTCCTTGGGCGTTATTTGATGCATTTAACACAGACTTGCATCAAACCTCATTGGATTATTTGCGTGATAACAATAGCGCGACAAACATCGCAGCCAGCAAATAATGCCTCAGAATAATGGCTGTAAGTTTTTAATATATCTAGTATTTGTCATAATATTTTTTTGATACATCTTTTCTGTTCAGCTTAGGTTCAGCTTTCAGTTCAAATGGTTAACGTCAGCCGCTTGATTGAGTGTGATGGAATATAGAATGGAATAACTGTGGCTATTTGGCTTGAAATTGCGCTAGCTTAGCCGCATTAAGGTTTAGCAAACGAACCGTTTAAGCATAGCAATCTGCTATTAGGTTGGTGCCATTCTCACAGGAGCTTTTATGTCAGCTTTACCAAGCGAGTACACCCATATTCATGTTGAGCAACCTGGTGCGCCCGAGGTGATGCGGCTATCGCGCTCGCCTTTGCCTGTCCCTGCGGCGGGGCAAGTGTTGATCCGCGTACATGCAGCAGGAGTGAATGGCCCCGATGTTAAACAAAGGGTGGGCGCGTATCCACCGCCACCGGGTGCATCACCGATTATTGGTCTTGAGGTTGCTGGGGATATTTGTGTCCTCGGTGACGGCGTGAGCCAATGGCAAGTTGGCGATAAGGTATGTGCCTTAGTGCCGGGCGGCGGTTATGGCGAGTATGTGCTCACCTATGCTGCCCATTGTTTGCCGATCCCGACGGGCTTTAGTTATGTGCAGGCAGCAGCGCTGCCAGAAACCTTCTTCACCGTATGGGGTAACCTGTTTATGCGTGCGGGACTCAAAGCGGGCGAGACGGTACTGATCCACGGTGGCTCAGGTGGCATTGGTAGTACGGCTATTCAGTTGGCCAGTGCACTGGGTTCAAAAGTAATAGCGACGACGGGACAGGATGAGAAACGCGATTATTGCTTGAGCCTTGGCGCCGCTGAAGTCATCAACTATCGTACTCAAAACTTTGTTGAACCTGTGATGGCACTCACTCAAGATAAGGGCGTAAACGTGGTATTTGATATCGCGGGTGGCGATTTTATCAATCTCGACTTACAAGCCTTAGCGATGGACGGGCGTATGGTGTCGGTAGCCATGCAACGGGGGCCTAAAGCCGAGGTTGAGATTTTCCGCCTGATGGCAAAACGTATCATGTGGACAGGGTCGACCCTAAGACCGCAGAGCGTGGAGGCCAAAGCCGCCATTGCCGCTGAATTATTGGAGAAAGTTTGGCCGTTGTTAAACGCCCATAAAATTGTCCCCAATATTTTTGCAACCTTTCCATTAGCACAGGCTGCTAAAGCCCATGCTTTGATGGAGTCGGGTGAGCACAGGGGTAAAGTAATACTGACTGTCGTTTGAGCTAGGCATACTTGGTTTTGCAGCGACATATTTGCTTTAAGTCGCTGCCATTCGAGTCAATCTAGAAGACATTCTGACATCATAGTGACTTAGTCATTGTTCGGTAAATATGAGTTTGTAGCGCTGTAATTAAATCTTCATGGATAACCTTGATGGTTAACTTTACAGCAACCTCGAATTGTTAACGTTGATGACTCATCAAACACCATAGATATGATTGCTTTTTCTTGGGAATAAAACTTGCCGCGTCGATTTTTTAGACTAAAGTCGTTA
Source organism: Shewanella sp. SM55 (assembly GCF_025654025.1). Taxonomy (NCBI): domain Bacteria; kingdom Pseudomonadati; phylum Pseudomonadota; class Gammaproteobacteria; order Alteromonadales; family Shewanellaceae; genus Shewanella; species Shewanella sp. SM55. The sequence goes on along the minus strand of NZ_JAKKRS010000020.1, from coordinate 37,473 downwards.
ATGATTAAACTTTTTGGGTACTTTGGCAGAAATTAATACGTAATTAGTGAAAATTTCATGGTATGAGGCATTGATTATCGGAAATATTCTGTAAAAATACCCAGTTGAAAACGTCAGAGACTTTCAGGCGCTATTCGTGGATCAAAGCAAGCGATGCTTCGCTTATTCAGGCTAAAAAACTCATGGTGTATGTGTTGATTTAAGGGTATTAGCATATATGTATAACACAGCAAAGAAACAGGTTTGGTATGGTGAGCTGAGAACATCGAAAGGCAACGCGATTGTCGTCCATGACAACCAGCTGCCCGATGCCTCCCCAGGACGTATCTACCTATACAATACCGATCGCGATGCGATCATTGAGTATGTGGAAGATATAGTCAAAGTGAACCTATACGACTTAGATGAGGCTGCGTTAAAAGCTGCTGAGGCTAAGTTTGGTGGTGCATGGAAGGCGGCAAGATCTCAATTTATGAGTAAACATCAAGCTCGCATTGACTTGAACAACGTGAAGGAAACTGCGCCTGTACGTAAGGCGAAGCCTGAAGTTGAACCAGAAGTCGAATCTGATGCCGTTGGCGTGGATTTTGACGATGATTGGGGCGATGATTTTGATGATTAACACAGTGTCGGCCTAAGGGCTAACACTGTGAGTGTAAGGAATAAAGTAGTGTTTATTTTATTCCTTATCGCTTTATTTCCTTCTGATAAACAGCACTTTCCCTCGTTTTCTCAATTTTTTATTGCGAATTGCTACGCATCGGTATCGAACTGATAACGACTGATGTGGTGATAAACCTTGCCTGGCATTAACCAAACGTCATCACCAAAGCGCTCGCCTTGGTTCGGTGAGTCTGGCAGCATCTGCGGCTCTAAACACACTGCATGATGTTGATTTAATACCTGTTGATTGCGACCTACAGTGCCATTTAAAAAATTAGCACAGTACAGCTGCACACTCGGTTGATTAGTATAAACCGTCATAGCGCGACCGCTGATGGGACTGCTTAAACAGCCAAAACGGGCGAGTGAGCCATCGGGGTTATTCATCATATAACAGTGATCATAACCGTGAGTGCTTGCGAGTTCAGCGGCATGCAGCTTGTCACCTAAGCGTATTGGTTGACTTAAATCGAAAATCGACCCAGTTGTATCGGCAATCCCAGTGGGAACACTGACATCATTCATGGTGAGATAGCGCTTGGCATCGATTTGCATCAGATGCTCATGATTGGTCTCAGTGCCATCGAGGTTGAAATAACTGTGCTGGGTGAGGCTTACGGGACAGGCTTTATCGACGGAGGCTAAGATTTCTACGTACAAATTATTGCCTGCGAGGCGGTAATCCAGCTGAACCGTGCAATTACCGGGGAAACCCATGTCGCCATCTGGGCTCATTAAGGTCAAACGCACACCATCGGGGAGTTGACCTAGTTGCCAGTTTTTACGATTAAAACCCTCATGGCCGCCGTGTAAACAGTTAGTCGCTTGGTTTACATCTAATTGATAATCATGACCTTGATAGTGCATTTTGCCGTTAGCGATGCGATTTGCAAAGCGGCCTGCAATGGCACCTAAATGAGCCGATTGGGTCAAGTAATCTTCGGCGCTATCACAACCTAAAACGATATTGGCACGTTCGCCGTGTTTATCAGGGGTCCACAGAGCGCGGATAATACCGCCTAAGCTGATGACTTCTAATGCGAGTATGCCATTGTCGATCCGAACCCGTTCGATTTCACCGCCGCGGGGATCTGTCCAAGGATCCAAAACACTGAAACGTACCATTTAGCTTCCCTCTGTGTTGAATATGCTCACTGCTTATTGTGTTAAATGAGTATGTTAACCCTATCATTTGCCATCAACAGCATAAAGTTCAGTGATGAATTCGTATGTTATCGACGGCGTAGTCACTCTATTCGGTTGTCTTTGGTTTAAGTGCGGCTAAGTGCTTGTTCTAGCAAATTGCCTGTTCGGGCTAGTTATCGATGCGGCCCGCGCCAGCGCTGGCGGAACATAAATACACTGTGGCATCGATGGCGGTTTTTTCGAAGAATTCATGTTCAACGGCGGCAACAACAGCGTCAGTCAGTTCATGGTCGACTAAGGCGACCACGCAGCCGTCGGTCATGCGGATGCCACCACGTTCGCCGATCACTTGGCTGACAATTTCAACTAAAGTATCAAATTCGGGCAGTGTGACTTCAAAATCATCACGCAGTGAAGCATGGGATTCAGCCATTAAACGACTGAATTTTTGGATGTTATTTTGCTCTAAGGCGCGAGCAGCATTTTGAGTTCTTTGGTTCTCAGTGACTACGTGTTTCGCTCGCCGGTATAGCACTTCATCTAAATCTGCCTTTGCACTTTCTAGTTGGCGTAAATTGAGGTGACGCAGTGCATCTAAGCCAAAGTACTCTGCCGCTTGTGCACACTCAGTGCGACGTTGCTCATTGGTCGCGGCTAAGCGTTGTTTCTCGATATGGGCATCTATGATGATAAGGCTTAGGTTTTCTGGAATGGGAATGGCTTCGCTATCGAGATCTAAGCAGTCAATCAGGAGTGCATGGTCTTGTTCACCCATGGCGCTGCACATTTGATCCATGATGCCACAGGCCGACTCAACATACCTGTGCTCACCGCGCTGTGCGAGTTGCGCCACCGCCATTGGGGATAAATGCAGTTGGCTGGTATCACTAATGGCTGTACCGAAGGCGACAACGAGTGCACCTGAAGATGAAAGACCTGCGGCAAGTGGCACATCGCCCACAATGGCTAAGTCTAAGCCCTTGGCTAATAAGCCAGTTTGCGCCATAGCAGCAGTAAAACCTTTGAGGTAATTCACCCAGCCATCTTGCGGGTCCATGTCGTTTTCTTGGCCGAAAACCCACTCTTTAATTTGTCCGGGAAACGCATCGGCGACGGCTCGAAACTTAGTATCGTCACGGCGTTTTACCGCAATCACTGTATGAAAATTAATGGCTGCCGGGAGTACAAAACCGTCATTGTAATCCGTGTATTCACCGATCAGATTGACTCGCCCTGGGGCTTGATATAAATCATCGGCTTTAGTGCCAAAGGTTTGGACAAATAACTTAGTGGCGCGCTGCGCAGGGTTTGACATGCTGTAAAAAATTCCAAAAAAGCTGAGCTAATTTCGTTACCGTCATCGATTTATATCACGACTGAGTCAGTGATGTAACTGAGATTTTTTGCTGAAATGGCGATAGGCTGCAATGAGTAAATCGATACTGGGATGAGGGGGCAAAATAGCGTATTGAGTGTTTTATCTAGCTAATTGATTTGTAAAGATTAGTCAGCATTTAGTTGGATGCCGCACAAACTAGCAGAGGATGTTACTGCTCGTTTGTGCGACCTGTTATGGCGTGATTTTAATTTAATGCAGCATTAGCAGGCACTTAACTACGTGGCTCCGCATTAAGTTTAGGATCAGGCACTTGTACAGTATCTTCCGCTTGAACTGTGTTTTTTTCCGAGTTTTGCAATAGCTCGTAAATCACATGATCCACAAAACCAGCACCTGCGGCTTCGTACAGGTTGTACACACTGTGTACACCCGATTCTCGAAGCGCCGCAGCATCGTCACTGTACTGCACAATTGCACTGATTTTGCCTTGATAATTCAGTTTTTTGAGTTGCTCAACTGCAAACATATTTCCCGCGTGGTGCGGCATGGCTAGCAGTACCAGTTCAAGATTAGGTGCTCTGTCGAGTTTTTCCCAAAAGTCGGTATCTGAGGCGTCACCTTGCACTACATTGCGACCCTTTGTTTTATGTAAGTCGACTAAGTCTTGCTTGTGTTCAATACCGAGAATTTCCCCATCAAATTGTTCCCTGAGTTCATCATAGGCACCGCTACCAATACGGCCCATGCCTAAGATTAAAAAGCGTGGATTGCCAATGGCTATCGGTCTATCTTCTGGGTGTAACGGGCGTTTTTCAAGTTTGATTAAACGCTGCTGGAATCGCTGGTAGATATTACCGACGGTGGCGTTAAGTGGCGCGGCGAGTAAAAAACTAAAGCTTAATGCCACGGCGATGATCACTAGCCACTCGGGAGGTAACCAACCTTTATAGGTGGCTACTGCGGCGACGATCAAACCGAATTCACTGAAGTTACCTAGGTTAAATGAGCCCAACATAGAGGTACGTGAACGCAGTTTAAAGCGGGTAAGAATGTAAACAAACAGCAGGATTTTAAGTGGCACTAACAGCACTAATAGCGCCGCGAGTACGATATCCGATACCGTAGGTAAGCCATTGAGTCCTATGGTTAAGAAGAAGGCAACGAGGAAGAGTTCTTTAAAATAGAACAGGGATTTTGCCAGCTCGGAGGACTTTTTGTGGCCCGCCAACAAGATACCGATAATCAGTGCGCCGAGATCGGGTTTTAAACCAACAGATTCAAATAACCAAGCGCCAACCACGAGTGCCATAACTAGGCCGAAAAGGACTAAGAGTTCACCGTGGCCGACACGGTCGAACGCTTTATAGATGAGCGGTTTAGCTAGTGGCAGTAAGAGTAATGCAAAGGCCCATACCGAAGGTACATCGCCTTTAGAAATGGTTAAAAACAGTACGGCGAAGATATCCTGCATAATCAAGATACCAATAGCGACCCGGCCGTAGAGGGATTGCACGTCGCCTTTATCTTCTAACACTTTGACCACAAATACGGTGCTGGAGAAGCTTAATGCGAAGGCAATTAACGTCAGTTGTTCTAGGTTCAGACTCGTGAGTTGGCTTAAGCCCAGTAAGCCGAAGAGTTTCAGAATCGGCACAAAAATCACGATCGAGAGCACTAAGTGCACACTCGAACCCGCCCATACTTCGGCCTTGAACAGGCTACGAATATCGAGTTTTAACCCTATGGCGAACAACAGTAAAGTGACGCCTAGGCTGGCGAGTTCTTGCAGTAATGGCAGGCTTTCTTTATCTATTCCTAAGATGAACAGTACAAAGCCTGCCACTAAGTAGCCGATGAGCGGAGGGAGTCCTATACGGCTGACGAGCATGCCGCAGATGAGTGTAATAATGAGGATGCCTGGTTCCATGATGCTCCAATCTAAAAAGTCTAAAATTGTAAGTGATTGTATAAGAAATCTATGACACTTGGATAAAAAAGCGGACTTTTAATGAAAAAAGTCCGCTTTTTATTGGTGTTGCGGTAAATACACTTGGCTGTTAAAACACACGTGAACTAAATCACTCCGCTGGTCTAAGCCTAAATCGTTACTATTTCACGAGATGATCTAAATGGGTTGCAAAATCTTTGGGGCCCATAAAACCAGTCACGCGTAAATCTTCCCTTTGCTCACCTTGTTCGTTAAACATCAACAGCGTAGGCAAACCGAGCACATTGTATTTTTCGAGTAAGGCCACATCGACCTTGTCACTTTTAGTCACATCCGCTTGTAGTAGCACGATTTTATTCATGCGGGCTAACACGTCGGTATCTTTAAAGGTGATGGCTTCGAACTCTTTACAGGCAACACACCAATCGGCGTACAGATCGAGCATCACAGGCCTACCTTGGGCGGTAGCGGCTGCAATTTCTTGCTCAAGATCTTCAATGGATTTAATGCGTTTAAAGCCATGGACTTCTTCGGTCGTCGCCGCAGTGCCTACGGAATTGTTATTAAAACCAAAGTGTCCCATCACAGCTTGGAATCCGTAGGAGAAGCTCGCCAGTAGCGCCAGCGTTAATAGCACTGAACGTACAGTTTGTTTCCAGTTAAATTCACTGAGTTTGTTCTGATGCATCAAGTAGCCGGTGAAGCTTACGCCCCACAGTGACCAAAGCATATCGGATACTACGCCTGTCCAAATACGGCCAAGCATCACGATAGATACAGCGATCAGCAGGAATCCGAAGATAGTCTTGATGATGTCCATCCAAGCGCCGGCTCTCGGTAATAATTTACCGCCTGAGGTGCCGATAATCAGTAGTGGTAATCCCATACCCATGCTGAGTACATACAGGGCTAAGAAACCTTGGAGTAGGTCGCCGGTTTGCGCCACATAAACGAGTGCACCCGACAGCGGCGCGGTAGTACAAGGTGATGCGACAAGGCCAGAAATCACGCCCATCAAGAACACGCCAACTAAGTTGCCGCCTTTTTGATTATTCGAGACTGAGTTCATCTTCTCCTGCCAGCTCGATGGCAGTTTCAAATCGTATAGGCCAAACATAGATAAGCTGAGCACAAAGAACAAAATCGCGAGTACGACTAATACGGCAGGATGTTGTAATGCCGCTTGGTATTTTAGTCCCGCCGATGCGACCACTAACCCTAAGATAGAGTAAGTGATTGCCATGCCTTGGACGTAAGCCATGGACAAGGTAAAGGCTTTTGCGGTTGAGAGCTTTTGCCCTTGGCCGACAATAATACCCGACAAAATCGGATACATAGGAAATACGCAGGGCGTTAATGCCAGACCGACACCTAGACCAAAGAAGATCACTAAAGTCCAAATTAAGCTGTCGTTTGACAGCATTTGGCTCAGGGTATCTTGCTGAGTAATGGGTTGCGTATTGGCTTTATCGGCAGTGCTTGGCTCAGTGCTGGTTTGCTCAGTCGTCGTGGTTGATTCGGCGCCTACAATTAAGCCATCGTTGGCTGCAATCGCCTTTAAAACGACTTCATGCTTGGTCGGTGGATAACACAATTTACCTTCGGCACAACCCATAAAGGTCACTGTGAGCGTGGCATTTTCATCGGCCTGTTTTAAACCAACGGGAATATCGACATAGGTATAATAGACTTCTTGCTTACCAAAATACTCATCTTCATGGGGCTTTCCCTTTGGTAGAGCGACCGTGCCTAACTCGGCACCATTGACGCTAAATTTAAGCTTGTCGCGGTACATATAGTAACCGTCGGCAATCACCCAATTGAGTTTGACCTGATTACCTTCTTGCTTGGAATCGAAGGCAAATGCTTGATCGACAGGCATCAATTCAGGCTCACCCTTCATGAAGTCGAATTTGTTACCGAAAACCCCTTCACTATGAGCTAAGGGCGCAAGAAGCAATATAGAAGTGAAAATAAGGCTGAGTAGTTTTTTCATGGCTGAGTGTTGTCTTTTATCCAATCTAAGTAGGCTGGTAGCCCGTGGGTCACAGGCACGGCAATAATTTCGGGTACTTGATAAGGGTGAAGCCTAAGCACAAGTTGTTCTAACTCTGTATATCGACTTTGTAAACATTTAATCTGTAAGCTAAATTCTTGCTCTTCACAGATTTTTCCTTCCCAAGCATAAATTGAACGTATCGGGGCGGAAATCTGAACACAAGCGGCAATACGCGACTCAATTAAAGCTCGAGCCAAAGTATTGGCTTGTACTTCATCGGGGCAGGTAGTGCTAACCACTAAATACTGATGCTGCATAGTGTTAGGTATCGTCTCTTAAGAATCTTAAAGTTCGCTTAAGCCAACTCCGTTAGGCTACTTTACGTGTTTTAATGGTCTCATACATTAGCGGGTTAACAAAAGGGTGAGCTAAATATCAGTGTTTTGCTCCCTTACTTCGTCCTAATGGTTATCCTGACTTGAATTAAGACCGGATAACCCCCATTTAGTTTACAGAGATAGTCAGATAAACCTGAGGTCGGTATGTTTTTCATTATTTTTTTACTCTTTGTGCTGATCCCAGTAATAGAGCTGTCGGTGCTGATCCGTGTGGGTGAAGTGCTTGGCACTTGGACTACCATAGGTTTAGTGCTGTTTACCGCCGTGCTCGGGGTCTCTCTGGTTCGCAGCCAAGGCTTAAATACCTTAATGCAAGTACAACAAAAACTCGCCCGCGGTGAAGCACCGGGGCAAGAAATTGTCGAAGGCATGATGTTAGCTATGGCGGGCATCTTGCTCGTGATCCCCGGTTTTGTGACCGATGCCATTGGCCTATTATTCTTGACGCCATTAACCCGTCGCCCCATTGCTGCTTTGTTGTTCAAACGCATGCAGTTACGGGTTGTTGCCGGTTTACAGGGCACAATGCACGGTGGCTTTCAAGCGGGCCAAGGTCCCTTTGGGCCTAAGCCACAGGACCCATTTGGCCAAGCGCCATTTGATGATAGTGTGAAAAAGGACGGTAATGTGTTTGAGGGGGACTTCGAACATAAAGTCGATCCAAGTGATATCAAGCCCGCTAGCCATCAACTCTCTGATAAAGCGCAGGACAAAGAACAGGATAAAGATCCTAAGCCTTAGTATTAGTCTTAGTCTCGTATTGTCTCAGTCGCTTGTTGCGTTAGTTTGTTATTGGATTAACTCAGTTGATTATCGCGTTTATTCGCTTGAGTTTTCTCCCTAATATCCCTTAGATACCAGTGGCCCACTGAATCAATCTGACCTGTGCCGCTGGTTCACCTCCACAGTAATAGCCATTTCACTCTTAAAAAACTCCAATACTAATAACCCGCCCACTAAGGTATAAGAGTTAACATGATATTAGAGAAAAGCTTTTTTTTCGCATCCACGCGATAAAGTTAGGTATTATTAAATCATGACTCTGTACCCAAGAGAAAAAGCAATATCAGTGCTGTTGTCCATGTTGAGTAGGTTTTCGACGATAGTGAATTCAATTGCACTGTTATTCAGATAATACCTATAGCCTAGAAATACTTCGTGGGAAGGTTTTGAAAAGTCATTATCTGTTTTGAGTAAACCTTCATAATGATGTAATTCAATAAGCCAACCATGGCGTCCCATTAAATACTCATAACCTAAAGATAACATTACAGCATGGTCTTTATAGTCTATTCCAGATAGACTTTCATCATTTGGTCTAAAGCTTATACCTGTTGTGGAGTAAAAATGATGCATTCCAGATGTATAGCTATAATTCAGCTGTAATGCTTGTTCAAAACGGTTATCTACAAATGGGCCAGAATTAACATGGTTGTAATATAAGCTGCCACCTATTGATAGACCATAATTATCCTCACTAAGCAATTGATATTCTAAATAGAAATTTAGGGCATTCGTTAGCGTATCGCCAGAAAGATCAGGTTGATTTATACCATTCTTTGAAAATATTTGGTTTTTGTCTTTGATTGTATTGTCGCGGCCATTTTGACCCACACCAAATGCATCATGAAACCAGATAGTGACCGAGTCAAGATGGTTATCCCCACTAAAACTCCACTTATAATTACTATCAAACATCCATTTTTCAGTGAGTTGCCACTTTATTCCGCCATTAAGAGAATTATGATAATAGTCAGCATAGTAATCGTCAGTTTCAGCCCATACACTTGCTACTGTTGCAGATCCGTATATCTCTTTTTTCCCTTCAGGCTGTGCAAATCCTGAACGAAGTAGAGGCGTTAAGCTACCCGCATGTGTAGGTGATTGGGCATGCACACGAAGTGGCCCATAATGACTATAATTGATATTTTCTGCGAAAGTACTCGGTAAAAATATTACCGTATAAATTAGATGTGCTCTAATAGTCACAAATAAAATTTTCTTTGCATATTTCATCGAAAACTCTTTTTAGCTAATCTCTATTAAAAGCAATGTTTTGTAGTGAGGCTGATGTTATGTATAAATGACTTAAATTTTTTCTGTTTGAAGCAATAAAGTTTTTGATTAGGCAGATTTCTAATTAATTTTAGAATTAAAAACTACAAAAAACATACCATAATAGTACAAGTGCGAGCCAGAATGACCTACAGATAAACGGGATTGAAGTGAGTATTAGTAAAGTGCTAATAACTGCCAGTAATATTGTCTGTTTACTCATTGCCTGGACGCTATCAAAGCGTAATTTCATGATGTTTCTCAAACATAAATTAGTATTTCAACAAAGTAATAACATTATTTATGCTGTTAGTTATAGGTAGTGGTATTTCAGATGGCATTGTAAATGAATAATCAGCACTAAATATACCGCTGCTATTTACTCGTGTAAATGTGTGTAACAGGTAATTGTCCCGTATTAGCGGTGAAAATATGGAACTGATAGTTCATATTTTTAATTAATATATTTATTTATCAGTCATATTAGTTATCGTAATTAAAGACCAATCTCAGTTTGCCAAACTTGTTTATCTAATGGATGTGCTTGTTTAAATTGTCCCTCAAACCGTAATAGATCAAAAATGAAATGGCCAGCCAGCCCACTTGCATAGGGACTGACTGGCCGCGCCGGGAAGCGTTTTTGGATAAAATGCGGAGCAGGTTAGCTGGGTGATTGACCTCCTGTTGCCGTCGCTTTGATATTGAATACTAGGCTGTACATCACTGGCAGTACGATGAGCGTCAGCAGAGAAGCGAAGCCTAGACCGAAAATAATCGTAATCGCCATAGAACCGAAAAATGCGTCAGGGATCAACGGTATCATCCCGAGCATAGTGGTTATCGCGGCCATCATCACTGGGCGAACACGGCTGACACAGGAGTCGATTAAGGCAAAATAGGCTGGTTTACCTTCACTGAGCTCGAGGTTGATCTGATCGACCAAGACAATACCGTTTTTAATCACCATGCCCGACAAACTCAGTAATCCGAGTAGTGCCATAAAGCTGAAGGGCGCATCGAACAACAAGAGTCCCGCTGAAACCCCAATCAATGCCAGTGGCACAGTAAACCAGATCACTAAGGGCTGACGCACTGAGTTGAACAAGAATACGGTAATCAAAAACATCGCTAGATAACCTAAGGGAATCGAGCTAAATACCGACGCTTGTGCTTCGCCTGCGGTTTCAAATTCACCGCCCCATTCCAAGCGGTAACCTGCGGGCAGGCTGATCGCTTCGACCTGGTCTTTGATTTTGCGCAGTACAGAATCGGCGGTTTCATTGCTACCAAGCCTAGGGTCGGCCATCACAGCGAGCATGCGCATGCGATCGCGGCGCATCACCAGCGGATTTTCCCACTCAGTGTTGAAGCTACTGACTACTTGGGTGGCGGGCACAAAGGTATTGTGTTCGCTGCTCCAAATTTGCAGCTTCCATAGGCTGTCGGCCTGCAAACGTTCTTCGGCGGGCGCTCTGGCGACGATGGGCAGCAAGTGGCTGGTTTCTCGGTATAAACCAATTTGCTTACCGCTAAAGTTAACCAACAAGGCATTGTCGAGGTCTTGCTTGCTGATGCCTGTTTCGCGCGCTTGGGCATTTTCCAGTTGCGGACGGATCAGCGGCACCTGATTACGCCAGTTGTGACGTATGCCATCCATGCTCGGTTCGGCGTGGAAAATCGCCTCGGCTTGAGCACCTAAAGCGCGCAGCACTTCTGGGTTATCACCGTAAAAGCGTGCCTCAATTTTGGCGGCGGGCGAAGGGCCGTTCTCCATGTTTTTTAAACGATATTGTGCCTGCGGGAAACGTTGATTTAACAAGGTTTCTAATTCTGGCATATAGGCTTTAACTGCGTCTAAATCCTGCATTTCTACAATCAACTGGGCAAAGGCGGGATAGCCTTTTTCTGGCTGATAGGGCAGTACGAAGCGCTGCGAACCTTGGCCAATAACGGTTGTTAAGTGTTTTAGCCCAACGTCTTTTTGCTCGTCCAGCGCAAGCATTAACTTCTCGATATCAGCGGTAAAGCGTTCGGTCGCTTTAATATCTGTCCCTTCTGGCATCCAGATATCCACAAAGAAAATCGGTGTGTTAGAAGCAGGAAAGAACACATTCTTGATATGACCAAAGCCCACCACAGCGCTGAAAAGCATAGCGATAACCAGCAGCATGCTCACCAGCCTAAAGCGCAGCGCTACAATCAAGCTTGTGCGATATAAGCTGAAGAACCAGCCCTTGTAGGGGTCTTGGGCTTCTTCATCGCTCGGCGCATCTTTAAATAACAGATGACAGAAAAACGGCGTGAGTGTGATGGCGGTGATCCAGCTGATAAACAGTGAAATCATCAACACTTGGAATAAAGAACGGCAGAACTCACCGGCGGCATTTTGCGATAAGCCAATGGGGGCAAAGGCAATAATGGCAATCACAGTCGCACCCAATAGCGGCCACTGGGTTTGGGACACTATCTGTTTGGCCGCTTCTAAGCGGGTCTTACCGCGACGGATACCAATTAAAATGCCTTCAGTAACGACAATGGCGTTATCGACCAACATACCGAGGGCAATAATGAGTGCGCCGAGGGAGATGAGTTGTAGCTCAATCCCGAGCACTTTCATCACGATAAAAGTGCCTAGAATCGTCAGCAGTAAGATCAGGCCCATCAATAGACCTGAGCGCAATCCCATAAACAGCAGAAGCACGGCGATCACTATGGCAATGGATTCCATTAGGTTGATTAAGAAGCCGTTAACTGTCTCATCTACCGCCTGACTCTGATTATAAACCGTCGCTAAATTCATGCCGATTGGGCGTTGTGATTCAAGCTCGGCTAAACGGTCACTGACCTTTTGCCCGATTTCGACTACATTCACACCACTAGAGAAAGAAATCCCCAGCGATAACGCTGCTTCACCTTTATTGTGATAAAGCACATTAGGGGTTTCGTCATAATCCCTTTCAATATTGGCAATGTCGCCAAGGTAAATCAGCTCAGAGCTACCTGGAGGGCTGACGATTAAACGCGCGAGATCCTGCACATTGCTAAATTCGCCCGTGGGATGAATGCGGATACGGTTATCGCCAATCACTAAGCTGCCCGCGTTAGAGACGACGTTTTGATTGTTCACTAAGCCATAGATATAGCTCTGATCTAACCCCAGTGCCGATAGCTTTTGCTGGGAGATTTCAATCACGACTTGCTCAGTGACGTTGCCAGCAACAGAAACCTTTTTTACTCCAGGTACTAGCACTAGCTCGCGGCGCAGATAGTCGGCGTAATTGCTCAACTCGCGGTTGCTGTAATCAGGTCCCGAAAGGTTAAATAAAATGCCATACACATCGCCAAAGTCGTCCATCACCTGTGGCGTTGCTGTGCCCGGCGGCAAGTTTCCCGCAGCATCATTAACTTTACGACGCACTTCATCCCACACCTGCGGCAGGCTGGTTTTATCGTAACTTTCTTTAATCTCGATTTGGATTTGTGATAAACCCGCACTATTAATTGAAGTCACATGCTTAATGGCGTCGAGTTGCTGCAGGGCATCTTCGAGCGGTAATGTCACTTCTTCTTCAACTTGCTCAGGCGATGCACCGGGATAAGCCGTGATCACTAAAGCTTCTTTAATGGTAAATTCGGGGAATTCTAGTTGCCCCAAACCGGTAAAACTGACGCTACCACCCACGAGTAGTAGCAACACAAACATCCAACTGATGACTTTGTGGCGTATCGAATATTCTGCAATGTTCATCAATTACACCCCACGCTGCCAGCGTAGTGGTTTGACTTTCATGCCATCGGATAATTGAGACACTCCAGCGCTGACGATGAGATCGCCCTTGTTGACGCCCGTTAAAATCTCAATACCTTGATTACTCACGCGTCCTAGCGTCACCATCGTCGGTTTTACTTCACCCGATTGCGCTTGATAAATCCACACTTGCACTTGGCCATCTTGGTCGCGCTTATCGATAGCGGTCACTGGCACTACCGTTGACGCAAGGGCACTAGGATCTTTGACTAAGGCTAAAGTCAACTCGGCACTCATTCCTGGAAGTAACTGAATATCTTGAGGTTGAGGTAACGAAAACACCACTTCATAGGCTTGAGTACCCGGCGTGACTTGAGTCGAGTATTCTTTAAATTTGGCATCGAAACTTTGCTCGGGGAAGGCACTAAAACGCACTTTAGCTGCAAAGTGAGCTTGATCGGTATATTGTTTCAAACCCGCCGCCATCGACTCGGGAACTTGAATGCTAATATCGAGCAAATTATTGTTTTGTAATGTTAATACCCCTTGGTTTGCTTGCACTATTTGGTGGTTATCCACTAAACGTTTGGCGACTGTACCGCTAAAAGGCGCCGTTAAACGGGTGTAACTCAGTTGATCGCGTGCAGCGGCTAAGGCGGCGGTGGCCGATTTGAGTTGCGCTTGAGTGCTATCAAACTCAGATTGTGAAATCAGCTTGCGATTGAGTAGCTCAACTTTACGTTTAAAGTCAGCGGCTAACAGTTCATGCTCCGCCTCGCGGGTCATTAAATTATTGTGGGCGTCCCTGTCATCAAGTTTTGCGAGCAAGCTACCTTGAGTGACTCTTTGCCCTTCAACTAATGCCAATTCTGTTAATTGTCCTGAAATGCGGAACGATAATTCTGCGCGACTATTGGCGGCAACGCGGGCTGGAAATGTTCTGAAATCTCCGTCTTCTACATTGAGTACTTCAAACAGTTTAACCGGACGAATTGTTGCCACTTGCACTGAACTTTCCGCAGGCGAACAACCACTGATCAGGGCTGGAAGCAGCATTGTCAGCGGCAAGAGTCGATATGATTTCATGGTGGAGATTTCCTAGTTAACAAATTGTCAGCATTTCTGGGCGCGAAGATACCAGCTAAATTAGTTGCAATAAACGGGATACTTTGGGATTATCAGTCCCACATAATGAGATTGAACTTAAGGTCAAAATGAAGACAGAGGACTTAGCGTTATTCCACCGAATTGCTGAAACCGGTAGTTTGATTGAAGCGGCGGATTTACTTAACTTACCTAAATCGACTGTGAGTCGGCGTTTGCAAGCCTTGGAAGATGAGCTGAACATTAAATTGTTTCACCGTCAGAGCCGCTCTATGACGCTCACTTCTGCGGGCAGTCATTTTTACCAGCGCTCGCAGAATATTTTGGCTCAGCTCGACGAAACCCTATTCGAAATGACCAATGACGATGCTGAGATCAGCGGGCATTTGCGTATTCAAATGTTCCCCATCCACAGCATGAAAATCTTGATGCAAGCCATTTTCCGCTTTATGGATATGCACCCTAAACTCACCTTAGAAGTCATCAGCAGTTCAGAATCCGTTGATATGGTGAAACATAATCTCGATGTGGCCTTTGTAGTCGAGCCTGCGTTGGATACCTTAGATTTAGTAGTGCGGCCGATTTTTACCACTGACTTACGTTTTTACGCCAGTCCGCAATATTTAGCGGCACATGGCACACCTAAAACACCGAAAGAGATTGAAGCACATAATGTGTCTATGTTCCGTTTATCCAATGGCAAAATCTTTAATGAGTTATTTATCGGTTCAGAACAAGAGGTGAGAGTCAGAGGCAATTTCTGCTCCAACAGTATTGAAGTGGCGGTTGAGTTTGGATTGCAAGGACGCGGTATCGTGTATGCACCTTCTGAAGTCGTTGCCGAATATGTGGAAACAGGTGAGTTAGTGACCTTATTACCTGAAATCCAACCCCACCAAGGCGAGTGCTTCTTAGCTTATCCATCAAGACGTTACGTAAGTTTAGCCAGTCGGCGCTTTATCGACTATATCATGCAAGAGTTAGTGCCAAACGGGGTGCCGACTAATATGAGTGAGCAAGGCCCACGTCGATCCTGCAAAGCCTCTACGGGAGCGTTTTCAGACGATGTTTTGCGCTTTCCCGTTAAAAAATCAAGCTAGTTTACCCCTCGCTAATGGCGTTTGCGGTCGTGATCTTTGTGGGCTCACAGATCCGCTGCGCCAGCCAGTAACAGGCAATTCCCATCAAAATATTGGTCACAGGTAGCGCGAGCAGCAGGCCCTTAACGTCACCTATATACGATCCCAAGGCTGCTAGCGGCAGCATGAGCAGTACTAAGCGGCACAGATTGATGACTAATGAACTCATAGGCCTATGGTAGGCATTGAGGGAGGTCGCGACAATAATCACTATACCCAAAGGTCCGTAGGCGCAGGGCAGCACTAAGATATAAAAACTTAGCCATTCGATAACCTGCGGATCGGTACTGAATAAATGCGCGATAGGCTCGGCTAAAAAGATCAGTGGGATATAGAGTAAGGTTTGGAAAATAAAGATAAATTTTATCGATAATAGCAGGGCTTCTTTTGCTCTGAGTGGCTGTCCTGCCCCTAAGTTTTGCGCAATAAAGGGCATTAAACTCGACGACAGTGCCATCACTACTATTAATAGCACTGACTCTAACCGAGTACCGGCACCAAAGGCTGCCACGGCGCTGTGATCGATATGCGCCAACATGGCCATAATAATGGCATTGGCTAGTGGATTGATTAAATTCATCAAGGCGGCGGGTTGTGCTATATGGGCTAGTTTGCTCCAGTTCGCGCGTATTCTGTCTATGTCAAAGGCGGCCCATTCGAGCATTTTGCGCCTGACAATCAACAAATATCCCGACAAAGATAAGGCAATCAACCAAGCGAACAGGGTTGCAATTGCGGCGCCTTGGATTTCTAAACGTGGAAATGGCCCAATACCAAAAATCAGTAACGGATCGAGGATAAGATTGATGATTGCCGCCAGCGCCATGATCATCGCCGGCGAGCGGGTGTCGCCAGTGGAACGTAAGCCTTGATTGCCTACCATCAACAATACCAGCAGCGGTGCGCTGACATACCAGTAAATCATATAGTCGTGGATCAGCGGCAAGCTGTCATCGTTTGCCCCGAGTAAGCGAAACAGTGGCGTAATAAAAATGCTACCCAGTGCGGCTAAACTGGCGATCAAGACAAAGGTGAGCAATAAGGCATCATGCAAGAACACTTTGGCCTTATGGGCATTACCCGAACCGATAAGTCGACCTAAATTGGTCGAGACTCCAGCGCCAATACCAATGGCGATGCTCGAGATCACTAAGGTCACCGGAAAGGTAAAACTAATGGCGGCTAAGGCTTCGGTGCCCAATTGGCTAATAAAAAAAGTGTCAGCGAGGCTGAAACCTAGAATGGTCATAATGCCAATTAAGTTGGGGAGGCTCATGTTGAGCAGTACACGACCAATTGGCGCGGTGAGCAGCCCGTGTCTGTCTTTCATGGAAAAATAGTGCCTTGTTAGCGAGCGGAGGCGAGATTCTAGCAGGATTGTGCGGACTTGAAAAAACCGACATCAAAAAATTGAAGTTTTTTTTCTAAATGCCCTTGGATCTCGACACTGTCAGCCCCATATCTCAGACAGCAAAAGAGCAGACTAAGGTGTCTGTTTTTTTAATCACAAATAGGCTCGATTGTAGGGCATCAAATCATTAGGAGAGTTCATAGATGAATATTCGTCCATTACATGACCGCGTAATCGTTAAGCGTCTAGAAGTTGAATCAACATCAGCGGGTGGCATAGTACTGACCGGTAGCGCCGCTGAAAAATCAACTCGCGGTGAAATCCTTGCTGTGGGCAATGGCCGTATTTTAGAAAATGGCACAGTTAAGCCACTGGATGTCAAAGTGGGTGACGTGGTGATCTTCAACGAAGGTTACGGCGTTAAGAAAGAAAAAATCGACGGTCAAGAAGTCTTGATCCTGTCGGAAGCTGACCTGATGGCAGTAGTGGGTTAATCCTCAGCATCAATTCGACATTCCAATTAATCATTAAAAATTTAAAGGATAATCAAGATGGCAGCTAAAGAAGTTGTATTTGGTAATGACGCTCGCGTAAGAATGCTGGCTGGCGTAAACATTCTCGCAAACGCAGTTAAAGTGACCTTAGGCCCTAAAGGCCGTAACGTGGTATTAGACAAGAGCTTCGGCTCACCACTGATCACTAAAGACGGTGTTTCTGTTGCCAAAGAAATCGAGTTAGAAGACAAATTCGAAAACATGGGCGCGCAAATGGTGAAAGAAGTTGCTTCTAAAGCCAACGACGCCGCCGGTGATGGTACTACTACTGCAACTGTACTGGCTCAAGCCATTGTAGTTGAAGGCTTAAAAGCCGTTGCAGCCGGTATGAACCCAATGGATCTGAAGCGCGGTATCGACAAAGCCGTTATCGCTGCAGTTGCTGAATTAAAAGCCTTATCACAACCTTGTGCAGATTCAAAAGCGATTGCACAAGTTGCGACTATCTCTGCAAACTCTGACGAATCTATCGGCGAAATCATCGCAACAGCGATGGAAAAAGTCGGTAAAGAAGGCGTGATCACAGTTGAAGAAGGCCAAGCGTTAGAAAACGAATTGGACGTAGTAGAAGGTATGCAGTTTGACCGTGGCTACCTATCTCCATACTTCATCAACAAGCCAGAAACGGGCAGCGTTGAATTAGATCACCCATTCGTACTGTTAGTAGACAAGAAAATCTCTAACATTCGCGAACTGTTACCTATCCTTGAAGGTCTGGCAAAAACCGGTAAGCCATTGCTTATCGTTGCTGAAGACGTTGAAGGCGAAGCATTAGCAACTTTAGTTGTGAACAACATGCGCGGTATCGTGAAAGTGGCTGCCGTTAAAGCACCTGGCTTTGGCGATCGTCGTAAGGCAATGCTGCAAGACGTAGCAATCCTGACTGGCGGTACTGTTATTGCTGAAGAAATCGGGCTAGAGCTTGAAAAAGCAACGCTGGAAGATTTAGGTACAGCTAAGCGTGTTGTGATCACTAAAGACAACACCACCATCATCGATGGTAACGGCGAGCAAACACAAATTGCTGCTCGTGTAAGCCAAATCAAACAACAAGTTGAAGAATCAACGTCAGACTACGACAAAGAAAAACTGCAAGAGCGTATGGCTAAACTAGCTGGCGGCGTAGCAGTGATTAAAGTTGGCGCAGCGACTGAAGTTGAAATGAAAGAGAAAAAAGCCCGCGTTGAAGATGCTCTGCATGCAACTCGCGCTGCGGTAGAAGAAGGCGTGGTTCCTGGCGGCGGTGTTGCTCTGGTTCGCGTAGCTTCTAAGATCGCTGACGTTGAAGTATTAAACGAAGACCAAAAACACGGTGTGGTTATCGCACTGCGTGCAATGGAAGCACCACTGCGTCAAATCGCCACTAACGCGGGTGAAGAAGCGTCAGTTGTTGCTAACACAGTGAAGAACGGCAGCGGTAACTTCGGTTACAACGCCGGTAATGACACTTACGGTGACATGTTAGAAATGGGTATCCTTGACCCAACTAAAGTGACCCGTTGTGCATTGCAATTCGCTGCGTCAATCGCAGGTCTGATGATCACTACAGAAGCTATGGTTGCTGAGATCCCACAAAATGCTAGCCAAGATATGGGCGGTATGGGTGGGATGGGCGGAATGGGCGGCATGATGTAATTTTTGCTGGTCTAAAACGTTGATTACGGCGTTGCTGCTCGCTCACATACACACAACGTATGCTACGCTCACAGCGCCTTGTACTGAACGTTTTATGCTGTGCAAAAACGTCAGACCCCTAGGCCTAAGTTCTTAGTCCGCTAAGAGCGACACCTAAAAAAATCCCTGATACTTAATAGTGTCAGGGATTTTTTTGTATCTGAGGGGCTAAGGAAGTGTTGCTTAACCACTCTAGATTGTATTGGGAGCAGAAAGCTAAACGTCGTGGTAAAGCACCTTGTTCTAACTCGATTTATCCAACGTAAGATACTTTGCTGGTCTGGAGCCTAAAAGCCTCAAACCAAAGTTCTTGTAAAAGAAAAACCCCGATACTGGTAACAGTATCGGGGTTTTGTTTTTGGTCTGGCAACTTGGGGAAATATTGGGTGTACTTATCTACACTTTTTGAGATTTAAGTACTGAAATAGTCATGAAGGTGTAACATTGTACACTTTTTGGTGGCTTATCATTTTCAACAATCCAAAAGTGTAGTTCTGTACACTTTTATATTGAATGGGGCTGGTTTTAGGGCTAAGGTGTATGAAGTTACACTTTTGGAGATGATGATGGCATCACCGTTAAATCAACAATCCCTCGGCTTGTTAATTAAAGAACGAAGGAAAAGTGCTGCTCTTACCCAAGACGTGGCGGCCATGCTGTGCGGCGTAACCAAAAAAACGCTGATCCGAGTTGAAAAAGGTGAGGATGTTTATATCTCAACCGTATTCAAAATTCTTGATGGTCTGGGGATTGATATCGTTTCGGTTCAAACCAGCGACACCGAAACTAACGGCTGGTATTAACCTATGAGTACTTCTAAAAAGCTCACGTTAGAGATGCACCTCGGTGATTTAATTATCGGGGAATTGTCCTTTGATGCGACGACCGACACCTTTGCCGTATATTACACCAAAGACTGGCAACAAAGCGGATTCCCACTGTCTCCAACAATTCCTTTAGATGGCACAGGAAGTAGCAGTCAGATATCGATGTTTTTGGTTAACTTATTACCGGAAAACAAAGGATTAGATTATTTAATTGAATCTCTTGGCGTCTCCAAGGGAAATACGTTTGCCTTGATCCGTGCAATTGGTCTCGATACTGCAGGTGCTGTTGCTTTTGTTCCTAAAGGGACTTTGCTGCCTGAAACACAATTACGGCCAATTAAGGCTGAAGAAGTTATTCAGCGAATTGAAGATCCCACAATGTGGCCTATGGAAATTTGGGACGGCAAACCTCGACTGTCGGTAGCGGGTGTACAACCTAAATTAAACCTGTTTTATAACGGTGAAAAATTTGCATTTGCCGAAGGCGCGCTTTCATCTACCCATATTGTTAAATTCGAAAAATATCGCCATTTAGTGCTCAATGAATTTATGACGATGCGCCTAGCTAAGGCGATTGGAATGAATGTGGCTAATGTTGATATCGTTCATTTTGGAGATTACAAAGTACTCTGTGTCGAACGCTTTGACCGACGTTATATACCAAATGCGCAAAGGGTATTAAGAAGGCATATTGTCGATAGCTGCCAAGCTCTTGGTTTTAGTGTTAGCAAAAAATATGAACGTAATTTTGGTTCAGGGCGTGATGTTAAAGATATTCGTGAAGGGGTAAGTTTTAACAGGCTCTTTAGTCTCGCAGCAAAATGCTGTAATCCAGTGGCTGCTAAACAGGATATGTTGCAATGGGCGCTATTCAATTTACTGACCGGTAATGCCGATGCACACGGTAAAAACTACTCGTTTTTTATGACGCCAAGCGGAATGGAGCCAACTCCTTGGTACGATTTGGTCAGCGTGGCTATGTATGAGGATTTTGAACAACAGCTTGCGATGGCAATCGATGACGAATTTGATCCAAACAGCATTTACGCTTATCAATTGGCCGCATTTATTGATGGCTTAGGTTTACCAAGAAATTTATTAATCAGTAACTTAACGACAATAGCGCGAAGAATACCGCAGGCAATAGCTGAGGTGGTTTCAATGCTTCCAGCCCTCGATGAGAGTGAAACATCATTTGTGGCTCTTTACAAAGCGCAGTTGCTGGCGAGATGTGATCGTTACCTTAGTTTTGCCGCCGAGGTCAGGGATGTCAAAGTGTAGCTCTAGCTACATCTTATCACCCAGCGGTAATTTCGCAGGGGGGAGTGAAATACTGTGGCCTTGGCATCGGCAGTTAAACCCAAAAGAGTTATGTCTGCCCCATCTTTGTCGTTTGGCCGCAACATCTTTTAAAAATTTATTAATGTTTTCGATGCCTGTCCCATCTTTGTCGATGTCATGGGCTGGCTATGATCGCCATGGCTAAGCAATTCCCAAACTGAAGGGGGCAAAACCGGCTTACCTTAATAAGCAGTTAGTCGATTTCAAAACAGGCTTACGCCTCGATCCCTTAATGCAATCACAGATCAGTGCGTTAACGGCCGAGCAATTACAAGATGTGGCGCTGTTTTACAGTCAGCAAGAGATCCCCAATCTCAGTGCAAATTAGTGCGGCTAGCCTTTTGATTGCTGACAAGTGCAAGCGAAGTGGTTAGCATCATTGTCATCGGCTCATGGCGACTACACTTCTGGGAATAGCTTTCATTGATAAATAAAAGAAAAATAGCATCTCTTATTGGCGTTCTGGTTTTACTACCAGTATGGGGATATGCCCTGCAAGCGCCTGAGGTTAGCGAAGCGGATAACTGTCAGCATGTCAGCGGTTCCGAACAACACTCTGACCACTGTGAACGCAATGCGGATCATACCGCCTACGATAAATTCGATGGCGTGGTATACCGTGGCGTCATTAATGCTAAGCCCATCACGCTGGAAATTATTGGTCAAGGCAACCAATATCGAATGACCGTTGATGGCCATGTGACGCTTGGGGAGCTGAATACCGAGCGCGGGTTTGAGCAGGATGAAAACGCTTCGCTCTTTATCCTTAACTGGCAACAGCCTGAAGCAGAACAGATAAAGTTTGTTAAATTATCCAGAGACCATTCGGTACTGGTGTGGGTTGATGCCAATGGCCAGCTTGATAACACCGCAACCCTGCATACGCGATAAAAAAGAAGCGACTTGTATACCCTTTCAAGATGAACATTTAACTCTTAAGCCAAAGATGGGATAAGCATCGCTTTTTAGGTAAATCTAACGAGCCATCCATTGTGAAATTTGCAGAGTGTATGCTTATACAAAGGCATACAGATAACTGGAGAGTTGGTTGAATTAAGCATTGGCATGTAAGTGACTGTTGACGGCATGGCCGCTCTTTCACATCCATGTGATCGCGGCATTTGCACTTCCGTATGCAGCAGATGCCGTCGTCGAGCCCTCATGGATACTTCTTGTGAAATAAAAGGGGTGGCGTGTCACTGGAATGACAGTGCTTAATCATCAGCTTCCGCTGTTAAGCAGCAAACGAGCAGCAAAATAGTCTTCCGACCTTTGATAAGATCGAAAGCGAGGACAGACATATTTCTTTCTGAGTTATTTACAAGAAAAATATAGGTATCTTTGAGTATTCCAAGCTTCTATCACTTGGCCGTAGGGTGATATAAAAATGGCAGTCTTACGTATGATAGATTGGAGACTATCTCGATGATAAATTGGTTGAATACTAGTATATTGGCAGACATTTAAGCTGAACAAAAATAGTGGGTTAAGCTCTTTTTCTCAATTACAATGCACTATTTTCATTCGCTAAATGCGGCATTAAACGAGCAGGAAACCCAGTATGAATATCCCAATGATTACCGCGCTTCAGAGTGCTATTACCGAAGCGCTAGAGAGTATACCAACCTCTGAGGCGGAGCAGATCTATGCATTGTCTTTCTATATCAACAACGAATATGACGATCCCCGTCTACCTACGCTGACAGTCGGCTATAACACAGTCGATGAGTGGCATGCCTCGATTCCAAAGGCTTCTAGCTCTGACGAAGCAAAATGGAACTATGCCTTCTGGCTTCAAAACGAACTCCTCGTCTTTGGGGATTCTGACTCTCAGACTGCGGATATCTTAGCTCGCTGGGTGGCCGATCTCGGTCTCGGGTACAGTGATGCGGAGGAAGATGTCGATTTTGATCGCTGCCTTGAGCTTGGTCAGGAGATAACCGAGCAATTTGTTGCCGCAGTATGCGTTGTCGCTTCTACACTCCATTCCAACTTAACCGTTAGTCGCGTTTTCGGTCGTTCGGTACCCATCATAGTTCACGAGCTCGAGTACTATAACGAGATCGCAGATCAGACAGAGGCCTGTAACCCTCCCAGACTCGCCGAAGAGTTCGTTTCTTGGGTGCACTCAATCTAACGTTGGTTATCAGTTATAGGTGGTAAGGATATAGGGCAGATTGGTTGGCGGCGGTTCAATAAGCCTAATCACAGAGCCTAATCACATAACAAAAAGGATGCATCGATGAACGATGAGCAATACGAGAAGGGGCTTGAGGTGCGTCGTGCTGTGATGGGCGATAGCTATGTGGATAAGGCGCTCAATAGTGCGACGGATTTTACGCAACCGCTGCAAGATTTAGTTACGGCCAATTGCTGGGGTGAGGTTTGGGTGCGTGATGCCATTTCAAGGCAAACGCGCAGTTTGATTACCATAGCAACGCTGGCGGCATTAAAGGCGCCGACTGAGTTAAAGGGCCATGTGCGGGGCGCGCTAAACAATGGCTGCTCGGTTGAAGAGATCCAAGAAGTCTTACTGCATTGCACCGTTTACTGCGGTATGCCAGCGGGGATTGAAGCTTTTCGAGCGGCGAAAGAGGCGATTGAGGAGTGGCAGGCGCAAAACAGTTAGCTCACTTGGTATTAATCATTTTGAGCGTCAATGGCTTTGAGGTTTAGTTGCTGTGAGATTTAGTTACTTTGCGGTTTAGTGGTTTTAACATTCGCTAGGGGAGCTGAGTTACGCGGATTCCCCTAGCGCATGATGGCTACAAACTTGAACAGTCTGCGCTTATTTTTGCAGTTGGGCTTTTGCGGCTTCTACTTTTGAGAAATCCAAACCGAGTTCGAGCACGGCTTCTTTGATCAAAGCCGGTTTCTGCATCACTAGCCCCAGCAGTTGTTGTAGTTTTTCGGCTGGGATGCCTAATTGACCGAGCGTACCCATCGCCATTAATGGATTTTCGGTTAATGTTTGAAACAGTTCTTGGATTTTAGCGTCACTGACGTTGTGTTCTTTTAAAATGGCAATAATGGGATTCATTGCATTACCTTGTTGATATGAAAGTTAAACAGGTGCCGATTTTATCACAGTTCTGCCAGAGTGGTTGCCTCACACATGCGTACCCGTTGGATGTTGCCACGCTTTGCCTATGCCATTAAGCGCATTAGATTTTATTCCCAATAAGCTTTACTCTGGTGAAGTATTCCCCAAAATCTGCCGATAAAACCTGAGCGACTGTCGTGCTGTGTGAACCATTGCATTGGATTTTGCGGCTCTAGATATGATTGCCTTAGATATCATGGCGCAATGCGATTGGGTAATCGCTGGCTTTTATCATCCCTTAAAAATAGAAAGGAACTGTGGTTATGCTTGATGTTGTCGCGAACCAAGACAAAAGTATTGTGGTTAAACAGTTGCGATACGGGCGTGATAATGAGGTGTTAGTCGTCGATGAGTGGCAACTGAACCCTGCTGAACATTGGGCGATTTTCGCGACCGACAGTTATTGTGGTTCCTTGCTCGGGCGAATATTAACGGGTGATATTCTGCCCGATGAAGGGACGATTGCTGGCCTGCCGCAACGTATCGGCTGGGTGTCACTTGGACTGCAGCAAGCGTTGCTGGAGCGCGAGTTAGAAAAAGACGAACTGGATTACGGTTCGAGTGTCGAATCCTTAGTGTTGGAATGCTGCCAAGATGCCAAGCAACTCCCTGCATTATTACAAAAGGTTGGGCTTGAGCCGCTGCGCCTGCGTGGTTTTCGGCAATTATCCACGGGCGAAACGCGCAGAGTCATGCTGGCACGTGCACTGGCAATGTTACCGCAATTGCTGATTTTAGATGACCCTTATGCAGGGCTCGATGCTGAACATCAGGCGAGCTTATCTGAGCTGCTGAGTGAAGTGGCCGAGCATAGCCAGTTGCTGATCATTACCTCACGCCAAGAAGAATTGCCGCCGTGTATCAGCCATGTAGCGCTGTTTAATGGTGAGATGCTCAAATCGGGGCAGAGTGTGCATAAACTCAGCCCGTCGATGTCGATTGAGCAATGGCACAATCATCCTGTGATGGCGCAGTTGAATGCGTTATCCGCCCAACGTAGCGATGAACTCTTGGCCTTAATGGAGCGGCAAAGGCACAACGCTGAGGCGTTTGATCCTCTGGTCGAGATTAAAAATGGCAAAGTGGAATATGTCAGTGGGCTGATTTTCAGCGGCGTGAATTGGCGCATCGAGGCAGGGCAACATTGGCAAGTTCGTGGCCCAAATGGCTGCGGTAAAAGCACTTTGCTGGGGTTGATTTTAGGCGACCATCCTCAATGCTATAGCAATGACATCACGCTCTTTGGCCGACCTCGCGGAAGCGGCGAGAGTATTTGGCAGATTAAACAACGGATTGGCATAGTATCGTCGGCGCTACACTTGCAATATCGCGTCAGTTGCTCGGCATTAGATGTGCTGCTTTCGGGCTTTTTTGACTCTATTGGCCTGTACCATAAACCCACTAAACCTCAGCTAGATTTGGCGAAGGAATGGTTAGCTATTCTGCACATGACAGGGCTGGCAAGCACGAGTTTTAAGAAGCTCGATTATGGTCAGCAGCGGTTATTGCTGATAGGTCGTGCCTTGATTAAACAGCCACTGTTACTGATTTTAGATGAGCCGTATCAGGGCTTAGATTTTATCAATCGCACCTTAGTGATGCGGGCGCTGGAGATGATAGCCGAGCATCATCTGAGCCAATTGCTGTACGTGTCGCACCATAGGGAAGATGCCTTACCTGCGATTAAAAACTTTGTCGATTTTATCAAGCAAGATGACGACTATTCGGTACAGGTGAACTACTGTGAGTCTGAGGATTTAACCCGTTTAAATCAGTAAATGCCACCTATCACAGCAGCTTAACGGCTGCTTACTTGTTTGCAGAGTTTGTCATTATCCCTCGGCACTCCAATGCAGGTTAAGATTGACCTTACAGGGCGCTAGCCATTGAGTGTGTTAGTCACGCTCAATGGCAATATACCTGTGGCGCGAAAGATTTTCGTATTCCAGTGAAAACTGAGATGCACCACATATCGATAATGATGGCATCGCCCTAGTGTTTAATCCCCCATTCGTCAGACAGCAGTTCTGTTAATTAGCCATGCTTGATATAGGTAACTGTGAGCCGTCTTACAGTTTTGAATGTCGTTGGCGCGAATAATAGTTTCTGGCCTAGGCCGGAAACTCGTGACAGTTTTATGGTTCATCCACTGAACTTATTCATCAAGTCAGTTATCACGCTTGAGAATCCAGAACTATGGACTCCCTTAGCGAGATGAGCCCGAGTGTCACTCGTAGTACCGAAGATGTGCACTAAGACCTAAAACACGATTTCAAGACATATAAGACGACTTAAAGATAAAAACATTTATGCCAAGACCCAAAAAATGCCGTCAATTATCGAGCTGTGTGCCCTGTAGCCTATTTAAGCCTAATGGGATCCCTGCGGTTAAATTAACTCATATTCAATTAGAGGCCGATGAGTTTGAGGCCCTCGAACTGGGTGACGTCAAAAGATTAAGTCAGATCGAAGCCGCGGCCTTGATGGGGATCTCTCGGCAAACCTTTGGATACCTTCTCGCCAATGCCCGCAAAAAGGTGGCGACGGCCATTACTCAAGGTCAAGCCTTGAGACTGCCAACCCAAACAGACAAGGATTTATCATGATTATTGCCATGCCGATGAGCCGCGAACGCCTCGCCAGTCACTTTACGAAAGCCCTACAGATTGGCTTTTATAATGAACAGCTTCAGCTGATCAAGCTGGTCGATAACCCGGCAATTGAAGGTGACTGTAGTGCTAAAAAAGCCTTACTAGAGCTGATTATCCAACAGGGTACCAATATTGTACTTGTGCAGAATATTGGTGAGCGCATGTTAGGAAAGTTGCTCGATGCGGGGATTAGCGTGAGTAAAGGCAGTGCGAGCCAAACAGTGGCGACTTTACTTGCACAAACGGCGGATTTGAATCTTAGGTTGACGGATGCATCCCAAGGTCGCGCTTCACTCAAACATGCCGCCAAGGGCGGATGTTGTCATTCTACAGGTGACGGCTGCGGTTGCAGTGGTAAAGCTAAAGCAGCACCTGGTTCAACACGTCTTATAAGCACGCCAGCAGTACAGGTTAAGCTCGATAAGTCAGTGCATTACGCTGGGTTTAGACCCTTGGTAAACAAATAATCTCACTGTCTAATTTGAATTATTCCGTCACGATCAAACCATAGGGGCGGGCAAGCGCCCCTCGAATATCCGCTAATGAAAACACCTTGGAAAACCGTCCAAAGGTTTTGCCATAAAACACACATTCCACCACAGGCAAGGCAAATACATTGCGGCTCGCCGCTATCTCACCTTGGGCTTGGCAATCAATATAGGCCATCCGCATCAGCGGGAACTCTTGCGCCAACATCTCAGCAATTCTCGGTTTGAGCGTTTGGCACACACCGCAGTTTGGCGCGCCAAATAACAACAGCACCGCAGCATGCTCGGTTAACATGGACTCCAGTATCTCAGGTGAATCAATGTGCGTGATGATATCAGTGTGCATGCGTTGCCATTTTGAAGTTGCTATGGGTATGAATTCATGGGGCTAGTTTGCGTATTTCTAGGGTTACAGCCAGCCCATTTTTACCACGCTACTACCGATAAATTGACCAAGGTAGAATAAGCCAAGCATGAGAAGCCCGATACTGGCAGCAATCACTCCGATTTGCTGTATGCCTGTCAGGCTATCTCGCCATTGTTTTAGATTATTTATCATTTCACTACTAGCTACCTGCTACCTGCTACCTGCTACCTGCTCAGGCTTAAGGTTATACGCGTGACTTTACATATGTCGCATTGCTAACTGCACCACTGACGCTCGCAGGGAATGCCATCATCGTCACCATCCATTTGAGTATTGGGGCAATTTTGGATGTAGAAAGTCGCCTCAGCACAGGAACTCATGTGGCTACAATGGGTTTTACCCACTTCACATTGGAAACTTGGTGTTGCAGATTCATATATGGGCATTCTCTCAATGTCTTCATTCGTGAGGACAGGTACTTCATCGATTGCAGGAGCTTCATTGAATTCTTGGTATTGTTTAAAGCCAAAGATAACTATGGCCACGATTATTAGCAGCGGGATTATCGTATTAAAGGACGATTTTCGTGAGTTATGGTGATGCGCTTTATCTTTGTTATTGAAGTTGAAGTTTTCATTGCGTGATTGGACATGAGAGTGGGAGCGCGGTGTTGCACTCGCTGCAACGACAGCGACGCCTTCAATCGAGGCGATAACCGCTTTTCTTTTGCCGTCATTTTGCACTTCCGTTTGAAACAGAATGCTGTCGCCCACTATGGGTTTTCTCGCCATCTTTTTCAGCACCGAAATGTGAATAAACACATCTTGGGCTGCGTTTTTTTCAGGCTGAATAAAGCCAAATCCCTTTTCATCGTTCCAGCGTACCAGCACGCCTCTATCCATGAGCATTTTCTATGTCCTTAATTTAACCGCTTAATATTTTTAGTTATTGAATATCAATACTTACTTGAGTCGCTCCGATTTATCTTTTTTAAGGAGCAAACCGTACTTAGGTTGACGAGTCAGCGATTCAATGTTGGCAGCTAAGTTACTCAAGCATAGGAAGTTTTGCAATTTTTTATCTTGAATTTGCTTATGTGTGACTCATTCGCTTTGAGTGTATGGCGGTGGGGAAATGTGAGCACTTAGCAGAAACGGTTGGCATTTTTGTAAATTCAATACAAACAATAGATTGCATTAATAATAAACAAATCGAACAAAAAACGTGCATGAAAACTTGCAATTTTACTGTGTGCTACATAGTATTTGCTGTGTGGCACACAGTGTGTGTGACACAGTGTTAAGGACAGGAATTCGACAATGACAAGTTCACAGCTAGTCAAAATGCGACTCGAGTTGCGCCGTGGGGTATTAGTGTTGGCGGTACTGGGATTATTAAAACAAGCCCACTACGGTTATTCGCTCCGCAAACAGTTGCAGGAAGGTGGTATTGATATTGACGAAGGGACTCTGTATCCCTTAGTGCGCCGCCTAGCCGATCAAGGATTGTTGGATAGTGAGTGGCGACAGGCCGAAGGGCGTGAGCGTCGTTATTACCAATTGTCATCATTGGGGACTGAGTTGCTTAGTCAACTGACCGATGAATGGCAGCAACTTAATGGCGCCTTGGCTTTTTTACTGGAGCAAAGCGCTGACACTAATGGCTCTGATATGAAAAGCTCAGACGAGAGTGCAGAGGAGATTTGATATGGAATTAGTCGATCGCTATATCGCCGCGGTGCAGCGAGAATTGCCCGAGAACAAACGTCAGGAAATTGGCCGTGAATTAAAAGCCAATATCTGCGACCAATTGGATGCCCTATCTGAACAAGGCGAATTGACTGAAGCGCAAATTGTCGCGGTATTAAAGCAAATGGGGCATCCCTGTAAGGTCGCGCAGCAATTTGTTCCGGCAGTGCCTATTATTGCCTCTGAGGATATTCCGCTTTTTAAACATACACTTTTCACTGTGCTTGGGGTCTTGTTTGTGCTGCAGGTTGTGGGCGGCACGACTCAATGGTTGGGCTCTGCAGAGGGGGATCTATTAGGATTTATCCACCATATTGCCAAAGGTTTTATCGGCGATGCCTGTCTTGCCTTTACCGCTATCCTGTTGGCCTTTTGGAGTTTCTCGGCTCAGGGGAAACCTATGTCCGGCAGCAATTGCCAAAAATGGCAGCCGCATAATTTGCCTAAGGTTGGGCCCGGTTGGCAGCATATTAGTTTAAGCGATGTGTTTACTGATCTGGCGACATATCTTTTTCTCTTGCTTGTGATCTGGTGCTCTGTATGGATGAGTAGCGAGCAATTAGCCGCGCGGACTGTGATTTTTAGCGCCAATGCTCAGCAATTATTGCAATGGTTTAGCCCTATTATTTTGCTGTCTATGGGGAATAGTCTCTGGCAACTACGCCGCCGAGTGTGGACTACTGAATTGTTACTGGCGAATATGGGGATCAATCTTGCTTATGCCTCGTTCTTAGTCTTTCTGGCCTTTAGTTCGCCACTATTACAAAGCCAAGTACAAAACCAAGGAGCTGAATTAAATGGGGAATTTACGTTATTACAGTTAGAACATTGGCTAAGTTATACTCTAGTGATTGCCGCTATGTTCCCTGGCTATGAGGTGATCCGCGATGGGTTGCGTTGGCGTAAACTCGCAAGCAAATAAGTAAGGTTTAACCTAGGTTTTGTAGGTGAGTTTTATTCACTTTTTCATCGAATACATGGCCTGTTCAGTATGATTGAACAGGCTTTTTACATTAGTGCCATCTTCTGTGGAGAAAAGTAAGCCACGACTTTTACAGTCGATGCTGATTTATTCTGGGGTATCGCCATGATTCATTTCATTATTAAGCGATTTTTGGGCCTGTTGTTTGTAGGTGTCAAATATGCCTTCTTGCTTCATCTGTTTTAGCTCACGAGCAAGATTAACGGCGAGTGCCGCGTGACGTTTATTTAAGTAACCATAGCTGGTGAGTTCTTCTAGGGTGGCAATCGCGATTATTTTGCTGCCTTGAAACTCAGGCGTTTGTAATAGATCCAATGAGCTTGCCTCCGTATCAATATAGATATCGATTCGGTCGCGGAGCATTTTACGAAAGGAGCTCGCGGGGGACGAAGATTCAGTCAGACGCTCCTTAGGAATGAGTCCCTTTAGCTTTTGTTCTGCGAGGAACACGCCTCGATAGTATTCGATCTTGTATCGACTCTTTTGCAGTGCTTGCCAGTTAGGTATTTTGATTTCGGGATTGTGCGCGAAGGCAATTAAATGGGTATAGATAACCGGTTCTTCAATTCGAATGAGGTTGGTAAACTTTTCGCCATAATGAGATACACGCCCCGGCTCGCCATCCACTTTACCTGAGTCCGCCATCATACTGGCGAGAGCTGCAGGAACCACTTGATAGGAGAAGTCATATCCTAAGCGTTCAAAGGCTTGGGCGTAAATCAGTTCAGCCCATTTAAAGTAGAAGTTATGTTTGGGGTCCTCATAAAACGCCATCGTAATGATAGGTTTATCAGCAATCATTGCTGTGGTTTCTGCTGTTGATTTGCTGGTTGCATGAACCGAGACACAAAAGAAAAGGCCTACCCACACACTCCAAATGTGCATATTGCTCCATCGTTGCATAGCGTGTCTCTCAAAGTGTTGAGTTATTTAGAGTATAGCTAGCCTGATAAATGGGTTCATTTTTATTCAAGCAAGATTATTTTATTTCCATGATTTCGCACTAACACACGGTTGAAATGTGATCTGCTGGCGGACATTTTGTCCTTTTGGGTTTAAAAATGTGCGATACGGCACATAGAAATGATATTTGTCTGTATTTTGCTGGTTTTTTATTCATCAGAGTTTGAGCTTGATCGGTTTTTTGCTTGTAAATAAGGCGTTAAATCCCTGCCGTCTATCACCTGTAGTAGGAAAGAAAGGATGAAATCGGGACTGGGATTATCAGGAATGCGGTTATCAAAGCTTTGGTTATCAATGACGTGGTTATTACCTCTTTGTTGTTTATCGAGTGCCGTAGTGGCAGAGGCGGCAACGGACAATATCGAACGCCTTGAGGTGCGCGGCAGGCAAATTAACACCTTAGGCCATAGCACCTCGGCATCTGAGGGAATAGTCGGCGCGGCAGAAATCGAGAGTCGCCCCCTATTACGAACCGGCGAAATCCTCGAATTTGTTCCTGGGATGATAGTCACTCAGCACAGTGGTTCGGGTAAGGCGAATCAGTATTTCTTACGCGGCTTTAATTTGGATCATGGCACAGACTTTAATACTCGAGTCGATGGTATGCCTGTGAATATGCGAACCCATGGGCACGGCCAGGGTTATACGGATCTTAACTTTTTGATCCCTGAACTTATAGGCGAGATCCGTTATGCCAAAGGCGCTTATTATCCTGAGGTGGCCGATTTTTCTGGCGCGGGTGCTGCGCAATTACTGCTGGCTGATCAACTCCCCCATAACCAAGTTGGGGTGACGTTGGGTGAATATGGCTACCAGCGACTCGTGGCGACTCAGGAGTTAAACACTGACATGGGGCGTTTTATTTGGGGTGGTGAGGCACAAACCTATGATGGCCCGTGGACGGATATTGATGAGGATGTGAGTAAGATCAGTGTCGTCGGGCGTTATTTAACTCGGCTGGGTGAGGGTGACTTGAGCGTCACTATGATGGCCTACGACAACAGCTGGAATTCGGCGGATCAGATCCCCGCCCGTGCGGTGGATTCTGGATTGATTGATTTTTATGGATCTTTAGATAAAGACGTCGGTGGTGAATCTAACCGTTATAGCGTTTCAGCTAATTACGATGCGGGTGATTGGCAGGGAAATGTCTACGCCATTCGCTCGACTATGAATTTATTCTCTAATTTTACCTATTTCTTAAACGATCCCATCAATGGTGATGAGTTTGAACAAGTCGATGAACGCACGATTTGGGGCGGTGATCTTAAGCGTGATTGGCAGACTTCACTTGGTGGCACTCAACTGAATTACAGTGTGGGCGGCGATGTGCGTTATGACGATATTGGCGCAGTGGGTTTGTATAACACTCAGGCGCGACAACGGCTGAATACGGTAAGGCTTGATGAAGTGCAAGAGTTGTCGAGTGGCATCTTTGGCAAAGTTGAGTGGCTGCCAGCTGATCAATGGCGTTTTAATCTTGGGCTGCGTTACGATTATTTTGATGTGCAGGTCGACAGTGATAATCCGCTTAACAGTGGCGATGCGTCCGATGGTATGTTCAGCCTCAAAGCCGGCGCTTCTTATTTGTGGAGCGATAATCTTGAGTTATATGTTAATGCAGGCCAAGGGCTGCATTCGAACGATGCCCGCGGTGCGACGATTAAGGTTGACCCCGTGAGTGGCGATGAGGTCGAAAAAGTCGATCTGCTCGTGCGCTCAAATGGCGGCGAATTTGGGGTGAAATACTATGACAGGGACTTTATTAATTTCTCTGCTGCGATCTGGTATCTGCAACTAGATTCAGAATTAGTATTTGTGGGCGATGCGGGTAACACTGAGCCGAGTCGTGCATCTGAACGTTATGGTGCTGAATTAACGGCTTATTATTGGCTGAATGAGGCAATCAGTATCGATATGGAATTAGCGTGGACTAACGCCAGATTTACTGAAAATGAATTTGAAGAGGGTAAATATATTGATGGCGCGGTTCCCTTTGTTGCCAGTGCGGGCATCACCTATCGACCCGACGGCGATGGCCTGTATTCGAGTGTACGTGTGCGACACCTTGGCGAGCGGGTGCTCGACAGCTTTAATGATCACAAGGCTGATGCGACCACATTAGTTAACCTCGCGTTAGGATACGAGTTCCGCCGCTTCGACACTAAGCTTGAGCTGCTCAATGTGTTTGATAGTAAAGATCACGACATAGATTATTTTTATGCCTCTCGTTTGCCCGGCGAAGCAGCCGAAGGGGTTGAAGATCAGCATTATCATCCTGTTGAGCCACGAATGGTGAGAGTCAGCGTGAGTTATCATTTCTAGTGATATTCATCTGTTAAGGCGATATCGAAGGTTATTACGTATGTCGCCGAGCAAAAATGTATCTCAATTAAGCGTCCAGATAGTTGGGCGCTTTTTTTCTGCTGCACTAATTTAAGCACTAATCTAAGCCCAAATCGTTTCAAACTATGTGGCTGCAATAATTTACTATTCCCGCGCTGACAATGGAGGCTAGAATGAGGACGAGTCGATCTGAGTTTCCCCCTGTTTTACAGCTGATGCTATAGGTAATCGCCGCGAGTTATGAGTACTGCAACACCCATTGAAAACATTAATTATTGGCGTCATCCTAGCTTATCAGGCATAGAACTGAGTCAGGCGGAATTCACGCATTTCAGCTTTGATAAACATGTGCATCTGGATTACCACTTAGGCGTAGTCACTCAAGGTGCGCAGCAGTTTGTGAATAAGGGCAGCAGTTATCAGCTTGGTCAGCACAGCCTATCGACCTTAAATCCCGACGAAACCCATGATGGTCAAAGCCGCGATGCCGACGGTTATCGGGTGAAAGTGATGTCGATCCCTGTGGAATACATGAATGAAGTCAGCCAAGAACTGGGTTTGAAGGAGCACTTTTTCAGCGCGCCTATGGTGGATGACCCGACGCTTTATCAATATTTTATTCAACTACACGAGCTATTAATTCAAGGCCAATGCAGTGCGCTTGCGGGTGAGTCCCACTTACTGAATTTTATTCATCTGCTGCTGGAGCGTTACCCGAGCGGTATTTCATCTTGCCTATCTAAACCAAATCAACCGCAGGGGTTATCTAAGTTGCAGGTGAGCTTAGTGAAACAGCGAATTCACGATGAGCCTTGGCATAATACTCAACTTGAAACCTTAGCCAATGAAGTGAATTTAAGTAAGTTTCAGTTTTTACGGCAATTTAAACAGGCGACAGGGATGACTCCCCATGCTTATCTCAAGCGTGTGCGTTTAGAGCTGGCGAAAAAGTCCTTAAGTCATGGCGCTTTAGTGGCAGATGTGGCGCAGCAGTTCGGATTTTTCGATCAAAGTCATTTAAACAAAGCTTTTAAGCAGGCATTCCTATTATCGCCAGTGCAATTTCAGCGGCGTATGCTCTAATTTCCCCGTCTTTCGACGCCGCTGGTTTTAAAAACACTGAATAGTGCAATTTATTACAATTCAGCGCTGCGACAAATTGCCATACTGGCTGCCTCAGTTATCGTTATTAACCTTTTTTGCGGAGCCGCATATCTATGGATTTATCTTTATTACTCACCTTGGCTGTAATCCATGCCGTTGCTTTAATCAGTCCCGGACCCGATTTTGCCATTATGGTGAAGATTGCGACTCAGCAGTCCAGAAGCACTGCGGTTGCCGCCGCTGTGGGGATTTCAATAGCCATTTTAGCTCATACGATTTTGAGTCTGACCGGTGTGAGTCTACTCATTAAGAGTTCGCACACTCTGTATCTCTTAGTGCAAATTGTGGGCGCTTCTTACCTCGCTTGGATGGGGTTTGGTGCCCTGCGTGCCGGTCTTGCGATACTCGCTAAACGTAAAATGAGTGCCAGAGTCCATGCAGGAACAAATGATGATGCTGTTATTAGCGCTGGTGACGTTGAAGGCGTGGCGTCTGTTGCTGGTGGCTTAGGTGGCGCTATGTCGCGCAGGCAAGGTTTTTTGACTGGGCTTTATACCAATCTATTGAATCCGAAAGCATTAGTGTTTTTCTTAACCTTGTTTTCGGCCTTGATTACCCCAAGTGTTACAACGAGTACTAAAATCGCTTCCGCTATTTTGTTGTTGTCTTTGTCATTGGCATGGTTTGGTTTTTTAGCGGTAATGTTGTCAAAGGCGCAGGTGCAACTTAAATTGCAGCGACTAACACCGGTTATCGATGCGGTTATTGGTGTCATCTTTATGTCAGTAGCCTTGGCGATTTACTCAAACCTATTATTAACCGCTTAGTCAGGTGCAGTGTAAATCACCTTAGGTTTTAGTCTGAGGCACTTATGGTATTCTTGGCCTTTAGTCTCAGCAGAGACATTTGGAGTAAGGGATAAAGATGCCATTCGCCTCACGACTCAAGGGAAGCAAATTAGCCGTTTTCAGCCAAGTTAAACTGATGAATATCGCTTTTTCTGCGGTGTTAATATTCAGCGTTATGGGTTTAAGCATCAATGCAAACGCCGCTGATGAAGCCATGCCACAGGAATATATCCCTCTGGTGCAGGGGCTTATCGACGCCGCCAAGGCCAATGATCTTGAGGCGCTTGCTAAGCGTGTGGCTTACCCGCTTAAACGTGAATATCCGATCCCAGCGATTCAAAATACGCAGGAAATGATCGCACGTTTCGATCAGGTTTTTGATCCTAAGCTGCTTGAGCAGATCGCCCATTCTAAGATTGAAGCCGATTGGCAGACGATGGGCTGGCGCGGCATTATGCTCGGTAGCGGTGTTGTGTGGCTGGATTTTGATGGCAAGATCATCGCCATTAACTATCAAACACCGGTAGAGGCAAAACTGAAAGCAGAGCTTATTGCTAAGCAACAAACGGCATTACATCCGAGTGTGAGCGAGTTTGTCAGCCCAGCGTTATCTTGGGAGACCGCCAAGTTTACCATTCGTGTCGATGATATGGGGAACAGCCAATACCGCTATGCCGCATGGGCAAAGGGTAAGGCATTGAGTGAAAAGCCAGATTTAGTGCTGAATAAAGGCAAACTCGTTTTTGATGGCAGTGGAGGGAATCATTCATACCAATTTCGCAGCGGCCCATACCAGTATTATTGTTATGTCACCGTCTTAGGCGGCAGCGATAGTCCTCTAGGCGAGCTAGTGGTGTTTAAGAATGACCAAGAAATACTGACACAAGCCGTTATTAAAGCAGACTAGTCTTGTTTCCATATCCCTATGAGTGAGATTTAAAGCCGCGACCCTATGGTGATGGTCGCTGCTTTAATAATCCTAACGATTTCCTTTAGCTAGAAGCTATTGCCCCAAAGTGTGTTTCGTAGTTTGAATGCTTTAATCAAAATCAAAGTCGTGGGGCTTCACCCCACACCCGACCAAGGAGGACTGCTCGTTCTATCAAAAACGTCCATGTTAAATAGCCAGCTCGATATCCATATCTCGCGCTCAAAGCGGCAGTAGGCCTTCGCCCTTGGATGCTCCAAGACGCCCCCAACGGAGTTGAAAGCCCCTTGTGCTCATTGCCAAATTTGCTATCGCTTCCGAAGGATGCGCTTTACATCCATGTAAAGCCCTCCAGTTCGGCAGTCCTAGCCTCTCGCTCATAAGTGCGAAAATCACCGATGTTCATTCGCCCCTGCACCTGCGAAAGCTAGTCGGTCATATATGGACCCATCCGGTTTGCAAGACATTCGATAGCGATTTTGAGAAGAGTTCATTGCACCCATATATTCGGCCTGTTATTGAGGGATTCCTCTGGCCCTGATGGATATCTGCTTCTACTGTCCTTATCATCCTTGCGGCTTCATTATGAGCCTATGCCCGACTAAGGTTTTCAGTAGATCAGTCTGACTGTCTCGTCATCAAATCAAGTGTCTTAGCAA
>NZ_JAKKRS010000019.1:0-220419 GCF_025654025.1 Shewanella sp. SM55 | reverse complement strand
TGTGGGGTCTCCCCATGTGAGAGTAGGTCATCGCCAAGCGCCTAATTTAGGTTAACGTGTAGACGTTAAGCTAAAGGAGCGGTAGTTCAGTTGGTTAGAATACCGGCCTGTCACGCCGGGGGTCGCGGGTTCGAGTCCCGTCCGCTCCGCCAACATTAAGAGATAAGCCTCATCGAAAGATGAGGCTTTTTTCGTTATGGCGTCGCGGATAATTCGTGTCAGTGACGCTAATGCTTCGGGCTCGAAGCACATGGTTATCGTCATACCCAGCCATCCCAATTCCTACGAGTGTACGTTATTGTTATTCGCATCAGTCCGAGATAATTTTAATCTCTTAGCTTGTAGCTGACGCTCTATCCCTACTGGTAACGTCTATCTTTTTCTAGTCCTAATTGACTTAATATCGTTTATATTGAAGTATTTATTATTAAGCAGATACTTAAATTCCAAGAATGATTGAAATTGAGTAATTTGCCCCAAGATCGTCTTAAGTGCTGCAGTTTTGTAGCGTCCATCAATGAGGTCTATGCCATGCTTTATGATTTAACGGTTGTACAATTTAGCAAGATGCTGAAAAATTTAAGCGTTATTCTTGAAAAAGGCGAATGCTTCGCAAACCTCAAGAAAGTTGATATGGCGGTGCTATTAAACTCACGTTTAGCGCCGGATCAATTCAATCTTATTCGCCAAGTTCAAATTGCCTGCGATACTGCCAAAATTGGCGTAGCACGTTTGACTGATAACTTAGATACAGTGCCAAAGCATGATGATAGCGAGACGACGCTGGCTGAGTTGCAAGCGCGTATTAGCTCAGTTTTGGATTATTTAGCGACGTTTAAAGCGGATGATTTTGCTAATGCGGCCACGATCCATGTCTCACAACCACGATGGGAAGGAAAATATCTTACAGGTTATGAGTTTGCCATTGAGCACGCTATTCCGAACATTTACTTCCATGTAACAACAGCCTACGCGATTTTGCGCCACAACGGTGTTGAAATTGGCAAGAAAGATTACCTCGGCGCTATGCCATATAAGTCGTAAATCTAGGCTAGATGTAGTACTGTTGCGTAGCCTAATTGTTGCGCAGCAGCGCTTTGCCGCTTGAGCTTACCAACCTTTCTGCATTACCACCTGTTCTTTCTCTACCTATGTTATGCCGCTTTGTCGCTGGAAATTTAGGACTCGTTAGGGTTCTGTTACGCCGATGAAGTCAATCAATACTCAGTTTTTCATTTCGACCTTACGTCTCGATTATTTTTATCCTGTTAGCATGTGATTTAATTTTGTTGGCTTAGGTAAATGATATGGGCCGTAAGTTTATGAGTCGCCAAATTATCTATTACTTAAATAGTGAATGGCGAATTGACTCATTATAAAGATGACCTGTTTGTTCGTTTTGAGCAGGGATTTACTGGAAGAGCCTATTTAAGGTTCTAATTAAAGGAGTTAGCTATGTCTATCGAATCTCAAGCCGTCGAGAGTCCTACGGATGCAACGACAACTGATTTACCGATGAAGAGCAAGAAAGCCAAAAAAGCCGCCATTACCAGTGGTTTGCGCCTCAAAGACAAGTTGACCCAAGATACTCGCCGCCGAATTGAAATTCTGCACGAGCAACGCCAACTATCCAATCGTTTCGGCGTGGATATAGAAATTGACTAAAGCCATTGGCTTGTCGCTAAGTATTGGATATCACATTTAGATATTTAGCCCGCATGTACAGCTTCACGACGTCCGTCGTGGAGCTTGCTCTCTTAACTTAGTAACTTTGCTGACTCAATTCATACTCCATTATCGTGACCATCTCGCCCTTATAATCTTCATGTGAAATCATTGACCAACCCAGCGCTCGATAAAAATCGGCTTTATCTGCAGTAAACAAATAGATTTTCTGTAAACCAATTGCTCTAGCATGCTCAATGACGGTATTGACGAGCAACTTACCTAATCCTTTATTTCGATGGTTTGCATTCACATACACATTGGCGAGCCAAGGACTTAAGTCGGTTCGGCTGTCCATATCGGCGGCGATTAATGACGATGATCCCATTACTTGATTTGCCTGTTCGCAGATAAACATCTTAGGAATAGCTGCGTCAGTTAAATAATCGTGCATTTCCTCAATCAGCGTGGTGACTGTGGCGTCCGCAGAACTTAAATGTGCCCATTCTTGATGATGCCATTGTGCCAGTTGTGGAATGTGCTGTGGGGCCGATTTTAGGTCGATAACTTTCATATAAATCTCTGACGTGTGTTATGCAAAGGGCTTAATGGTACGACATTATGGCGCGAATACTTAAGTCCGTTCGCTGGTCTACATTATGTGGCGGCAGGTTTGATTGAGCAGGTTTGACTGAGTATACCGCTTAACTTGGGAGTGGCAGAAATACGCTGGCTTCGAGTCCACCTTGTTGCGCGTGGCTAAAGCTAAGTTCGCCCTGATAACTGTCGACTATATCTTTGCAGATAGATAATCCTAAGCCATGGCCTTGGATGCTTTCATCTAACCGAATGCCGCGCTCGATGATAATCGACAATGCGGCATCGGAGACGCCTTCGCCATCATCACTCACTATGATCCCATAACCTGCGGTGGCAGCCGTTTGATGCACTATACGGATCTCAATGTTCTTGCGGCTATGTTTACAGGCGTTATCCAGTAAATTGCCTAAGAGTTCGAGTAAGTCATCCCGATCAAACGGCATCACTAAGCCGCTCGCGTAATGGCTATGAATAATGCGGTCTGGGTAGATACGCTGCATCACTTGAATCAGCGGCGCGAGATCTTCATCGAGCACTGTATAACGCCCTGGAGTGGACAGGCCGACAATCTTAGTGCGCTTAAGCTCTCTCTCGATGATGTGGTGCAGATTTGCGAGCACCTTGCTGCCCTCACTCCTCTGTTCCGGTGGAAGGCTTTCTAGGTAGGACTGCAGCCCTTGTAGCGGACGTTTCATTTCGTGGGCTAAGTTACCTAGGGCATTACGGGAGCGTTGCACTCGCTGGCCCAATTGATTGACTAAGCGATCTATCTCCTCAATCAGCGGGATGATTTCGCTCGGCATTTGATCTGGATTGATTTCTTGCCCTTGGGTGCGCATTTGCCGTATGGCTTCGGGCATCTGCTCTAAGGGTTTAAAGCCGCGTTTAAGTAGCTGATACTGCGCTAGTAATAGAATAACAATCGTGAGTAACACGGCCGCGCTGGCAAAGGCTAAAAAGTGTATTTGAGTTTGTTCGAGCTCGCTGATGTCTTCTGTCACCCACAGAGTCACTAATTGATCATCTTTGATTACGGCCTGACTGAACATCAGCCAATGTTCTTTGCCGACAAACTCAGTGGCTTGGCGTTGTTCACCAGCGGTCAGCTTAAGCATGTTTACGTTATGGTCGAATAGAGAGCGTGAGCGCAGAGTTTGTTCGCCGATTTGAATTGCAAAATAATGCCCAGAATTAACCCTGTGGTACACATTGGGTAAACGGTCTGAGGTGAGCGCCCATGTGCCATTGGGATTGTGATTCAGGGCGGAGATCAGGCTGTCGGCATCGTGTTGTAATCGCGAGGCAACAAAGTCTTGGGTTAATACTTGGATACCTTGGTACAGAAAATACAGTAACAGCACCATGGCAAAGGTGAGCGTGATCAGCAGATTGCGCGTCAGATAACCCTTGAGTGAATACACGCCTTTTACTCCTTGAGTCGATAACCTTGGCCGCGGCGGGTTTCGATATAATCCTTGCCTAGGCGCTGGCGCAGGCGGTTGACGTACACTTCGATAACATTGCTGTCTTTGATTTGATCTTCTTCATAAATGCGTTCACTGAGCTCTGACTTAGAGACGATTTTGCTGGGATTGACCATTAAGTAATGCAGCAGACGATATTCAATCTTAGTCAGCTCTATCACTTCACCGTCGACATTGGTGACGGCCTGTTTGTCGACATCGAGGGAAACGCCCGCATGTTGTAGCACATTGTCGGCGCGGCCAAAGTGGCGGCGGATCAACACTTCGAGCCTTGCGAGTAGTTCTTCAATGTGAAAAGGCTTGCCGAGGTAATCATCCGCACCCGCCTTGAGGCCGTCGACCCGCTCATGCCACGCATCGCGAGCGGTGAGGATCAGCACTGGCATAGCTAAGCCTTTTTGTCGCCATTGGCCGAGGACTTGTAGACCGGGTTTGCCGGGTAAACCGAGATCGAGGATCACGGCTTCGAAGTTTTCTTCTTCGCCTAAAAAGGCGCCATCAATACCGTTATCGGCGTGTTCGACGGTATAACCCGCTTTGTTAAGGGCGGGAATGAGGCGCGCGACCAGATCGGTATCATCCTCAATCAATAGCAAACGCATCAGTCGACCTTTTCCTTTAGCCACTCGCCGGTTTTGGCGTCAATCTTGATTTCATACACTATGCCATCGTCACGGAGGATTTCGAGTTCGTAGATGATCTTTCCATGTTTTTGCTCGACTTCGAGATCGAGCAACCGTCCCTTTAGCCGTGATTCATAGCGTTGCATTATGGTGTCGAAGGGCAAAACCTTGCCCTCCTTAACCCACTCGACCACCTTGTTTGAAAGATCATCGTCGTGGGCATTGCAGCTTGGACTGCTAATCATCCCAACGGCCAAAGCCAGGAATATTAACGGTATCTTCATCGAATATGCCCTTCTCGGCGAGGTTGTGACAATTGCTGCATTGACTGAATGAGCCGACTTTGGGGTTATCTTGCACCATACGCCTTGGGATCTCATCGTGTTTGCGAATAAAAAATGCCTGTTCTGTGATCTTCTGCGGCCCAGCGCCCGCAAGCAGTGGCGTGCTGTTTTTCATCACCTTACCATTTTGCGCCGCATGTTGAACCAGATATTCCTCAATCCTAGCAGTGACTTGAGGATCTAGGCTGGCGTTGTCACCAAAGTGATTCTCAAGATTGGTGGTAATGGCGCGCCATTTGTCGGCGGGGAGTAAGTTCGCGGGATAAGCCATGTGGCAGCTGCCACATTCTGCCGTATATTCCGCATTTTGTGGAATGGCGCGGCTGAGCTCGCGGCCATCGTCTGCATAGCCTGTGCCGGTTAAGGTTAGACTGATACCGATAACGCCAATGGCTAATGCCGCGGCTGTGAGTGATGAACCTAAGAACCAACTAATAGGGTGTGCTTGTTTAGTCATGACATCTTCCTTTTTGTGCCGTTACCTTCTGTTGAAGGTATTAATTGCTCTAATTGAATGAGTGATAAGGTCGAAATTTGGCGGTTATTGCAGGCTTAACCAAAGTAAGGCATCACCCTTTTCCTGCGGCGTACAGTCGCGTTTAAAGGTCCAGTTACAGTTACGGGTGAACCATTTCTCGATTTTGGCTGAGTCGGTTAAACGATCAGTGGTAATCGACGGCGCCATAGGGTCAATGGGTTTACGGGTATTTTGGTGCATCCCCATGTCCGTGACTTTGGCGGTATGGCAACTGGCGCAACTGCGACCGTCCATGTCCTGTAGCCAAAGCTTTTGTCCTGCGGCGGCGGTAAAGGGCCCTGCGCCTTGGGCTTGATAGCGTTGCAGTTGCGTGCCAATGCGCTCGGCGCTCAGTGGTAGGCTTTGCACTTTACTGTTGGCGGCGCTAACGCTAAGGCTAGTCAGCAGCAAGGTGGAAATCGCTATTATGACAAGGCGACTTTTATTCGTGTGTCTGGTTAATCTGTTCATAGGGCATTCCTTTTGGGCTGGATGTCTTATTGCTAAGCAAAATGGCTAATGGATTAATCTTCTTGTTCCACTGGGCGTTGTTTCTTGCCCGTGACCATGGCTCTGACTAAGTTTTCTTTGTGTAATAGGCTGCTGACGATGACGCCGCCAACATGGATGACCACAAGGAACACAGTGAAGTTGGCAAAGAATTCATGGACTTCTTTTAATGCGCCTTCGGACCAAGTGGCGAAAAAGCTCGTGGCTAATGGGCCGTATCCGTCGGTGGCGTACAGAGCCATACCCGAGAACCCCGTGATGGCTATGCTGGCAATCAAGGCCACTATCATCATTGCCCCAGCGGGGTTATGGCCTATGTAGTCTTTGGCTTTGCCCGTGATGAGCCCTTTGAGGTACACCAGCACTTCTTTAGGGCGAGTGATAAAGTTGCTAAAGCGCGCATTGTGGGTACCCACCACGCCCCATAACAGGCGAAATACGAGTAAAATTAAGATGCTATAACCTGCGTAACTGTGGATGGCCATCCATTCGTCTTCGCCCTCTGTGAGATAGGCTAAGGTGAAAAAGCCGACGAGTGACCAATGGAATATGCGGATCAACAGGTCCCAGACTTTAATGGTTTGCAGTGTGCTTGATGACATGAGGTGACGCTCCTAAGTGGGTTTAGGTGTAGGCTACTTAACCCAAACTTAAACCTCGCTTAAATTTTGAGGGGCGAATATTTATCG
The DNA here is from genome assembly GCF_025654025.1 of Shewanella sp. SM55. Taxonomy (NCBI): domain Bacteria; kingdom Pseudomonadati; phylum Pseudomonadota; class Gammaproteobacteria; order Alteromonadales; family Shewanellaceae; genus Shewanella; species Shewanella sp. SM55. The sequence goes on along the minus strand of NZ_JAKKRS010000019.1, from coordinate 213,987 downwards.
AATTGATGGGTTTGAGTGGTGCGCTTGCTCGTGTGGTGAGCCTTAAATGTCAACTTAAGTGTCCTTGTTAACCTATTGGTATTAAGGTAAATTCTGCCATCTCAACCGAGTGAAGGGATTAACTTATTTATGTCTACCGCCGTTATTCGCGCTTTTATCAGCCGCAATCCGAGTCGTAAATCCTTTTGTATTTATGCCGTTTTATTATTTTTGACTGAAGTCTTAATCGCTTTATATGCACCTGCGGGTTTTATCCGTGGTTTTGTGGGCGATGTATTGGTGGTGATCTTACTGTTTTGTATGGCGCGCGTTGTCGTTCCTGTCACCTATCCGGTAGAAAATACCGCAGCAAAAAACACCGGCGATGGCATTAAGCGCTTATTTCAAACTCCTTGGCTGGCGTTTGCGGTATTGCTGTTTGCCTTTGCTATCGAGTTTGGCCAGTATTGGGGTTTAGTCGACAAGCTAGGCTTGGGCGGAAATCGCTTGGCGCGGATAGTGATAGGTAGCCATTTTGATCCACTCGATCTCGTGGCATATTTTGTCGGTTACTTGATCTTATTGGGCTGTTATTGGAAAAGCCGCCAGTCCTAGTATTTGAATCCGCAAGAGCCACGTGACGTGTGTTTTCGCGGATAAGTAGGCGAGATAGGTAGACGAGATAAGTGGGGTAAGGGATGCAACCGATAACGGCATTTTCACTGCTAACAGCACGTACTGATGGACTTGAGCTTAATCCACTGAAAATGCCTTTGTATTTCAATGGCCAACATACTCATACCTTTATTGCTGGCCTAGTGATTGAAGGCCAATACCGCTGCGTTTTACCCAATAAAACCTCGGGGTATTTGGTCATTACTTCTTTTGATTGTCCCTTCGAAGAATCAACCGAGTTTAGTCTGCTTGATGAAGCGTTTAAGCTCATTGCGACGACATCTTTGGCGCAAATGTATGATTCATTTTTACTGCACTCACACTGGCCCATAGCCGATAACCGCTTGCGACTGCACTATTACGGTCAGTTTGTGCTGGATTTAGTCATTACTGCGGGCAGCTCTTGGTTAACGGCGCGGCCAAAACTTAAGCTGATTGAAGTTGTTGATCCCCAAAGCGATCCGCAAACGGCCGCCGCTATGGCCGAATTGGCTCAACGTTTAGCGGCCATCGAAAAGTCTCTAATGTGGGACTAAAAATGGCGTCATCTGCTGATTTAACCATGCCATAAAGACTTGCAGGCGTTTAGATAAATGCCGCCTGTGGGGATACAGCAAGCTTACAGGCATAGGTGGCGCAGGGTAATTTGGCAGGATCTCGACCAACTCTCCAGTGTGTAAATACTTAGCCACCCCTATGTTGGGAACTTGAATGATCCCCAGCCCCGCCAAGCAGGCTGAGCTATAGGCATCGGCATTATTTACCGTAATCAATTTAGGCAGTTGGATAGTAAGGTTCCCTTGATGAGTGTGGGGATCTTGATATTCAAAGCCTGAGTCAGTGCCACCTAATTGGCTTACGTAGTGGACGAGTTTGTGGTTTTGTTGGGTCAAATCTTCAAGGCTTTCGGGTTTACCGTATTGGGCAATATAAGCTGGGCTGACACAGTTCAGCATCTTAAAATGCCCCAGCTTTTTCGCTATTAATCCTTCTTGCTGCACACTGCCGACCCTAATCACACAATCGAATCCTTCGGCAATGACATCTACCTTACGATCTGTGCTGCTTAGTTCAAGCTCGATATGCGGATATTGCTCAATAAACTCAGCCAGTTTAGGGAGCACTAAGTTGCGGGCAATGCCAGTCGACATATCGACTCTGAGCCGTCCCGACACTTGCTCGGCTTGCAGTTGGAACAGGCTTTCTAATTCTTGAAATTCCGCCAGTAAGCTTTTACAGCGCTCGTAACAGCTCTGACCATCTTGGGTTAAGCGTACCGTCCGCGTGGTGCGTTGTAACAAGCGCGCACCTAGAAAGGTTTCGAACTGCGCCACCACATTCGACACATGGGTTTTCGATAGACCTAAGCTGACGCTCGCTTGGGTAAAGCTTTGTAATTCAGCGACCCGCATAAAAATTTGCATGGCTTGCAGTCGATCTTGCACGGCGATTGTCCTTTATTGGCTAACAGTCTTAGCATTTATAGTGTGTTTATCTCGTTAATTGCAAGTAATAAGCTGTGTTAGGCCTCAAGGCTTAGATTTCACTTCCAGCGACGATTATAAGGACTGACCATGAACACGACTCCAATTGCACTTATCACTGGCGCTAGCCGCGGTTTAGGTAAAAACACTGCCCTGAAATTAGCGGCGCAGGGGATAGATATTATCCTGACCTATCAAACGAATGCTGCAGCGGCCGCTGAAGTGGTTGCCGAGATTGAATGGCTGGGACGCAAAGCGGTAGCACTGCCGCTGGATGTGAGCGATAGCGGCTCATTTGCCGAGTTTGCCACCCAAGTGAGCACTATATTAGCTCAGACTTGGCAGCGGGAGTCGTTTAACTATTTGATTAACAATGCTGGTATCGGGATTCATGTGCCTATGGTGGAAACCAGTATCGAACAGTTCGATACCTTGATGAACATCCACGTTAAAGGGCCGTTCTTTTTGACTCAAACCTTATTGCCGCAGCTGATGGATGGGGGAAGCATTGTCAATATTTCCACCGGCTTGACGCGCTTTGCGATTCCCGGATTTGGCGCGTATGCCACTATGAAGGGCGCGGTCGAAACTATGACTAAGTATTGGGCGAAGGAGTTAGGCCCACGGGGTATTCGGGTCAATATGCTTGCCCCTGGGGCGATTGAAACAGATTTTGGCGGCGGCGCAGTACGGGATAATGAACAGATGAATCAGTTTTTAGCGCAGCAAACTGCGTTAGGACGTGTGGGCTTGCCTGACGATATCGGCGGCGCGATTAGTGCCTTGCTATCGCCTGCGGCTGCTTGGATTAATGCCCAGCGTATCGAAGCTTCTGGCGGTATGTTTTTGTAAGTATTTTTTGTGTAGAAATTTGATTTATTAATATATGAGGCAGAAACAAAGAAAGGGCGAATCGCCCTTTCTTATTTATGTGACTTCTGCACAGCAATCACTGCTAATACACCATTTTCAACAACGCTTAGCTGCAACCGCTAAGAACAACTGCTGTAGCAGGTTAGAGACGTCCTTTATAGCAGCCTCTTAGATAAAACCATTCTTCACAAAGCTTCTTAGAAGAAACCCAGTGGATTCACATCGTAACTCACCAAGAGATTCTTCGTATTTTGATAATGGTTGAGCATCATCTTATGAGTTTCGCGGCCGATGCCGGATTTTTTGTAACCACCAAAGGCGGCATGGGCAGGATAGGCGTGGTAACAGTTAATCCAAACGCGGCCCGCTTGAATGCCGCGTCCCATACGTTGAGCTGTATTCATGTCTCGCGTCCACACGCCAGCGCCTAAGCCGTACTCAGTATCGTTCGCGATCGCTAAGGCTTCGGCTTCATCTTTGAAGGTGGTGACTGAAATCACAGGGCCGAAGATCTCTTCTTGGAAGATACGCATCTTATTGTGGCCTTTCATAATGGTTGGGCTGATGTAATAACCTTCGCTTTGACCGCCATCGAGTTGGCAAAGTGTGCCGCCCAATAGCACTTCTGCACCTTCAGCCTTACCTATGGCTAAGTAACTTAAGATTTTATCGAACTGTTCTTTGGAGGCTTGAGCGCCAACTTGAGTGTCGGTATCTAAGGGATCGCCTTGCTTAATGGTTTGTGCACGGGCGAGCACTTTTTCAATAAAGCGATCGAAAATCGACTCTTGGACTAGCACCCGTGATGGGCAAGTACAGACTTCACCTTGGTTGAAGAAGGCCAGCAACATACCTTCGACGGCTTTATTTAAATATTCGTCTTCATGGTCCATCACATCGGCAAAAAACACGTTAGGCGACTTACCGCCAAGCTCAACGGTCGATGGAATTAAGGACTCGGCGGCGCATTTTAAAATGTGATAGCCAATTTCGGTGGAACCCGTAAAGGCCAATTTAGCGATGCGTTTGCTGGTGGCCAGTGCTTGTCCTGCTTCGGCACCAAAGCCGTTGACTACGTTAAGGATCCCCGCAGGTAATAGGTCTTCAATCAGTTCGAGCAAGACCAAAATCGATACCGGTGTTTGCTCTGCAGGCTTGAGTACCACACAGTTACCTGCCGCCAGCGCAGGGGCGATTTTCCATGCCGCCATTAAGAGCGGGAAGTTCCAAGGAATGATCTGGCCGACCACGCCTAAAGGCTCTGGGAAGTGATAACTGACTGTGTTGCCATCAATATCGGCGGCGCTGCCTTCCTGTGCGCGGATACAACCCGCAAAGTAGCGGAAGTGATCGGCGAATAAGGGCAAGTCGGCGTTTAAGGTTTCACGCACCGCTTTACCGTTTTCCCAGGTTTCGGCAACGGCTAAGTATTCGAGATTTTGCTCGACGCGATCGGCAATGCGCAGTAACAGGTTTGAGCGCTCGGTGACTGAGGTTTTACCCCAAGCGTCTTTGGCTGCGTGGGCAGCATCTAATGCTAATTCAATATCTTGGGCATCGGAGCGTGGGATTTGGCAAAAATTTTGGCCATTCACGGGTGAGCGATTGTCGAAGTATTTGCCATTGACTGGGGCGACCCATTTTCCGCCGATGAAGTTAGCGTATTTTTCTTTGAAGTTAACGATTGCGCCTGCGGTTCCGGGTTGAGCATAAATCATAAAATCATTCCTTCTTGTTGATGGCATGCTGGGCGTTGGCGATTTTTACGCTCTTGGCTTCAGCAAGGGAGTCTTGTTGATGCATCTCTGCTGGATGCCTTTTTAAATATTTTTCGTTTTGCTTTAAGCCAATCCTATTGATTGGCTTAGTGTTCTCTTATGCAACACCTTAGGCTTGCATACCAAGTGAGCATCGCAAGGAGAGTGCCAAACTGGCAGGAGTTGTACACTTGTTGTGCTAACAGTATGATGAAAAGCTAATTTTGCAGATTTGAATAAGTATGGGCACTCAGGGAGAGAAGTGTGTCCTGTGGTTACTTTGTCATTGAGTGGCACACAGCAATTGTGCCGAAACGGAACACAGCTCGGGGGACACGGCTATGACAGTTAAACCGCATTTACCATCGACACAGGCGTGGTTGGCCGATTCGTGGCAGCGCAGCATTGGCGCTGGCTTGTCAGAATTTCAGTTACCCCAAGATCTTAGGCTCGATGCCTGCGGACTAAAGCAGAAACATGAGCAATATCAAATGCTCATAGCATTAGTGCAATCCCATGCCTTGCCTTTGTTCAATCAGTTGATGGCGCATTCTAATAGCCGACTCCTGCTCTCCGATGCCGAGGGTTATGTGCTTAGGCACTGGGGCGTGAGCCGTTACTCCACAAAATTGGCGGACGTGGCTTTGGATATTGGGGTGAATTGGCTCGAACAGCACAAAGGCACCAATGCGATAGGGACGGCGCTCACCGCCAAACAAGCGGTCTCTGTAGTGGGTGAGCAGCATTTTATTCGCCAGAATCGTTTTATGAGTTGCACTGCTTGCCCGATATTTTCCCCCCAAGGTGAGATGCTCGGGGTGATAGATATCACCAGCGAGCAGCAAAGGCACACCCAGCAGACGCTGATGTTAGTGTCCAGTTTGGCGCAGCAGGTCGAGACCGCGCTTTTGTGCCATCTGCCCGATAGTCATTATCGAATCGATTTAGCGGCGCAGCCAAATCTGTTGAATTCGGGTTGGCAGGGCATAGTGATTGCCGATAGTGATGGTCGAATCGTGGGTTGTAATCCCATGGCGAAACAATTGCTTAATCATGCCAAGGTGGGCGATGCCGTCGAACAGTACTTAGGCGATAATTGGAGCCGTGCGGGTGGCTTTAATCAACATTTAGCTTTGCATTTACAGACTCAATCCTTAAATATTCCCAGCGCTAAGGGTCGAGTTGCGATGAGCAATAAATCGCTCAATCAATTGGGGGTTCGGTTTCGCGATCCTCTATTAGAACGCGCTTGGCAACATGCCAATAAGGTGATCACCAAGCAAATTCCGCTGCTAGTGCTCGGAGAAACGGGCGTCGGTAAAGAGCAGTTTGTTAAAAAGCTCCATGCCCAGAGCGCGCGTCGCACCGAGCCCTTAGTGGCGGTGAACTGCGCGGCATTGCCTGCCGAGTTAGTCGAATCTGAACTTTTTGGTTATCAGGCAGGCGCTTTTACTGGGGCAAACCGCACTGGATTTATCGGTAAAATTCGCCAAGCCCACGGCGGTTTTTTGTTTTTAGATGAAATTGGCGAAATGCCGCTGGCAGCCCAGAGTCGTTTACTCAGAGTATTGCAAGAGCGCGAAGTGGTACCCGTTGGCAGTAATCAAAGCTTTAAAGTCGATATCCAAATCATTGCCGCAACCCATATGGATTTAGAACAACAGGTGACTCAAGGGCTGTTTCGGCAGGATCTGTTCTACCGACTCAATGGCTTGCAAGTGCGCTTGCCTGCGCTGCGGGAGCGGCTGGATATCGAGCGTATTATCCATAAATTGCATCGTAAACATCGTATCGCCGCGCAGGATATCTGCCCAGAACTGTTAGGGAAAATGATGCAATACGACTGGCCGGGGAATTTGCGTGAGCTGGATAACCTCATGCAAGTCGCTTGCTTGATGGCAGAAGGGGACAATACCCTCAATTGGCAACATTTACCCGATTATCTGGCGGCCAAACTCACATGCGAGCCGTTAAAAGAAGACCTGTTGCAAGCTGCACCCTTATGTGAAGAATTTAAGGAGGTAAGCCGTCAACATTCAGTATCACCCCTGCCAAGTGGCAAGTTCGTTGTGGAGCCGAATGTCACACAGGTTCAATCGGATTCCCTAAATGAGGTGATTTATAGCAATGTGCTGCAGGCATACCAAGCCTGTAATGGCAATGTGAGCCAATGCGCTAAGCGTTTAGGGATCAGCCGTAATGCCTTGTACCGGCGATTAAAACTGATGGGGATTAAGGATTAATGCTAGCTTACGGCTCTTGTTGTGAAGCTCAATCAATCGCTAAATATCTCTTAATCACCCCACGTTTATCCACTTCGCAATAGACTAAAACCGAGAGGTTTTAGTCCACAATCTCTAGCTTCAGTATCTGACAATGTGACTTTTTGTTGTTGCCAATTTATGTCTAATAGGTTTTATTGATTCGTATAATCGATAAAGATCGTTTCTTCTAATTACAAATTCAGAACTATACTGCGGGCAGGCAGAAAAGAGCTTGGCGTTATGCATAGAAGAGGAACTGTTATGCATCTTACTAAAAGCCTTTTAATTATTTCTATGGGTCTGACATTGAATGTACAGGCTCAAACTTTACCAACAAATACCCTGACACGTGACAATGGTGCACCTGTGGGTGATAACCAAAACTCGACCACAGCGGGCAGTAATGGCAGCGTGTTATTGCAAGATGTGCAGCTTATCCAGAAGCTACAACGCTTTGCCCGTGAGCGTATTCCTGAGCGTGTCGTCCACGCCAGAGGCACAGGTGTCCATGGTGAGTTTGTATCGAGTGGCGATTTTAGTAACCTAACCCAAGCGGCACCCTTTGCACAAAAAGGTAAAGTGACGCCCGTATTTGTGCGCTTTTCTACCGTGATCCACTCAAAAGGTTCGCCAGAAACGCTGCGTGATCCCCGTGGGTTTGCGACCAAATTTTATTCGGACCAAGGTAACTGGGACTTAGTGGGTAATAACTTACCCGTATTCTTCATTCGCGATGCGATCAAGTTTCCTGACATGGTGCATTCACTCAAACCATCGCCAGTGACCAATATGCAAGATCCGAATCGTTTCTTCGATTTTTTCAGTCACGAAGCGGGTTCAACCCATATGTTGACTCAGGTTTACAGTAACTTAGGTGTACCTGCCAGTTATCGTGAAATGGACGGTTTCGGTGTGCATGCGTACAAATTTGTGAATCGAGATAACCAAGTTAAATACGTGAAATTTAACTGGAAGAGTCTGCAAGGTGTTAAAGGCTTACGTCCCGATGAAGTGGTTAAAGTCCAAGGGCAAAACTTTAACCATTTAACTGATGATCTTTACAGTGAGATCAACAAGGGTAACTATCCTAAGTGGGATCTGTACGTTCAATTACTCGACCCGACTGAGCTTAATAATTTTGATTACAACCCGTTAGATGCCACTAAGGTGTGGCTAGATGTGCCAGAACAAAAAGTGGGCACTATGACGCTGAACCGCATGCCTGCAAACTTCTTCCAAGAGACTGAGCAAGCGGCATTTGCGCCATCGAATTTGATCCCAGGGATTGAGCCTTCGGAAGACAGATTACTGCAAGGCCGTATGTTCTCCTACGCCGATACTCAGCTGTATCGACTCGGCACGAATTTGTCGCAATTGCCGATTAATAAACCCTTAGTGGCGGTGGCAAACCACAACCAAGAAGGTGCGGGCAATATGGGGCATACCCAGTCCGATGTGAACTATCAACCGAGCGTACATTTAGCCTTGGCCGAAGATAATCGTTATCGTGCGGTAACAACTGCGCTGACGGGGACTGTGCAACAAACGGCTATTAGCAAGCAGGATAACTTTAGCCAAGCGGGCGTCTTTTATCGCAGCTTGAGCAAGCAAGATAGAGCAGATCTGATCACTAACTTGGCCGGTGACTTAGGCAAAGTGAACGATGCCAATGTGAAACATCAGATGCTCAGTCACTTTTATCGTGCAGACCCAGAGTTTGGTGAGCGTTTAACCAAGGCCGTAAAGGGTGATCTGGCCGACGTTAAACAGCGTTCAATCTGATGTCGTTATTTTTAGGACTGTTTGGGTCGCAGAGATTTGCGCGTTAACAGTCCGAACCCAGTAAGTCCCGCAAGACGTAAACAAGCTCTTTTCTGCCCAGTTTAAGAGGGCGTCTTGCGGGCATTTCGTCACCTCTTATTGTTTAAATCTCTATTTTAGCTGTGCTGGGAGCCATTGATGAAACACACTATTGCTATCTTATTATTGATTATTGTGGCCCTGAGTATGTCGGTGGCAATGGGGGCGGGTTCGCTTCAAGCACCATTGGTTACATCCGCAACTGCAAGTCAAACAGACGAGCCCGATACCGCACAAGTACAATTGCTGGTGGACTACTTTTTTGCTGCAGCGCGTACCGGCGATATCACAGTGCTTGAGCATTTTCTCGATGCGGGCTTCCCTATTGACCAGAGAAATAGTCAAACCTATACCGCGCTAATGGTGGCGGCCTATAACGGCCAAGAGGCTGCAACGGATTTATTGCTTGAGCATGGTGCTAATGCTTGTTTACAAGATAAGCGTGGTAATACGGCAATGATGGGCGCTGTGATTAAGGCCGAATTCAATATCGTAAAGCGGCTATACGCGAAAGAATGCGATGCGAGCCTAACGAATAATGCCGGAATGACCTTGACTGAGTTTGCCCGCTACTGGGGTCAAAGTGGCGCTTTACAGCAAGCGAGTTTAAAGCAATAAAGACGCTAGATCTTGCCATCTCTTGCGCTTGATCACTCTGGGTCATTATCTTTAATCTGTTTAGATCTCAGCATTTACTATTAGCCATAAGTCTGCTTGTTAATAGCGTCTATGCCTTTTATGGTAACTTTTTGAATATCGTTTAATACGGTTTGGCCTTCGGAGAGCGATTCATGTTTGATGCCTTACTACTGACGCAAGAAGATAAACGCACGTTTGCTCAAGTTTCACAAATTACAGAAGCTGATTTGCCAGAAGGGGAAGTCTTGGTTGATGTCGCCTATTCCTCGCTGAATTATAAAGATGGTTTAGCTGTGACCGGTGCTGGCAAAATCATTCGTCAGTTTCCTATGGTACCAGGCATCGATTTTGCGGGCGTGGTGCGCGAATCGACGGATGCAAGATACCAAGTTGGCGATCAGGTGATTTTGACGGGCTGGGGCGTGGGCGAAAACCACTGGGGTGGTATGGCGCAAAAAGCGCGAGTTAAAGCCGACTGGCTGGTGCCCATGCCGCAAGGTTGTGATGCCGCTAAATCCATGATGATAGGCACTGCTGGGCTTACGGCTATGTTGTGCGTGCAAGCGCTGCAACAGGCTGGGATAACACCGCAAAGTGGGGATATTCTTGTCACAGGTGCCAGTGGTGGTGTGGGTTCTGTGGCGGTGACTTTGTTCGCCAATGCTGGCTATCGTGTGGTCGCCTGCAGTGGTCGAGTTGAACAGAATGCGCCTTTATTGAAGGAGCTTGGTGCCGCAGAAGTGATTGATCGCAGTGAGCTTGAACAAGATGCTAAGCCGCTTGAGGCGCAGCGCTGGGCGGGTGTGGTCGATACCGTTGGCAACAAGATCCTCGCCAAAGCATTAGCGCAAATGCAATACGGTGGCGCCGCCGCTATCTGTGGTTTAGCGGGCGGTTTTGCATTACCCACAACCGTAATGCCATTTATTTTACGAGGAGTGAGTTTGCTGGGAATCGATTCTGTTTCTTGTCCATTTGAGAAACGAAAAGCGGCGTGGGAAGCTGTGATTAAAGCACTGCCTGCACATTTCTATCAGCAAGCTTGCCAGCAGATTTCATTGGCAGAGGTGCCTGATTTCGCGAATAAAATTATCCAAGGTCAAGTCACGGGGCGTGTATTAGTTAAGCTGTAATCCCGTTTCCTACGTTTTAACACGATGGCAACGCCGAGGTGTTGCCAATTACGACTAAACCATTAGTTCTGCCTCCTATACTTGTTCTTCATATCGGCTACCTCGGCAGCGTGATCGTCACTTCAAGTCCGGTTGGGATACGGTTCTCGGCTTTAATCTTACCTTTGTGGGCGGTAATCGCCGCTTCAGTGATCGCCAGCCCAAGTCCCCAGCCACCGCTTTCTCTTTGTCGTGCCGAGTCGGGGCGGTAGAAAGGTTTAAAAATGGCATCGAGTTCGGCGGCATCTATGCCTGGACCATCGTCTTTTATGGTAATTTGTACTTGATCAGCCGTCGCACTCGCCTGCAGGTGAATATCGCTTGCGGCATAACGGATCGCGTTACGCAGCAGGTTTTCAATCGCGCGGGAAAGTGATTTAGGAAAATGCGCTAACTCAATTTCTTCATCTATATCGATAGTAATGCTTTTACCTTGCTGTTCTGCTTCAAATTCCGCATCGTCTAAAACTTGGCTCAGGGATTCGGCCAAGCCTAAATGTACTTTGGTTTCGTTAGTGCTGAGCTTGACCCGCGAGAGTTCTAACAATTCACTGATAAGCTTTTCGAGTTGCTCTGCTTCATAGCCGATACGATCCGTTTCTGCCGTTTGCTGGCCCTTTTTACGGGCGAGGGCTAACGACAATTGTAAACGGGTGAGCGGGGTACGTAGCTCATGGGAAATATCGCCCATCAATCTCTGTTGATTGTTCATCATAGATTCGATGGAGTCGGCCATGCTATTGAAGGCCTTAGCTAATTGGCCTATTTCATCTTTACGCTGTGTAGTGGACTTATCGACTCGGTGACTTAAGTCACCCTCTGCGAGGGCATTAGCACTCTTTTTAAGTGAATTTAATGCCTTACCTAAATGCCACGCGAGCAGGCCACATAATAATCCCGATAGGAAAATTGCTAAGCTTAAAGTTAATAACTTATTTTCGGCGAAGAAGAAAAACCAAGGCCGCGGATGGTTATCCGGCAAGCGGCCGTAGAGTGAATAGGTTTCAGCGCCCAGATTAAATTGATAGGGACCAAACACCAACTCATCTTTAAATTGATGGCTAATCGGTTGTTTTTCTTCATCTGCCATCAGCATAAAGCTGCGCACACCGCGACTCACTCTGTGGGTGTTGACCACTTGACCTTGGCTGTTGACAAGATAGACCCGTAGCGGCTTGCCTTCCATGTCTCGATGTCTTTCCCAGCGGCGAAGAAAATCGGACTCCAGTAAGGCGGGGTTTTCTTGAATGCGCTTAGCTATAGTCGATAGGACTTTTTCAAGGTGAGGTGGCAGCGGCGCACGGTCGTGACTCTGTTGCAGCAATGGCAACAGACCGACCAAGGCAATGATCAGCGAGCTGCAGAGCCAGAATCCGAGCAATAATTTGATAAATAAACGATTAGGCACAGTCGATACCGCCATTAAGGGAGCCAAATATAACCTTTGCCACGGATGGTTTTCACCCTTGGCCGACCATCGCTACGCTCGGGGAGTTTTTTACGTAGATTCGATAAATGCATGTCTAAGCTGCGATCGAAGGGCATGAGTTTTTTGCCGAGTACTTTCTCGTTCAACTCTTCCTTATTCATCAACTCTCCCGCGTGCAGCGCAAGGGTGTGCAGCAGATTGAATTCTGTGCCTGTGAGTATGATTAATTGCTCATTACAGTAAGCTTCTTGGCGCGATGGATCTAAGCGCAGATCGCCAAACTCTTGGGCTGGTGCGGCATGGATTTCTTGGGTTGTTAAGTTCGAACGACGAATAATGGCGCGGATACGGGCGATTAACTCTCTGTCATTAAACGGCTTTGGCAGATAATCATCGGCGCCAATTTCAAGCCCAACAACGCGATCGATTTCATCGCCGCGAGCGGTCAGCATTAATACTGGCGTTTGCTTGTGCTGACGCAGTGCACGCAGGACTTCAAAACCGTTCAATTTAGGTAGCATGACATCGAGTAAGATTAGATCGTAATCCGCATTTAGTGCCAGATCTAAACCCTGTTTACCATCGTAAGCCAAGGTTAACTGAAACCCTTCTAACTCGAGCAGTTGCCCTAGCAGCTCAGATAAACCCAGATCGTCATCGATTAATAATATCCGACTCATATTGTTCCTTAATCTCTGTAATATGGCCTTATGCGCCCATGTAATACTGGCACTTTTAGCGCTTTGGCTGAGTATACCTGTTTTGATGTCAATTGCTGTGTAGCAATGTAAGCCAAAGTAAAGAATAGAGAATCTGTTATACCCAAGCAGCCTCAGGATAAGAGTTTCAGAGCGTCTAGGGTGATTCAATTCAAGGCGCATCAATGACAGAATGTCGGCCACCTTTTGAATTGATGCAACTTTACAGTGATTTACTCAGGCAACGCCCTCACTTACATATAGGGGGTTAGACTGGAAGGGTCGAAAGTGACTCGGCTTAAAAGGGTCGTCACTGTGTCTTATTACTTGCCATATTAAAGTTGAACCATCGAGGTTAACACTATGAAAACATTATCACCTTTGAAAGCGAGCCTGTTTGCCATTCTAGCGAGTTCTGCGGTTTTCGCGACGGCAGTTAATGCTGCACCTAAGGATGCTGGCTGTGACTTCTCTAAATCTGAATTCCATAAAGGCGACCGCATGGAACATGGCGGCCGACATATGGACCACGGTGGCATGCATCGTATGTTTGAAGGGCTCGATTTAACGGATGCCCAGAAAGCTGACGTCAAAAAGTTGTTTGCCGATCAGAAAGCCACGCGCGCTGATAATCGTCCAACGAAAGAGGAACGCTTGGCACATCGCACTGAGATGCAGGCCTTAATTACCGCGCCTAGTTTTGATGAAACACAAGCAAAGGCACTGATGAGTGCGCAGCAAGAGCAGCGTCAAACTCAAGCCATTGAACGTATGAAGCTGCATAATCAAATATTTAATCTGCTGACACCAGAGCAGCAAGCTCAGTTTAAAGCGCGATTTGAAGCACAAGCTGGTAAAGAACCTCGCGGTTAAGCGTCTTAGCTGATATACAATAGGGTCATAGCTTCCCAAGATAGATCCCTTATGACTCAAACTTCCCAATACGATTTTTGGGTCAAACTGGCTAGCCGCGCTTCCGTGGCTACCGCTTTGATCCTTATTCTTATCAAGATGTTCGCTTGGCTTTATTCCGGCTCTGCCAGTATGTTGGCATCTTTGACGGATTCCTTTGCCGATGCTCTCGCTTCTATTATCAATTTTATTGCCATTCGTTACGCGCTTGTGCCGCCGGATCATGACCACAGATATGGCCATGGTAAGGCTGAGCCGTTAGCATCTCTAGCGCAATCCGCCTTTATTATGGGCTCCGCATTTTTATTACTTTTCTATGGTGGCGAGCGTCTATTAACACCTGTTCCGGTTGAAAATGCCACCATAGGTGTAGTTGTTTCTATCATAGCGATTGTGATGACGTTAGCTTTAGTCATGTTGCAGAAACGCGCATTAGCGGCGACAAAAAGTACTGTGGTTGAAGCTGATTCGCTGCACTATAAATCAGATTTATTCCTTAATGGTGCGGTATTGTTGGCATTAGTATTAGCGCAATACGGTTGGTGGTGGGCTGACGGTTTATTTGCGGTAATGATTGCATTTTATATCGGTCATCAAGCCTTTGGCTTAGGTTATCGCTCAATTCAAGCCTTGTTAGACAGAGAGCTAGACGAAGAAACTCGCCAGCAAATTACGCAAATCGCGATGGAAGATCCACGGGTGCAAGGGCTGCATGATTTACGCACTCGTCAAGCAGGCAAAACTGTTTTTATTCAATTTCATTTAGAACTCGATGGCAATTTGAGTTTGAATGAAGCCCACAGTATTGCCGATACAACAGGGATAAGAGTCAAAGCCGCCTTCGAAGATGCTGAGGTGATTATTCACCAAGATCCGGTTAAACCTGATGTAAACGAAACATAAATTAAGGGCAAGTTATGGCATGGATGCAGAAGCAAAGTCACAGATGGGATCATTCCACTCGATTGATATGCCGCTATCATAGGCTATCGACTCGCTTTGAGTTGATAGCCGAATCTGTGGTTTCTGACGTTAGCATTCCTATGAATGCAGAAATCACGCTCCTGATGGAACAGAAATCTTCGATAGTAAATCAAGCAGATAGTACCGTATCTCCTGTGATAGCGGGGGCTTGGAGTCAGTTAGTCCTGCGTAAACATCTTTATTACTTACCGCAGAAAATTGATCTCGACATTGCTAACCAAGCTTATCGAGTCCATGTCTGGCCATTATTTCTTTGGCGTACACGTATTACTTGTGTGGCGTCTGGCAGAGTTGTCGTATCCAAATGTTTGGATGTGAGAAGGCGTCGTTCCCTCATCCGTTGGCTATATGCGAGTTTTATAGGGCTGTTGCGGGTGTTAAGTTAAAGTTATTAATAGTTTCAATTTAAAAATAATACTTACAGTAAATATTATTTAGCCACATAACGAATAACAATAACTTCCATTTTCCGACTCAAGCTGAATCAATGCTGTATGATTTGTATTTTGATAATTTAAACCATGACACTTCTGAATTGCTTATTGTAATATCCGCGCCGTCTAATACTTTCGTTAAATCATTAGGGAATTATGATGAATAAATTATCAATTGTTGCTATCTCTTTACTATCAGCATTAGCGGCCACTCAAGTCTCTGCAGCAACCGACACTACTGGATTTTATGTGGGTGGTGCATTAAATAGAGTCACAGCTGATGCTTTTGATGGTTCAGAAACCGGTACTGGTGTAGGCGTATACGGTGGCTATAACTTCAATGAATGGTTTGGTTTAGAAGCTAACCTGTTTGCCACTGGTGACTTAGGCGATAAGGATGTTGATATTAGTGCAGGTGCATTAAGCTTCACACCTAAATTTACTGCACAAATTAATGATATTTTTTCTGCCTATGCCAAAGTGGGTATTGCATCTATGGCGGCGAATGTTGATGGCTATGGTTACGATGAAGACTTTACTGGTTTTGGTTGGACTTATGGTGTAGGTGTTAATGCCGCCGTAACAGAGCACTTAAATATCCGTGTAAGCTATGATGTCACTACAGGTGATTTAGATGCCGACCGTAGCTATTTAGGATTAAAAGATATTGACACTGATATTAAGCAATTCGCTGTAGGTATGCATTATCAATTCTAATTTTTTAGATTTGGCATATTTAATTCATGCCAATGAAAATTAATTTAAAATAAAAAGGGATGTGAAGATATCCCTTTTTATTGTTTGATATGAATAAGCTTGTATTGATATAACGAGTAGTAACGTTATTTTATCTACTCAATCCATCGACAGTTCTTTTAATTTCCGCGTTAAGGTATTTCGTCCCCAGCCTAAACGTTTCGCCGCTTCCTGTTTATGGCCTTGAGTATGGCGCAGCGCAGTTTCTAGCAGTATGCGCTCGAATGCGGGCTGCACCTCAGTTAACAGATCGCTGTTTCCTTCCGAGAGTTTTTGGTCTATCCACTCAGTTAGTGCCGATTGCCAATCTTGGCTGCCTTTCGCCGTGTGGGTGACACTCACAGGGTCTTTCAGTAATTCTGGCGGTAAATCTTGGGGTAAAATTTCTTGCCCCGATGCCATTACGGTTAACCAACGACAGGTGTTTTCAAGTTGTCGGACATTACCAGGCCAAGGTAATTGGGAGAGTTTTACCGCGGTTTCCTTGGTCATGATCTTAGTTTCTACGCCAATTTCCTTTGCTGCAGAGGCGAGGAAATGGGTGGCGAGTTGGGGAATGTCTTCCCGTCTTTGTGACAGTGGCGGTAAGTGCACGCGGATCACGTTGAGGCGATGGAATAAGTCTTCCCTAAAGCCGCCTTTTTGCACTAATAATTCAAGATCTTGGTGGGTCGCCGCTATGATACGCACATCCACTTGCACTGCATTATGACCACCGACACGGTAGAATTGACCGTCGGCAAGCACTCTGAGTAATCGTGTTTGTACATCTAGCGGCATGTCGCCGATTTCATCTAAAAAGAGCGTGCCACCGTTTGCTTGTTCGAAGCGACCTTGGCGGACATTGGCTGCGCCAGTGAAGGCACCTTTTTCGTGGCCGAATAGCTCAGATTCGATCAAATCCTTAGGGATCGCTGCCATGTTCAGCGCGATAAACGGCTTATCTTTACGTGGGCTGTGCTTGTGTAAAGCGCCAGCCACTAACTCTTTTCCCGTACCCGATTGACCATTGATCAGCACGCTGATCGATGAGCGTGAAAGCCTGCCTATGGCGCGAAACACTTCCTGCATCGCTGGCGCTTCACCTATGATTTCGGGTGTTTTGACTTGGGTTTCCTGCGCGGGTGCAGGGCTCTGTTCAGTGGCATGGGTAAGTGCGCGCTCAACCAGAGAGATAGCCTCATCGATGTCGAAGGGTTTAGGCAGATACTCAAATGCGCCCGCTTGATAGGCACTCACTGCACTGTCTAAGTCTGAGTGCGCTGTCATAATGATCACGGGAATATGGGGATAATGCACCTGCAATCGTTCGAGCAGGCTTAAACCGTCCGTGCCGGGCATACGGATGTCCGACACTATCACGTGCGGTTGCGATATTTCTAATGCCTGCCACAGGGATTCGGCGGCGGCAAAGCTGGCGGTGCTGAGCTTAGCACCTTGCAGTGCCTTTTCGAGTACCCAGCGTATCGAGCTGTCATCGTCGAGGATCCACACTTGTTCACTAATTCGCATCTTGCTTCCTCATACGGTATGGGTAGGTACTGTCGAAATTATTTAGCGCTTAAAATTGGTAATGAAATGATAAATTCTGTGTGCCCTGCGCTGGAGAGGCAATCGATCCTTCCCGAGTGTAAACGGGCAATATTATGAGCAATCGAGAGGCCTAAACCTGAACCTTGCTCACGGCTTGTCACCATGGGATAAAATAATGTGTCCATTAGCTCAGGCGGTATACCGGGGCCGTTGTCGATAATCGATAGGGTTAACACTAGCTTGTGGCGCTGTGAGCCTATGGTGACTTGGTGTTGAGTGCGAGTGCGGATCAAAATTTCGCCGCCCGTATGTTCAAGCGCCTGCACCGCATTTTGTAAAATGTTCAGCACAGCTTGCTGCATTTGGTCAGGATCCATCTCGATATCGGGAATGGATGGATCGTAATCCCGTTTGAGCTGGATGTTAGCGGGCAGCGCCATTTCAACTAACTTATAGACCTTTTGCACCACTTGATGGATGTTGTGCAGACTGTGCTGTGTCGGCCTTTGGGGGCCGAGCAGACGGTCCACTAAATTACGCAGCCGATCGGCCTGCTCTATGATGAGCGTAGTGAATTCCTTCAGCGCCGGATCATCCAGCTCCCGCGATAATAGCTGTGCCGCACCGCGAAGGCCGCCTAAAGGATTCTTGATTTCATGGGCTAAGTTGCGCACCAAAAACTGCGCCGCTTGTTGCTGTGCATCTTGACTCAGTTGCTGATGAATGCGTCTTTGTTGGTCAACTTGGCGCAGTTCGAGCAGGCTGAGTTCAGCCTCGTCATCGAGGGGAATAAGGGTTAAATCAACGGTATGATGTTGGCCATCGAGCGTGACTAGTGCTGCCGTATTGACCGTTAAGCCTTGGCCGGCTGTTACTGCATCCATTAATAGCTTGGCGTCGACACCGAGGATTTGATAGTGCTCAGGCAAAGTTTGTTCTACGAGTCTATGGCTACCAACACCTAATAATTGCTCTGCTGCTGCGTTGGCATAACAAGGCTTGAGATCCTTATCTATGACAAGTACAGCGGTAACTAAATGATTGAGCAGTGTCTCTTTATCCATCGACCGTTCCTAGAAATAGGGTTGCACCACTATGGTGCACCAATCTGGTGCAAGCTGCAACTTGTCTTCATCAAACGGTTTAGTCAGGAGGAGTTAATCTAACTTCATGTATTTAAAGTTTTTATACTAACTTTTACTATACAAATAGTGACATTAACGCTTAGCTGCTTGATGAAGAAATATCTTTCTTGGTGAACTTGATGCAAAGACTTTGCCGTTTTGAGTCAAAGCGTCAACGACTAAGGTATGTTCACCTCGGTCGATGTTTTTGAGTTTGAAGGTACCGCCAATTTGTGGCTGACCTATGGGGTTGCCATCGAGCTTGAGGGCCATCAAATACTGACTTTTTAGCTCTGGGGTGATAGTCGCAACGACGTCGAAATCGCCATTGTTATCTCTGACGGTTTCCTCTTCGGTCGGAGAGGTAATATTGACTTGATATTTAATAGATTCAATTGCTTGATTTGAGCTGTTTAAGTCTGTTTTGGGCAGAGGAAGGGCAATTTGATTTAAGGTCTTATCTTTTAGCTCAACGACTTGGGCATTTGGCTGCGGCTCATCGGAGTAATGGACTTTGCCATCTTTATCGACCCATTTATAAACAGTCGCTTGCGCTAACATGCTAAATAGCACTAAGCCGATGAGTGTGAGTGAACGCATGCTAAAGTCCCTGTAGCCTTGAGATAGAGTTAATCAAGATTAGTCTCTTTTACATCAAAAATCATGGTGTTTGTTGCGCTAAGTGGTTAAGGACGTCACCACTGAGAAGGTATAAAGTCGACAGAAAATGGGGAGGCAGAAACAGGGGTTAGTTAAAGTGGGTTAAGCTCGGGCACTAACATGTGCCCGAATTCGATCCATCAATTACAGGCTTGCATCGAGTTGTTTCTCGATCTCACTCGCTTTGACCCAAGCGGCATGTTGGGATAATTGAGTGGCATAGCGTTCAATGTGTTCAAATTTCGCGAGATCGCCACTGTTAGCCAGTAGCTCCACCACGAAGGACATCATGATATCCGCACCCGTGAGCTTGTCTGCAACAAGATAGGTTTTATCAGCCAACATATCATTGAAGTAATGACTAATCTTACTGACTTCCGTCGCGGCATAACCTTCAAGGAAATTGGTTTTACAACCGTCCTTTTGCACGAACATACGCAGTAACAAAGGCAGCATGGCTGAGCTTTCGGCAAAGTGTAGCCATTGCAGATAACTGACATAGTCTGCGCTGTCTCTGGCGGGGGCTAAGGTATCCGCCGCATATTTTTCAATCAGATATTCGGTGATCGCACCCGATTCTGCTATCACTTGACCGTCCATTTCGATAACGGGTGATTTGCCTAACGGATGAATTTGCTTAAGTTCGGGTGGCGCGAGAAAAGTCTGGCTATCACGTTGATAACTCTTAATTTCATAGGGTTGACCGAGTTCCTCTAGCAACCAGATGATACGTTTAGAGCGTGATTTATTGAGATGGTGCAAGGTGATCATGGGCTTTCCTTTGGACACTGAGAGTACATTTTGGCTGTCGCACCATTATGGTGCTACAGCTCTTTTTAACGCATTTAGCACACTTGTGCGCCTGTCTTTGTTCATTTCAAGCTGAGCGTCGCGTATTTATCGCTTAGCCTCTCGCGTTCAATTGCGCAACTATGGTTTCGGCTACGGCTTCGGATGATCCCGGATTTTGGCCTGTGATCAAATGGCCATCTGCGACGACAAAGCTTGTCCAGTCATCACCTTTGACATAATTGCCACCATTTTTCTTCAGCATGTCTTCAACCAAAAATGGCACGACATGAGTGAGTTGCACGGTTTCTTCTTCAGAGTTGCTGAAACCGGTAACACGCTTGCCGCCGACCAATGGCTTGCCATCACTGGTTTTAGGGTGCAGCAATGCAGCAGGCGCATGACATACGAGCCCTAGGGGTTTATTGGCTTGATAAAACTGTTCAATCAAGACGATAGAATGTTTATCTTCGGCAAGATCCCACAGTGGACCGTGGCCGCCCGGATAAAAAATCGCATCATAATCGGCTGCATTGATTTCACTTAAGCGAGTGGTATTCGCTAGCAGTGCTTGAGCCTCAGGATCTTTGCTAAAGCGCGCAGTAGCTTCGGTCTGAAAGTCTGGCTCATCACTTTTTGGATCGAGTGGTGGTTGACCGCCCAGTGGCGAGGCTAAGGTAATGTCAAAACCTTTATCTTTAAAAACATAAAAAGGTGAGGCGAATTCTTCTAGCCAAAAGCCGGTTTTTAAACCCGTATCACCGAGTTTATCGTGTGACGTGATTACCATTAATATATTCATTTTCATACCATTACCTAAGTTGCTCACATCAATATGTGTGAGCTTTGGGTTTAGTTCATTTGACGTTATAGGGCTAAGGTCAAAATGTCACGGCTCATGGTTGGGTCAATATTGCCATGTTCGCCTAGTGCCACCATGCCGTGCAGTTCAAGCTGTTTCACTACAGCATCAACGTGGCTGGCATCGAGATCATAGGCAGATAAATGTGTCGGTATGCCCATGGCTTCGAAGAAAGCCTTGGTTTTTGCGATAGCGGCGTCGATACGCTCGTCATCTGTACCTGTGTTGATGTGCCACACACGGTCGGCGTACTGGAGTAACTTGTCGCGTTTAGCCTCTTTTGTACATTGCAGCAGGGCAGGCAGTATGATTGCCAATGTGCGCGCATGGTCGATATCGTAAAGTGCAGTTAGTTCATGGCCAATCATATGGGTTGCCCAGTCGTGGGGAACGCCGACGCCAATTGTGCCGTTGAGTGCCATAGTGGCAACCCACATTAAGTTCGCGCGAATGTCGTAGTCTTCGGGTTGAACTAGTACCTGTGGACCAAGCTCAATCAAGGTTTGTAACAGACCTTCGGCAAATCTGTCCTGTACGGCGGCGTTAACTGGGTAAGTGAGGTATTGCTCTGTGATATGTACAAAAGCATCGACAACACCGTTAGCCACTTGGCGTTCTGGCAGAGTGAAGGTTTTCGTCGGATCAAGTATTGAGAATTGTGGATAAACCAAATCATTACGGAATGGCAGTTTAGCCTGTAGTGATTTACGGGTCACTACGCTGGCGTTGTTCATTTCGGAACCGGTCGCAGGTAAGGTTAAGACTGAGCCAAAAGGCATAGCTTGAGTCACATTGGCGCCCCAGCTAGTGAGAATGTCCCAAGGTTCACCTTCGAATACCGCTGCAGCGGCAACAAATTTAGTGCCATCGATAACCGAACCACCGCCAACCGCGAGGAGGAAGTCGATATTCTGCTCACGCACTTGGGCGACGGCTTTCATTAAGGTTTCATAGGTTGGGTTTGGCTCAATGCCATCGAACTCGACAACGAAACGATTACCCAATGATTGTTTAACTTCGTCTAACGTGCCTGTTTTTCTAGCACTGCTGCCGCCAAAGAGGATCATCACTTTAGCATCGCTCGGTACTAGGGAATCAATTTCGGCGATAGTGTCTTTACCAAAACGGATGCGGGTCGGGTTGTAATAGTTAAAATTTAGCATGGATGATGTTATTCCTATTATTACTTTAAATGAGCAGCGTTAATTGAGCCGCATTTATTAATCGCCCGTTAAATTAGTAGACCAGTCGTCTAATGTTGGGGCGTGAAAATGTATTCTTTAAAAAATCTTTGGCTGATCGATATCAGCCAGTATTAGTTTTGAGTCGGTATTAGGTTAAAGGGCCGTTTTAGGCGTTAAAATGGCTTTAGTCGTTACGAGTGCACGTTCGAGTGCCGCAGGGCTGTGGCCCAACTTGTTCATTAAGCTGGCGCCTAACCACATGTGATACAACATTTCTGCGGTCGATTGCGGATCTTGCTGGGCGATTGATCTATCGGTTATGCCCACTTGAACGCAAGTCGTTAACCTCTCTATGATGCCGGCGGAGCCTTTAAGTAAGGCAACACGCATAGCTTCCGATAAATCGGCCACTTCGGCGCTGAGTTTCACGACCAGACACTTTTGATCTACGCAGCCATCGGCTTGTACGCGCAACCATTGTTGCCAGTATTGCATCAAGCGTTGATGGCCTGTTAGTGTCGAGTCATTGAATAATGCGTCTAAATCTAATTGATATTTTTCAAAATAATCAGTAATAAGCGCTTCGCCAAATTGTTCTTTGGATTTGAAGTAGTGATAAAACGAGCCTTTTGGCACTTCGGCCGCCTGCAGCAGTAGGGATAAGCCGACGCTGGAGAAGCCTTTGCGTACGATCAGCTTGTAGCCGATGTCGAGAATATGCTGGCGAGTGGATTGAGTTTCAATTTTCATGGGGGTTAGGATAAATCAAATTAGACCGGTCGTCTAGTGTTGTTTTTATCGACGATTTCAACATATTCGATTTAGTATGCTTTGCATTGTGACTTTTGCGCTGCCTTGAGCCAAGTTAATAAAATTGCCAAATTGATAAATGTTAGACGGATAAGGCATTCTGATGGTGAAATGGTGAAATGGTGAAATGGTGAAATGGTGAAATGGTCGGGTGGACAACATACTCACAGTGCTGAGATAAACCGTCACTGTGAGCATTCGATTCACGATTGATGTGAAATATTAATCGTACTGCCACTCAATCGAGATGATTAGAGGTAGCTACAGCAATATTCGGCAATGGCTGTGTTACGAATTTTAAAGCTAACATTTGCAGCCAGCTCAAACTGAGTTCCTTCGCTAAATTCTTGCCAAGTCGTTGTTTCTGGAAGTAACACCTCAAAACGGCCGCTAGTCACTTCCATGATTTCGCCTTGGGAGGTTGAGAACTCATATTCCCCTGGTAATACAACACCTAAGGTTTGCTTGCTGCCATCGGCAAAAAATACGCTACGGCTAGCCACTTTGCCATCAAAGTAGATGTTGGCTTTTTTAGATACTGACACTTGCTCGAGTAAACTCATTATTAATCCTCTATAAATTGGCTTGATATGAATTTATATGCATATTTAATAAATTTCAATGCATCATTGTCGCATGGATGTGCGCATTCAATATCAGTTGATGCTAACGTTCGGTTTATCGCTTATTTCCCACTATATCATTTTATTTGAAATGGTCGGTATGGCGTGGCTGTCATTTAAAGTTGTTAATCATTTTTTTACTTAAAAATAATGAGTTGTCGGCATTTTAGTGAACTTTTGATGAAAATAGTCGGCACCGCTTTGTTTAGCTGAGATTCTTCTCCTATAGTTTTAAGGCAGGTTTGATTCTGCAAAGATTGAAGGAATGGAATTCGACGCGCGACAAGGAGTCTCACCATGGGTTTTACTCGTAAAATTCAGCTTATCAGTTTATTGATTGTCCTATTACCCCTCATATTTGCCACCGCAATAGTGACTTACATTGCTCGCGATGAATTGTTTGCCGAGGCTCAGTCTCGTTTAGTGGCTGTGCGTGAGATCAAGCAACGGCAGATTGTTGGCATGTTTCAGGACTTTTCCGATAACCTGCAGGCCGTCAGCGCCGTAATTGCCAGCCAAAAAAGCCTCGATACTCTTACTGACATAGATCAAACCTTGCAGTCATTAAATAAATCCCTCGGTTTTTATGACCTATTTATTATTAGTGACGATGGCACCGTTTTATATACAGTGGCGAAGGAGTCTGATTTCGGCACCAATTTGCGTACTGGACCCTTCCATGATTCGGGATTAGCACAGTTATTTAATAAGGCATTGGGATCGGCGGGCACAGTATTACTACAAGATTTTTCCGCATACGCGCCTTCAAATGGTCAACCTGCGGCATTTATTGGCCAGTCGATTCAGTTCAATCAGCAAAGATTGGTGGTGGCGGCTCAAGTATCAATCGATCGCATCAACAGAGTTATGCAAATTCGTGAGGGTATGGGGCAAAGTGGTGAAACTTATCTTATTGGCCCAAATAATCGTATGCGTTCCGATTCCTTTCTTGACCCCATTAATCGCACGGTTACGGCTTCGTTTGCGGGAACGGTAGCTCAGAATGGTGTTGATACGCTGGCGGTAAAGGAGGCGCTGGCTGGTAAATCGGGTGTGATGCAAGTGAATGACTATAACAATAATCCCGTTTTATCCGCTTATTCTCCTGTCGTTGAGCTCGGTTTACGTTGGGGTTTGATGGCTGAAATTGATGTGAGTGAAATAGCAGCTCCCGCCTACCGTATGATGTTTATCGGCTTATCTGTTTGTGCAGCAGCCTTAGTGTTGGCGTTCGCTGCCGCTAAGTTAGTTACAGGGTTTGTATTAAAGCCGCTCGGCGGTGAGCCTGAGGACATGTGTAACTTGACCAGTATGATCGCCTCTGGCGATTTAACTCATAATTTACCGCATGTTCAAACGGATAATCACCTGATGAGTTGGTTGGCGCGGATGCAAACTAAGCTCAAAGAAATCATCAGTCAGCTGGTGGGCGTTGGACATGAACTCGAATCCGCCGCTGAACAAAATTCTGCCGCTATGACCCAAGCCGATTGCAGTATTCAGATGCAGGCGAAAGAAACCGATATGTTAGCAACCGCGGTCGAAGAAATGAGTTATGCCGCCGCGGAAATCAGCACGAATACGCTTAAATCCTCCGATGAAGTGTCAGCCTGTACCCATTCGAGTGAAATTCTTTCGCAAAATTTAGCCAGTACACGTAAAAGCTTGAAAGTGACCTTGAGCAGTTTTGCGACCATACATCAACAGGTGGGCAGCCTTGAGGCCGACAGTCAGAAAATCGGTTCGGTATTGGCTGTGATTAATGCCATAGCCGAACAAACGAATCTGCTGTCACTTAATGCGGCGATTGAAGCTGCGAGAGCTGGCGAGCATGGTCGTGGATTTGCTGTGGTTGCGGATGAGGTTCGCCAGTTAGCGGTGAAGGTTCAATTAGCAACTCAGGATATTGGGCAAGTGTTAAAAGGTATTCAGCAACAGTCAGGTGTGCTGGCGTTGCATAGTGTGACTTGTTCCACTGAAGCCTCTAAAACCGCAGAAGATGCGGATGGAATGCAGACCGCGGTGGATGATATTGCTTTGCGCTTAGAAACCTTAAAGGCATTAATGATTCAAACTGCAACCGCTGCGGAAGAACAAACAACGGTTTCGGCGACGATTGCGCAGGGGATTGCGGGCTTAAGCGTGGCGGCGGAGGAAAATAGTGCGGCTATCAGTCAAGTAGCAGCGAGTACGCGGAGTCTGTTGGGGTTAGCAAATCAGCTTGGTTTAACAACGGCACAGTTTAAGGTGTAGATATTTTTCGCTGCATTTACAGTGTTCTCACCTTAGTTGGTGCTGTAAATGTGACTGAGCTGGATGTTACACATCCGCCAGAAATGGATTTCTGGCGGATATTTTTATCAGGACTTCAGTTGGTTATCCCATGAGTGAGCATTAACGTTTACGCCAAATTGTCATTTCTGAGATGGAATGTTGGAATTTACGTTTAGTCTCGCGGATCACGAAGGGGATTTCCTTCACTGCGACCAGCTCAAATTGGCCGATCAAGGTTTCGGTCAAACCATCTAAGGTGGTGAAGTTCTCTCCTTTGACTTTAACGCCACCTAACCATTTATCCTTGGGCGTATAATCTTCAAGCCAAGTGTATGGCGAGGCAATCACAAGGTATCCTCCTTGATTAATCCGCTGGGCAATACTGGTTAAAAAGTGTTTAGGCTCGTTCAACCTGTCGATAAGATTTGAGGCATAAACCAAATCATAACCTGTGTAGATGGGCTTTAAATTACAGGCATCACCTTGTATAAAGTTGACCTTTTTCGCCTCAAGCTCATATCCCAGTTTCGCGAGACTCGCACTCTTAAATTCCTGTAAGTCGCCTTCGGTGCGTATGGTGTAACGTTTTTCACCTTGTTCTGTCAGCGCATAGGCCTGTTGAATAAAGCGCGCCGAGAAGTCGATACCATCAACATGATCAAACACTTTTGCCAGCTCGAAACTCGCGCGACCAACGGAGCAGCCGATATCAAGGGCTTTAGCTGTATGAGTCAATTGAATTTCACTCAGCGCTTGCTGCACACCATTGACGCAGAAGTTAGCAACCCCGAAATATTCGGCGCCATAGTGGAATTCAAGGTATTGGGAAATCAGTTCATCTGTTTCGTACACATTGACCTCGGCCATTTGAGCTGGATTTTGGGGGGATTCCACATAGCGAAAGCCCGCGTGTTGATAAAAATGTCGACGAAACGCATAGCGTGATGAAGCTATTGCCTCATTACCCGTAGAGATCCACGAGCCGCCTTTGATGAGATTATGTTTGCCATCGAAGGTTGGGGTGGAGAAATCATCGTAAAGTGGGTGTACGGCGAAGCCGTCAAAACCGTCGATTGCGCTTTCTGTCCATTGCCAAACATTACCGACAATATCGAAAAAGCCATTATGTTCGAAGCGATTCACTGGGCAAGAAGAGGCGTAATAAGCCAAAGCAATATTGCCCGGCACTTCATGCCAATCGGGCGCATCTGCGGGCACATTCTCGCGTAAGATGTACCACTCAGCTTCAGTTAATAGACGTATATTGCTTTGCTTTTGTTCGGCTTTCCAATTACAGAAGGCCTTAGCTTCGAGCTGATTCACTTCAACAGGCCAGTTTAATGGCAGCGGAATTTCTTCCACTAAGTTACGTTGCCACCATTTATCTTGTCTTAAGCGCCAAAAACGCGGCATTTGTGCTTGGGTATAGGCAAGCCAAGCTTGGCCTTCTTCATTCCAAAATTGGTGTGAGCGATAGCCGCCAGCCTCGACGAATGCGAGATATTCTTGATTCGAGACTAAGAATTTAGCAGCCTTAAAGTCGTTAACGTTAAATATTTTATGGCCGTATTCATTGTCCCAACCGTAGGTTTGGTCTTGTTCAGTTTTGCCTAAGGTCACTTTTTGCCCTTTTACAGCCAATAAACTGTTGGTCTCGGCAGGGGCGGTGTCTTGGCACGCAGGCCAGAGGTGGTTGGGCGCGACATATTCCAGCGGCAGTTGGCGGATGATCACCGATGAGGTTTCTAAATGAATACGCTCATGTTCAATGCCCATCAAAATGATCCAAGCTGGACTATTTTGAGTGATAGGTAACGCTAGAGGCATTTCATCGATAACACGATTGATGACAGCACTAACTTGTTGGCGATAGCTTCGCACCTCTGCCACATCCGGCCACGGATAATGTTGTTCGTTCAAATCATCCCAAGACATCTCATCGACACCAATGGCGAACATGGATTCGAAGTTGTCGTTTACTCGTTCATCGAGAAATTTACCGAGTTTGAGTTTGTTGATATAGAAAGTGGCCGTATGGCCAAAGTAAAATATTAACGGATGGCGCAGCGGCTCAGCTTTGAGGTAATAGGCGCTATCTTCTTGGATCAAATCAAACAGAGACTCGTATAAAGCCCATGTCTGATTAAAGTATTGCTTAAGCTCTTGACGCTTTCCGGCCTCAGTTTCACCAATGAGCTTAAGGGCTTGAGGGGGTTGCGTTATGGGCTTATCCATAGACAAGTAAACTCCGTATTTATCGGCCTGCGGTGCAAGCATGGGAAGATTAATCTATCGTGTGTGACTCTATACGCGATTACTGAGCTCAGGATCACTTTGTCAGCTTAATGTGTCGGTTTGAGGCAAAGTGTTTTACAAACTAACAGAAAGACCAATTGAGTCCAACATCAGTGCTGGAGCTTAAAGCATCTCAGGTATGACCCTCTGGTTTGGAATTATCTTACAAAGAAAGTGATGCGCTCAATTTAGTGATGCTATCCCTTACAGGGATTAAAATTATTTTATCCCTGAAGAGTATTTTCTCTGTCGGGGTTAAGGCAGAATGATCCCGTCCGTAAAATTATTATGCAGGATATAACGGGATGACAATTAACGCATTATGGATACCCGCCTGGTATGAGCTTGATCCGTCGATCGTAGTGGGTGTGACTGAGGAGTTTGTTTTTCACAAGACTGCCGCAAACGAGGCGTTAAAGTTTTACAGCGGTGCAAAGGAAAACGATGCCGTTAAGGCAACCGGAACTATTTCGGCCATTAAGCACAATGTCTTGGGGGACATTGAAAGTGTCGATGCGCAGGGGCTCGATTATACGCTTGTGTTGCAAGATGGACGGCGTTTGTTAGTCAACGCAGAGGAAAACCCTGGCTTGGTTTATGAGTGGGTTGATGACAGTTGGCAGCCTTCAGATATGGTCATTACAGATTGGACATTAGCAGTACAATTTGCGTCTTTATCACCATTGACGCCAATAAAGTAATTGAAGGTTTATCGTGAGTAACTAGATGGCAAAGTGCAGTTAGCGCTCGGGATCCGAGGTTGACTGCACTTTTACTTGTTCAGCAAGTTGTTGGTATTCTTGTTTGATTTCTGCAATATAAACATCGTGAAAATTCAATTCATTAAATTCTTCTATACAGAGCTGATAACGGCGTAGCTGCTCAGATTTTTCTTCGGCAGTATCCCATATTTCCATTAGCATAGCGTTTGATTCCATTCATAAATTTAATATATGTATCCAGCATGCATTTTAACTATGTCTACTGATAATTAATCGAGTCGGCTTCAAAATGATTACGCTTCTTTTTGTCCTGAGACGTTATCTTTTCTATAAATCGATTTTAAACAAAGTGTTAGAGTTCACAGCTATGTTATACCGTATGAGTGGATAACTGTTTTCCTCATCTTCTTCGGGACAAATGCTTACATCAAGGCGCTGCCATATCCTTATAGTGTTTCTATCTCGATGATTGGATTGTGCCTGTGAGCATTTTGCTCTAGATTGATATTTCTTTGTTTTTATCTTCTGGCCTTGATGCTTTTTTGCCCTTTGGAGCCTTGTAATGGCTAATATTCTGTTAGTTGCCAATCTCAACTGTGATCGGATCTTACTGCTTGATAAACCTTTAAAAACAGGTGGACGTTTCCATTATCAAGATGGCGGCCAAAGGCTCGGCGGCGGTGGGGCAAATACCGGATTAGGTTTAGTCTGGGCTGGGCATAGCGTCGCGCTGGTGAGTCAAGTGGGCCGTGATGACATGGGGGATTGGCTCATTGCAGAAGCCAGTACGCAAGGGCTCGATTGTCGCTTAGTGCAGCGCCGCACCGGCAATACATGCGAAATGCTGCTTGTAATGACGCCAGACGGCGAGCGCACCATTATTCGGCCACAAAGACCCATATTTGAATTATCTGTACCGCCGAAATGGCAGCCATGGGACGCGTTGTATTTTAATACTTCCGCTGAAGGCTCTGTCAGCTGGGCAAAAACAGCTTTAGAACATTGTCTTGTGGTCGCGCAATTAGCCAAGGACGACAGACAGAGACCTTGTCATATTTTATTGGCCTCCATGAGTGATATTCAGGGGCGTTGTGATGGCGCATCTTGGGAATATGGCAAAAGCATTGGTGGCGATTGTCTGCGTTACTTTATTGTCACCGATGGTATCAATGGGGCTAAGGTTTACACGCATGATCAAGTGCAGCATGTTGCTGCTATCCCTGCCACAGTTGTTGATACCACAGGCGCGGGTGATGCCTATGCGGCAGGGTTGATCCACAGTCTCTGCATCGGCCAGTCGATTACTGAGGCCATGGCAGAAGGGGCGATTTGGGCGGCATTTGCGGTGGCAACTGATAGTTCTATTCCGGGTGAGGCACTAAAACAGTATTTAGAGGCGAAGCAAATCGCATGAAAATCTGCGGGCGACCAGTTTGAGTCATCTTTTTGTCATACGTCCTTGCTAGAGTATGTCTTGTGGCGCATAGCTTGTCCCTTAACGTTTTCTTGTACTTTTCTCCCATTTATTGGTTAGTATGTTTTTTGCCTCGTTTCCCCAACGAGGCATTTTTTTGCTCAAAATAAAGTTATTCCATCGTAGAACGCCAATACGACAGAAATCTTGTGCGGCCATGGCACAATTGCGTTAACATTTATTCAACTAAAATAGTTATCGTTAAATTAAAATAATAAGCCACTCAAGGTGTTCTGTAGTCTTTGGAGTTGAGAATGGGCAATAACGCTTGGAATGATAAAAATAAATTTATTTGGCTTCTGTCTGTTTTGCTTTTGGTCGCCTTTTTAGTGACCAGCGGTATCAGTTACAAAGTGGCTCATGATTCACTGAGCCAGCAAATAGAGAGCAATACCTTACCGCTCACAAGTGACAATATTTATTCAGAAATTCAACAGGATTTGTTACGACCCATCTTTATTTCATCCTTGATGGCGCAGGATACCTTTGTTCGGGATTGGACCTTAAGTCATGAGCAAGAGCCCGAAAAACTCATTCGTTACCTTAAGGAAATCCAAGAGAAATACGGTACAGTCACTAGCTTTTTTGTGTCTGAGAAAAGTCGAAATTATTACCATTCCACGGGCATTTTAAAACAAATCCAAGATGTAGAGCCTGACGATGCTTGGTATTTTCGAGTGCGTTCTTTACCTGAATCTGAACATTATGAGGTCAATATTGATGCCGATACGGCAGACCGCAGTAAGACAACCGTATTTGTTAACTATAAAGTTTTTGATTTTGAAGGGAAATTTATTGGTGTTACCGGTGTGGGGTTGGCGGTTGAAAAGGTTAAAGCCTTAATTGAGTTATATCAAAAGCGTTATAACCGCCGAGTGTTCTTTACCGATCGGCAAGGTAATGTCACTTTGCATGGCGATCAATATGACGGTACGGATTCGCTGCAAACGAACGTAGGGCTTGATAATTTGGCTACGCGTATTTTAACCAGCCCAAGTGCCGCCTTCAGCTATCAGAAAAACGGGAAAACGGTTTATCTCAATAGTCGCTTAGTTCCTGAGTTTAAGTGGTATTTGATTGTTGAGCAGGAGGATGCGCCACAAGAGCGGGAACTGTTAAATACGTTTTGGGGTAATTTGGCGTTAAGCCTAATGGTGACCCTAGGTATTTTATTCATCTCCAACATGACCTTAGGTCGTTATCAGCGCAAACTAGAAATTATGGCGTCTACTGATAAGCTCACTGGCGCCGCTAACCGTCAGGTGTTTGATGAGTACTTTAGGCAGGCGTTAGATAAAGCTAAGCTGACACAATCGCCGATTTCAATACTCTTGCTGGATATCGACCACTTTAAAAAAGTGAACGACAGTTATGGGCATGGGATTGGTGACTTAGTATTAAAAACCATGACTAATATGCTGCGTGGCTTACTACAACAACAGGATATTTTATGTCGCTGGGGCGGTGAGGAGTTTTTAATTTTACTTCCTGAGATGGATTTATCCCGAGCGGCAGAACTGGCAGAACAGATCCGTGACCTCATTTCCCAGCGGGAAATTAAAGTGAATGGATTACACATTTCTATTACTGCCAGTATTGGTGTTGCTGAGCATCAAGTGCAAGAGCCTGCGGAGGACCTTATCAAACGTGCCGATCTGGCCTTGTATCAGGCAAAAGAAGCGGGCCGAAATCAAGTGGTGTTAAATCATTCATAGACTTTACTCGGTTCTTCTTGGCAGCAATGTTTAGCCTACCTTTGTGGGTTATGGCGCGGGTTGATTGTGTTATTGGCGTATCGCGGTTTACACTCTGACAGTAATGCGCGATAGGTCATTGATTTGGAGTTGCAGATGTCAAAGTTGTTGATTAATAAATTGTCTGGATTGTACTTAGGAACCCATCTTCAAGAAATGTCCGGTGTAGCTACGGGGATTGATGGTAAGCAAGCGGCTCAACAACTGTTAGTGCATATCGACCATGTTGAAGGGGACGCGCAGGCCGATCCAAAACACCATGGCGGCCTTGATCGCGTGCTACATCATTTCCCCCGCGAGCACTACGGCCAATATCGTCGTTGGGACTTAATCACCCAGCTCGAAGATGCGCCCAGCATGGGAGAGAACATTAGCACAGTTGGACTGAACGAAACTCAAGTCAATATTGGCGATATCTTGCAAATTGGCGCAGTAAAAGTGCAAGTGACTCAGCCGCGTTCACCTTGTTTTAAATTGAATCTGCAATTTGGCCACAGAGAATTCGCCCTCGCTATGCAGCAAAGCCAATTATGTGGTTGGTTTTATAGAATCTTAACCCCAGGGATTATTCAGTTAAACGATAGGATTGAATTAGTTGAGCGTCGTACTGATATCAGTGTTGCCGAGGCCATGTCACTCTATTTCTCGCCAACGTTTAATGCCAGTGCCTATGATCGTTTAGCTTCCTGCGAGGGATTAGCGCTGAGTTGGGTTAATAGCCTACAACGCCGCTTAGCATTACAGACAGTAGAAGATTGGCAAATGCGTTTATATGGGCCGAGTGGAAAATAAGGCTTTATATTCAAAATGATAAAACAGGGATGACCTATGATTGAACCCGTTACAAAAAGTGATAAAGATTTTGGCTTACTGGTATACGCCTCAAGTTTTATTGGATACTTAGTGCCGTTGGGCTCTATTCTTGGTCCTTTGATCATTTGGCTGATGAAGCGTGAAGAGTCCGCATTTGTTGATCAATGTGGCCGTAGTTGCTTGAACTTTAAATTGAGCCTGTTGATTTATGTGATCATCAGTGGCGTATTAGCTTTGGTCGGCATTGGTTTCATCTTTTTAGCCATACTCGGCATATTCGATTTGGTGTGCACTGTGCTGGCGATTATTAAGGCCAGCGAAGGTAAAGTGTATCGCTATCCATTAACGATTAAATTTATTGCTATGGATTAATTACCTCTGCGAGTTAAAGAAAAACGCCTTAGATGGAAACATCTAAGGCGTTTTTTATGGCGTAAGTTTTAAGGTTTTACACCTTAAACTTGGCCACTAAGGTATCTAAGCGGTGTGACAGTTGATTCAAGGCTAAACTCGCCTGTGCCGCCGCTTGTGCAGTATTGGCAGTACGTTGAGTAATGTCATTGATTTCAGTGACGTTACGGTTTATGTCCTCCACCACTGTGGATTGTTCTTCCGTTGCCGCAGCAACTTGAATGTTCATGTCGCTGATAAGACCAATGCGATCGCTAATGCCAATTAACGATTTGCTGGCTTCATCGACGGCCACAACGCCTTCGTGGGAGCGGGTACGGCTCTGGGCCATCGCATTAACCGCGCGGCTGGCTTCCGATTGCAGCTTGTCGATCATGCCTTGCACTTCATTGGTCGATGCTGCTGTGCGTGAGGCTAAGTTACGCACTTCATCGGCTACGACAGCAAATCCGCGTCCAGCTTCGCCGGCACGTGCTGCTTCAATGGCCGCGTTGAGGGCTAACAAGTTAGTCTGCTCAGAGATAGCGCGGATCACATCTAAAATACCACCGATGGATTTAGTGTGGGTCGCGAGGGACTCAATCACTTCACCCACTTGGCCAACGTCTTTCGACAATTGGTTAATGGTATCGCGGGCACGGGTTACCACAACTTGGCCGCTGCTGGCTTCAGTATCTGCATCTCTGGCGGCAACCGCAGCTTGGGCGGCATTACTGGCAATTTCGTTAACCGTCGCGCCCATTTCATTAATGGCCGTTACCACCATCATAGTGCGATCTTTCTGCTCGTGGCTGTCTTCTAAGGTTTGCTGTGCCTGATTCGACACATCCTTAGCCGAGAAACCGAGCTGTTCGCTGGTTTGTGCCACTTCGATGACAGATTCCTGTATCTTGCTGATAAAGCTGTTAAATCCCTTGGCGAGTTGCGCAATTTCATCTTCACCATTGACAGGTAGACGTTGGCGTAAGTCACCTTCACCTTCGCCTATGTCGTGGAACATAGCGGCAACTTGTGCAATAGGACGACTCACAGAACCTGCCACCACGATGGCGAGAACAATAAAGCCCGCTGCAATGATTAGCGTCCAGATTAAGATCTGATAAGCCGCTTCGGTTAATAGTGCGAATACTTCGGCCTCTGGCACCTGTGCGACTAAGTACCAATCCATAGATGCGATATAACTACTGGCAACCAGCATGTTTTCGCCATTGATTTTGGTATTGATCAGATTGAAATCGCTGCGGTTTAATAATGAGCTTGAACTCGCATCCTTGTATAAGTTGCTTAGGCTGCTCTTACCAATTTGGCTCGTATCTGGGTGGAGTTTTACCTCACCTTTAGCATCCACTAAGTAGACTAAACCGGTTTCTTCAATCTTAAACGAGCTCAGCAAACGCACCATGTCATCGAGTGATTTAGCAAGCCCGACTAAGCCGCGACCATTAGGTTGCTGGTAGTTGATGAAGAGTTTGACTTCGCCGTTGGCCTCAGTGAATACGTTTAACATACGTTCTTGGCCACTGTCTCGGTAACCAAAAAACCAGCCATCCTGCGCTGGGGTTAGCACGCGCAAAAATCCATCCTGAGTGTAGTAGGCGGCAGTTTGTCTGTCGGCGTAGGAGGCTTGCGCTAGCTTATATTGACGCGTGATGTCTTTCAGTTGGGCAACCACTTGGGTTTCTTGGGCCTGTGGTCTGCCATCTTCGAGCCATTGGAGTAACATGCGGCTGCTGGCCAATTGCTCTGCGGCATTCATTAAAGTGGAGATGTCGAGATCGATCTTATTGCGGATCTGCATCATCAAACTCGGCAGTTCCGAACCTAACATCCGTTGTTGTACGACATTTTTAGCGCTACGTTGGCTTAATACGCCGACGAGTATGGTCGACAGCAGTACTGCAAATGTCACTGTTAACAGAATTTTCTGCTTAATGGTGAGGTTATTAAATATCATAAATATCAATATGCCTGTGTTGGACTGTTTTGCGTTATCGGTCAACGCACTCTTGTACGGTAAAAGATTATCGGACAGGAATGTGAAAAGTTAACCTTAGTCTAGGCCGAATGCCGAATAAAACAGCGTATAAAACATTTATTTGGCCTAACCCGTTGGTCTTGCAGTAGATCTAATTATGTAGAGTATAGATGGAAATGGGATGATGATTGAAAACGAACTCTTTTATGTGTGGCAATTGTGGCCAATGTCGTAGATAAGGGCAAGCAAAAAAGTGAGATGTTTGTTTCAAAGGTGAAAAAAAGGCGCTCCATTGAGCGCCGCTATTAACATTTATTGGTGACAAGTTACATATTGGGGTAGTTAGGACCACCACCGCCTTCTGGCGTAACCCAAGTGATATTTTGGCTAGGATCTTTAATGTCGCAGGTTTTGCAGTGAATGCAGTTTTGCGCATTGATCACAAATTTGGGCTGACCCGCCTCTTCGACGATTTCATACACGCCGGCTGGGCAATAACGCTGTGCTGGCTCATTAAACTGAGTCAAGTTAATGCCCAGTGGAATGCTGCTGTCCTTGAGACGTAAATGGCAGGGCTGATCTTCCTCATGATAAGTGCTCGACAGATACACTGAGGACAGTTTATCGAAGCTAAGCTTGCCATCGGGTTTTGGATAATCAATCTTGCTGTAAGCGCTCACAGGTGCCATTTGCGCATAGTCTGGGTGCTCATCACGCAGTGTGATAGGGAACTTTCCGCCAAACCAGTTTTGATCTATATAGTTGAATGCGCCGCCTAAATAGGTACCAAATTTGTGCATCGCTGGACCAAAGTTGCGGGATTTATG
The DNA here is from genome assembly GCF_025654025.1 of Shewanella sp. SM55. Lineage (NCBI taxonomy): Bacteria > Pseudomonadati > Pseudomonadota > Gammaproteobacteria > Alteromonadales > Shewanellaceae > Shewanella > Shewanella sp. SM55. The sequence continues at coordinate 177,941 of NZ_JAKKRS010000019.1, read as the reverse complement.
CAATTCTTCGTATAGCCAGCTTTCTTCAAGGTGGGTTTGGTAACAGTCGAGATCTTTACCGCCTTCAACCCCTGCCATCATGGCTTTACCTAAGGTTTCTGCTGCAACAATCCCGCTCTTCATCGCAGTGTGAGTGCCTTTGATTTTAGCAAAGTTCAACGTACCCGCGTTGCAGCCTATGATAAGACCGCCAGGAAAACTCATCTTAGGTAGCGAGTTTAAGCCGCCTTTAGTAATCGCGCGTGCGCCATAACTAAGGCGTTCGCCACCCGTTAAATACTTAGCAATCACAGGGTGGGTTTTATAGCGCTGGAATTCGTCAAATGGGCTCAGATGCGGATTTTTGTAGTTCAAATCAATAATAAGGCCGACCGCAATTTGGTTATCTTCCATGTGATAAAGGAAGCCGCCACCCGATGCGCCCTCGGTTAATGGCCAGCCACCAGTGTGAACGACTTTGCCTTGTTCGTGTTGTTCGGCGGGGACTTTCCAAATTTCTTTGAAGCCTAAACCGTAATGCTGTGGTGTTTTACCATTATCTAAATGGTATTTTTCGATAAGTTGCTTGCCTAAGTGGCCGCGGCAACCCTCGGAGAAAACGGTATATTTAGCGTGCAACTCCATGCCTGGCATAAAGCTGTCTTTGGGTTCGCCATCGGCACCCACTCCCATATCGCCAATCAAAATACCTTTAACGCTGTTATCGGCGTTAAATAGTAGTTCACTGGCGGCAAAGCCGGGGAATATTTCGACACCGAGTTCTTCTGCGCGATTGGCAAGCCAGCGGGATAGATTACCGACGCTGATAATAAAATTGCCGTCGTTGTGCATGGTTTTTGGCACAAAAGCATTAGGCATGACTCTGCCGTCGGTGGCTGAGCTGAGTAGGTAAATTTCGTCGTGGGTGACAGCGGTTTTTATTGGAGCATCTTTTTCGCGCCAGTCACTGAATAGCTCGTCTAGCACTTTTGTCTCGAACACAGCGCCTGACAGAATATGCGCGCCCACTTCTGAGCCTTTTTCTACCACACAGACGGTAATTTCTTTACCTGAATCCTGTGATATTTGCATTAATCGACATGCCGTGGCCAAGCCAGCTGGACCAGCACCGACGATAACAACATCGAATTCCATTGATTCGCGTTCCATCAGTTCACCTCTTCCTTCACGTTTCCCCGATTTTTATCGAGTGTTGTAGTTTGTAAACGGGCGTTTTATTGCTTGCACCACCTTACCTGAAAATAAGATAAGGTCACAGTGGATTAAGCTGCTGTTTAGTCTAATTCAATACAAATCTTTAGGTGAGGACTGTCACAGATTATTCACGCTAGCGTGATCTAGGTTAATAAATACCTGTTTAGGGGTATAGCTAGTGAGTACTTTCGGCCTATAATCACCGACGACGGTTCTCCGAGCTTGCCTGCCTAAGTCGAAAGATATGGAGGTGTAGCCGTGGTAATAATGCCACCGGGGTGGGATAAGAAATGCTCTCACCTCCCACACTTGGAAAGGTGATCATGTCTCAATTACAAGACAGCTTTGGTCGAAAATTTCACTATTTACGGATGTCAGTCACTGACGTTTGTAACTTCAAATGCAGTTACTGCCTCCCTGATGGTTATCATCCTGAAGGTAAACCAAAATTCTTATCTCTCAATGAGATAGAAAACTTAGTCTCCGCATTTAGCCAAGTCGGCACCCAAAAAATCCGCATTACAGGCGGTGAACCTACCCTGCGTAAAGACTTTACCGACATCATTCGTGTCGTCGCTGATAACCCGCGCATTCATACTATTGCGACGACCACTAATGGATATCGACTCGAAAAGCATGCCAAAGAATGGTTCGATGCTGGCTTGCGTCGTATCAATGTGTCCGTGGATAGTTTAGATCCCAAAATGTTTTACCAGATCACTGGCGAAAATAAGTTTGATGAAGTGATGCGGGGGATTGATGCCGCCTTGTCAGCAGGTTTCGAGCGAGTAAAAATCAACGCCGTACTGCTTAAAGGCTTAAACGATAAAGATTTGCCACGTTTTTTACACTGGATTAAACACACGCCAATCGACCTGCGTTTTATCGAGCTGATGGAAACGGGTCTTGGTCGTGAGTATTTTGAAGCACATCATCTAGCGGGCGCTGACATCAAAGCGCAGTTACTGGCAGATAGCTGGCAATTAGATACGCCAAGCGCCTCCGATGGTCCAGCCCAAAATTTCAGCCGCAGCGATTATCAGGGCCGTATCGGCTTGATCATGCCCTATGCCAATAATTTTTGTGCTACCTGTAACCGTTTACGGGTATCTGCTAAGGGTAAATTGCACTTGTGCCTCTTTACGGAATCCGGTGTCGATTTACGTGATCTGCTACAGCATTCTAACCAGCAAGCGGAATTAATTGAGCGTCTGCACGGTCAATTAGCCCAGAAGAAAGAAACCCATTACTTGCATCAAGGCATCACAGGTGTCACTCAGCATCTTGCCTCTATTGGCGGCTAGACCTGATTTTAGGTCTGTGGCTATAGCCAATTTAGCGCGAGTAAAAGCTCAATTTCCCTTGTACCCTGTTTTGACCTCAATTAAAGGATCGCTCCAATGAGCAATGTATTTACTCATATTAATGCCGATGGCAATGCCCATATGGTCGATGTAACTGAAAAAGCCGTTACCGAGCGCGAAGCCCGTGCAGAAGCTTTTATCGAGATGGCGAGCACGACACTCGAGATGATCATGAGTGGCAGCCACCACAAGGGTGATGTGTTTGCGACCGCGCGTATTGCGGGCATTCAAGCCGCGAAAAAAACTTCAGACCTTATCCCTCTCTGCCATCCGCTGATGCTAACGAAAGTTGAAGTCGATTTAGAGGCACAACCTGAACATAACCGCGTGCGTATTACTAGCCTGTGCAAGTTATCCGGCAAAACGGGCGTAGAGATGGAAGCGTTAACTGCAGCTTCAGTGGCGGCGTTAACTATCTATGACATGTGCAAGGCCGTGCAAAAAGATATGGTGATCTCCCAAGTCCGTCTGTTGGAAAAGCGTGGCGGCAAGTCGGGACATTTTAAGGTTTAGCGTATCAAAAACGAGAGAAGACTATGATTAACGTGTTGTTTTTTGCTCAAGTTCGAGAATTGTTGGGCACAGCTAAATTAAGCCTAGAGGCGAGCGAGCAGACACAAACTGCCGAAGCATTACGGGCAACGCTGGCGGCAACCGACGACAAATGGGCTAAAGTATTAACCTCTGACAAATTGCTGGTGGCGGTAAATCAGACCATTAGCCAATGGGATACACCTGTAAACGATGGTGATGAAGTCGCCTTTTTCCCACCGGTTACAGGAGGTTAATATGCGTTTATTACCCGCAGTTCGAGTGCAAGAGGTCGATTTTAGTGTTTCTGACGAATATCGCCTGCTAGCTCAAGATGATAGCGATGGTGCCGTAGTCACTTTTGTCGGCAAAGTGCGTGATTTTAACGATGGTGCCGCGGTGACAGACTTAACCTTAGAGCACTATCCGGGCATGACCGAAGCCGTGTTAGAACAAATCGTTGCCGAGGCGCGTAGCCGCTGGCCGCTCAATAAAGTGACGGTTATTCACCGTGTCGGTACTATGGCTCTGGGTGAGCAGATTGTGTTTATCGGCGTAACCAGCGCCCATCGCAAGGCCGCTTTTGCTGCCTGTGAATTCTTAATCGACTTTTTAAAAACCAAAGCGCCATTCTGGAAATTAGAAGCGGGCGAGCAAGGTAAAAGTTGGGTTGAAGCGAAAGATGCCGATGAACAGGCGGCTAAGCTATGGCAACACAAAGACTAGTCGCGTGGCAGAGATACTCGTAGTCGCAACGCAGCTTGCCAGTTTAAGACCCGCGCGAATATTGCACTAAGGTGACCCAATGCAGAGTTTGACCCGTTTCTTCCATACCTGTGTTTTTGCATTACTCTGGTGCTTGGCGGTCGCGCCATCGTTCAGTCGAGCGGCGGATAATACAGGGATTCCCGCAATTGCCGCTGCCTCAGATTTACGTTTTGCCCTCGATGATATTAGCCAAAAATTTACCAATGAAACTGGGCTAAAAGTAAAAATATCCTATGGATCATCGGGCAATTTTGCTACTCAAATCCAAAACGGTGCGCCCTATGAATTATTTTTATCTGCGGATGAAAAATATATTCAACAATTGCATAGTGCTGGCGTTGCCCGCGATGCTGGCGTGCTTTATGCCCAAGGGCAACTCGCTATTGTTGTACCTAAAACTGGTCGTTTGTCCGTTGATCCTGAACTTAAGGGGTTAGCTGAAGCACTCACTGCAGGAAAAATTACCCGTTTTGCTATTGCTAATCCTGATCACGCTCCCTATGGCGAAAAGGCCAAAGAAGCATTGCAGTTTGTGCAGTTGTGGGATGTGATTCAACCTAAATTGATCCTTGGGGAAAATGTGTCCCAAGCAGGGCAGTTTGCGATTAGTGGTTCAACCCAGGGCGGGATTATTGCGCTCTCTTTAGCTATGTCTCCTACTTTTGCCAAACATAGTGATTACGCCATAGTGCCAGCAAAAATGCATAGCCCACTGTTTCAGCGTATGGCATTAATGGCCAAGGCGAGTGAAACTGCTCAGCATTTTTACGATTATTTAAGAGCCGATAGTGCCCGTCGTGTTTTGGCCGATTATGGTTTTTCATTGCCAGAGCAACCATGATGGATTGGCAGGCACTTTGGTTATCGGTCAAGCTGAGTGGCATCACAGTTTTAGTGTTGATTCCTTTAGCTATTTTGGCTGGACGGGCATTAGCCTATCGTCAATTTGTCGGCAAATCTTGGGTCGAGGCGCTGATCATGGTGCCCTTAGTATTACCGCCAACTGTGATTGGTTATTACTTGCTGGTGGGGCTTGGCAGTCAAAGTTGGCTCGGACAATGGATTGAGCAAGTCATGGGTCAGCAACTCGTGTTTCACTTTTCTGGTCTGGTTATCGCCTCCGTTTTAGTCAATATTCCCTTCGCTGTGCAGCCGATACAACGCGCATTCGAAGCTGTGCCGAATGATGTTCGCGACGCAGCCGCTTGTTGCGGCATGAGTCGACTTAAAATTCTACTTAAAATTGAATTGCCTATGGTGTGGCCGGGTGTGCTAACGGCATTAGTTCTGTGCTTCTCCCATGTGCTTGGGGAGTTTGGCGTTGTGCTGATGATGGGCGGCAATATTGCTGGCGAGACTAAGACGATTTCGATTGCAATTTATGACAGTGTGCAATCATTCGATTTTAATGCCGCTGGCACTATGTCATTAGTCTTATTGCTGTTTGCCGTGACGGCGTTAGCACTAACAACCAGTCTATCGCGGCGTTTAGGAGGTCAGCGTGGCGCAAATCATCGCTGATCTGCAGTGTCAGATCCAAAATCATAAACACATTAAACTCAACGCCGATTTTCGCTGTAAAGCGGGTGAAGTACTTGCTGTGGTCGGGCCGTCTGGCGGTGGAAAAACCACACTGCTACGGATGATCGCTGGGTTGAATCATCCCGATACGGGACAAATCTACTTTGGCGATCGGCCTTGGTTTGATGATAAAGCGCGTATCGCCTTAAGCCCGCAGCAACGCCATATCGGTTATATGCCGCAGCATTTTGGCCTATTTCCGAATCTCACTGCCTTAGAAAATGTAGTCGCTGGACTTGATCATATTCCCAAGGCGGAGCGCATTCCGCGCGCGAAAGATTGGCTCGAACGGGTCAATCTACAGGGATTACCCGATCGATTACCGGCGCATTTATCGGGCGGCCAGCGCCAGCGCGTCGCCTTAGCGAGAGCGCTTGCCCGCGAACCGTCGGTTTTGTTGCTGGATGAGCCTTTTTCTGCGGTGGACAGGGAAACCCGTGAGCGTTTATACCTTGAACTTGCGCGCCTCAAAGAGCAGTTACTCTGCCCAGTGATTATGGTCACCCACGACTTAAATGAAGCCTTACTGCTGGCTGATTCGATGATTTTGATCAGCCAAGGCAAGATGCTGCAGCAGGGTGCACCTTTCGAGGTATTGTCGCGACCACGAAATGAAGCTGTGGCTAGGCAGATGGGGCTAAGAAATATTTTTGATGGTGAAGTGGTATTTCAAGACTGCACTAAAAATCTCACTTGGCTTAAATTTGGTGAGCAGCTAATTGCCTGCGATTATGGCAAAGATCGCCCTGTGGGAAGTCGAGTCCGTTGGGTTATCCCCAATCAAGGTATTCGTTTTAATTCGATATCCAAAGGGCGTTTATGCCGCAGTTTTAATAAATTAGATGTCACGATCGACGCTATGCTGGTGATGGGCGAATCCGTTCGGCTTATCTGCTACGTCACTGGCACCCCATTACAACTTAACACTGAAGTTTCGCTGCATTTTGCCCAAAAGCTTGCTCTTACTAAGGGGATGCAAACTACGGTGGCACTCAAATCCGAACAAATTCATATTTTGGAATAGCTTAGCCCTTAGTCCACCATGATAACTTTGAGTAAACCTGCCACCATATTAGGTGCGATTTCGCATTATCGCGTCTAGCTCACTTATCAATTGGGCTATTGTTGTTTGAAATTGAGCTAATTCCGCTTCAGCATTATTATTTCCCTGTTGCCTGATTTTTTCTTCGAGTATCCAAGCGTGCTCCGCTATTGATGTGAGCCCTAACATACTGATAGTTCCCGCACTTCTATGGATCTTATCCGCAAGTTGAGGTGCTTTAAGTTGAATATCCTGAAGTGAGGTTTCGAGCTCAGTTTTAAACATTAATAACATTTTGCTTAATGTCTCTTCCCGACCAAAGGCATCCTCTAATATTTTTATATCGATAAGTGCTGGTTTTGCAGAGGGTAGCCATTTCAAAAGCATTTCATACAGCTCATCTAAGTGCAGTGGTTTTGCCAGTAAGTCATCCATCCCAACTGCGATGCACCTTTGCTTCTGCTCATTTAGCACGTTGGCCGTGAGTGCGATGATGGGAATATGTTGCCCCTCAATTTCCTGCGATCTCATTTGTTTGGCAAAAGTGTAGCCATCCATCACTGGCATGCGGCAATCGCATAGCACTAAGTCATATTGAGCCTTTTGCATGAGGGCGAGCGCTTGGGCACCGTTATCTGCAATATCACATGTTAGGCGTAGCTGTTTCAGCTGTCGCTGCACCAATATCTGATTAAGTTGATGATCTTCAACTAATAATATTTTGCATTCTGGCCAGTTAAACTTAAATTGAATATCCCTTTGCGGGGTTGAGACGATAGTATCAATCCACCCCATGTTGATGTAACACACATCCTTCACAGCTTGCGATGTTAAGGGGTTAGCATTCAATAAACATTGCTCATTTTGATACCTATAACCCAGTGCTTCATTGAAGTGAGTGCAGAGTATATGTTGCCGATCATCCGAAGCATTATCAGTAAACAACAGGTCTGCATTGGCTTTATTCTCTGTTAATACAATGCCTAATGAAGCTAAATGCCAAGATAAAGTGTGACGTAGTTTTATATCGCCGATGGCGATATATGCTTTTAATCCCTGTAACTGCTCATCAAATTCATTCTGAGCCACCACAGGTAACCGAATGCGTAAACCAATAAATGTGCCTAAATGAGGGGCGCTATTCAGGATGATGTCGCCGCCCATCATTTCGGCGAGTGTATGGCTAATGGCAAGGCCCAAACCTGCACCACCATAGCTACGTGTTGTCGAGACATCAGCTTGCTCAAAAATATTGAATATTCGCGCTTGAGTCTCAGTGTTCATGCCGATACCCGTATCTTGTACGCCAATGAGCAGTAATTGTTGACCTTCTTGTTCGGCTTCAAGCTTGACTGAGACTTCAATAAACCCGCGTTCAGTGAATTTAATGGCGTTATTTACCCAATTGAATAGGATTTGCTTTATGCGAAGACTGTCTCCTGTTACCCGTGCAGCTACGCCTTGGTCAACGTGTAAGTAGAGGCTTAAGCCTTTGGTGCGTAAATCATTCATGACCATATTAAGCGTACTATCGAGAACTTCACGTAATAGAATAGGGGTTGATTCTAAGCGCATTTTCCCCATGTCTATTTTAGAGAAATCGAGAATGTTATTAATGATCTGGAGGATTTCTTCCGCGCCATTACTAATGATTTGCACCATTTGTTTTTGTTCTATGCCAAGAGGGGTAAAGCTGAGTTGCTCTGCCATACCCACGAGCCCATTCATGGGCGTGCGGATCTCATGGCTCATGGCTGCGAGAAACTCAGCTTTTCTTTTAGTGGCTTGCTCGGCGTTTTCTTTTGCGATGGCTAAAGCATTTTCGACGATGCGCCGTTTATTGATTTCTTGCCTGAGTTTTAAATAGGCTATGGTTAAGCCGCCAATGAAAAGCAGTAAACCTATCGCAATCGGCAGTAGTGTTTTGAGTAAAGTGTGCCAAGAGATGCCTTCGCTGTAATTTACGGCTAGCCAAGTATTGCGGATCTGCTGTTTTTCTTTCTCACTCATACTGGAGAAAACACGGTTAATTAATGGGATAAGTGGCCAATAAGGTTCACGAACGGCAACAGCGAGTTCATCTTTATAAGGCGTTGGTGCCGCTACTCGTAATTCATCGTCAAATTTGTCGTCGATAAGCATAGTCACAACGGCCAAATTACCTATGTAAGCCGCAGCTTTGCCCTTTGCGACTAAGGTCAGACCTTCGTCGGGATTGGCAGAAACTACAACATCGATATTCGGATAGGCTTTTTTAATGCTTGGCAGCAGTAGATTATCTGTGATGACCACGCGTTGAAAGTTCAGTTCTGACAGCCCCGCGATTCGCGGACTGTTGCGGGCAGTGGCTATAACAATAGGGAAAGACGTAAACACTTCGCTCATGTGCCAGTCTGGATATTGTGCTTTCAATCGCGTTGGAATAATGGCGAGATCAATCTCATGGTTAACGAGTGCGCTTTGGATTTCATCCCACGTTCTGGTTTTTTGTGCCGCATAATCTAGCCCTAGTTTTTCTCTAAATTGCTCAAGGTAATCAGCAAGTAAACCAACCAAGATGCCTTTATTGTTAACCGAAGAGAATGGCATCCAATGACTTACAAATCCGACTCTGAGTGAAGGTAAACCTGCCAGCCATTCGCGTTCATTGGGTCTAAGTAGAAAATTACTGTGGCCTAAAAAATGAAGATCGCCCATACCCAGCCAAGTCACTTCGAGAGCATTGCGCTCTTCTACACTCAGAGTCATTAAGGCGTTATCGAGTTGTGTTACAAGCAGGCTATTGTTCTTCGTGATCCCTAAATGTAAGTTTTCCATCATCAGGGGGGCTTGGGCAACGATAAGAAGTTCAGGGTGTGCGCTAATGTATTGGTTAGCAACATGAAGATTACCGATATAGGCATCGGTCGTTTTATCAATGACGGAGGAAAGTGCTTGTTCTGTATTAGAAAATGTTACTTCTGTTACGGTTGGATAATGCAGTTTGACTAATTTCTCAGTCGAGAATCCTTTTTCAACGGCGATCCGAGCTTGGCCAAATTCACTCACATCGCGAAAAAATCGGCTGTCGTAACGGATAACGACAACAGTAGGGGAGGTGTAGTATGAGCGGCTAAACATAAGGCATTGAGTACGTTCAACAGTACGAAAAGCGTCAAGCAAGACATCGACTTCCCCATTACAGCCAGCAGAATAGAGGCTCATCCAATTGGGATAAACCTTCCAGTCAATTTGATAATTAAGATTTTTGGCGAGCAGTTGTATGAGTTCGACACTAAATCCCGTTGTTATCTGGTCATTAATTTGTTGAAAAGGTCCCCAGCCGTTGGCGAGTACGCCTACTCTAATTGTTGTGGTTTTGGGCTGTTCGGCATGTGTGATAAAAGTCATGCATAGCAGGGATAAGCAACTGAAGATGCAAAGAAGTTGGTAACGCATTTTTTGAGTCGCACTCATCTCTATGACCAAAGTGTATTAAGTCTCGAAAAAAACACCGATGCCAAGTAGTATAGATAAGGCATCCATAAGTTCACATTATCACAGGAGTTATATATGGCTTTTAAGATCATCCTTGCCGACGATCACCCTATTATACTCACTGGCGTGCGTAGTTTAATGGCTGAAATGCAGCCAAGTTGTGACATTGTTGCTGAAGCAAATAATGTTTCCGAATTATGGAGTACATTAGAACAACATGAATGTGACTTATTGATCACAGACTTTAGTATGCCTAATGATGACAATGTTGATGGTATGGCCATGATTAAACAGCTGAGACGAAAATATCCAAACTTACCCATAATAGTGTTGACGCAAGTGCATAATTTAGGTGTATTACAAGCGCTGTTACAGCTTGGAATACAAGGCTTATTATTAAAAAAATCAGTCATTGCCGAATTAGAGAAAACAGTTAAAAAAGTATTGTTAGGCTCTGTTTACATTGGCGAAACCGTCCGTGAATTATTAAATGAACAAGGTATTAATCAATATGCCATCCCAGTTGAACTTTCATTGAAAGAACTAGAAGTGGTACGTTTACTGGCAAATGGTATGTCAGTAACTCAAGTTGCCAGTTATTTACACCGCAGTGTAAAAACCATTAGCACCCAAAAAACCAATGCGATGCAAAAACTCGGTTTAAAAAGTGACAGTGAGTTGTTTCATTATGCACAGCAACAGGGCTTATTTTAATGTTAAAGTGGGGGGATTTCAGCCTCGAACATAATCGTCACATCCCCTTGGTAAGTACTTCCTGGATATTTCATCATTTCAGTTAAGTTGGCTTTGTCAATTTCAAATGCAATTTTTCTTTTTACGCCAATGTATATGCCATCATTGAATAGGCGGTGTTTTGATTTAGTCAATGGTGCATGCTCGCCTAAGCCTGTTACATAGCTGACATTAAGATCTATTTTGTGATTATTTTTAATATTATTTAGTTGGCATTTGTTGTTATTTTGATATTGGCAGTAACTAAGAGATACGTTAGCCTCTGCACTTTTCCATAATCTAAATGGTAATTCTGCTTTTAAATTAGGTGGGGTTTTACCGCTGTTTATCCATGGTGCCCAGCCCTTGGGTGGCTGCAAGATCACTTTATTGCTGCCAGCTGGGAACTCAACCTTAAGTTGATGCGTGACCCTTAAGGTAAATTCTATCGTTACGTTTGAGTCTGAATAGGTTGCATCACCAAAGTCGAGATCTTTATTGCGTCCAAGGCTCAACGTTAAGCTGCCCTTATAAGTGCCATTTTCCATTTTTAAAGGATCGGGGGGTTGCAGCTTATAGCCAATATAAATCCTTTGGAGAGTAATGTTTTTTGAGGTGAATGTGGTGTTGAATATATTGTTGTAACAAACCCCCCCTGATTTTTGGTTAGCATTCTTTATATCATAGAAATATTCAAATCTACTTGGGCTAGCCCAAGTTTCTTGTCTAAAACTACAATCACCCTGCACAGTTTTTTCTAGCCAAAGTGTCCCATTCGTGCCAGCTTCTCTTATAATATTTGGTATTTGAGCTGCGCCAATTTGCGTTAATTTGAACTTCATTTTATGGACGTTGCCACTTCCCATTTTAGTTAACTCAACGGTCTTTTCGCCGGTAAATTTCTGATAGGTAATGGCATGTTCCAATTTATCATCATTGCTGACGAGTCGTGAGGTAATCTTTATTGGTATATTTATGGCCTGCTCTTTTTCTAGTGAGGCAGTGCCGTTACACCAGAATCCTTCCGCTTGCCATTCTACTGAACATGGTGTCGTGTTAATAAACTTACTACCATTAATATCATAGGGTGCAGGTTTATATTCAGCAGTAACCTGAATGGTGGCGGCCTCTGTTAATGGGCTGAGTAGTAGATATCCCATCAAAACATATAAAGGGTAACGATAATTCACTTGGCTAGGTTCTCTGTTAATGTTTGCTGTGCCCATGATTGGGCATTACAAGTGATATTGCCTAATAGCAATAGATTCTGTTCACGTTTTACTCGGTGTAAATCGAGTTCAAGGTTGCACTCTTGTATACCTTGATACTCCACTTGCAAGCTCGGATGGTGTTCACTCATTTCGACGGCAAAAAAGCCATCGGCCTCACTCAAGCTTCGTCCCGCATGGTTGGCGATAAGTGCGCCTTTAAGCGGCAATCCCTGTTGATCAACCAAGCGGCCAATCACAGTGACAGTCTTCATGACTCTGATTTGTTGGTAACTGACGCCTCCCTTATTGAGGTGGTAGTGCAATACGCTCGGTTGGATGACTGAAGGTGTGTCATCAAAGTCCTGTATGGCGAGTTGTACGCTACCACTGCGATAGGCGGTCACTGGCACTAAGTTGCGCCCAGGCTTTAAGGTGACACTGCCACCGTGCTCATCTTCTGCTTGTAAAAGGATGTCTGGGGTATCAGCCATGACATCGATTATCATGCCTGCATCGTGGTTTTGGCTTTGGCCTGAGATACTGAGTTCACCCTGTTGCCCCAGTGCAACCATACTATCGAGGTTTATGCCGCCTGTGATGCCGCTGTTATAGGACGATGACTGTGCATAGGCATCCCCGCTAACAATATCGTTGCTAAAGCGGCTATTGGCGGTTGCACCAACCCCATAGCTATCCGTGTTTAGCCCCATCCCTATGGTTTCAATGCCACGCCAGTCTAGTTGCTGTTGGTAATCAACATAGGCATGCTGTTCTTGCCCGCCAGAACGTGAAGTTCTGCTGCCTAAGCCACCACCCATTCGACGCGTTTGATCGCCTAAGTTCATACTGAAATAAAGTGCTCCGCCTTGGTCGCGCTGGCCTGAAGTGTTAATGCTGCCAGGACGATCGAACGCATTTAAACTCCAGCTCATTTGGCGTCCCCAGAGTTTGCCGCTGTACTGCCAACCTAAATCAATGCTTTGACCTTGCTCGGATTGATGTGACAAATAGGCCGAAACAGAGTGACCATTTCCTAAGTTATGTTGCAAAGATACACTCGTCTTTTGGGGATTAGAGTTCGTGATATCACTACTTTGCGATTGATTGAGCTGTTGCTGATGGCTGAGTACAAAGCTGCCGTGTCTATAGCTATAAACTGCTTGTAAATCAAAATCGCTGCCCTGTTGTTCATTCATCACCCAGTTACCAAAAAAGCGCAGTTGTTGGTTCCAGTCCCAATCAGCCGAAATGCTGTAGTGCCAACCTTTATCCATAAATTGAGCCGCGGCGCCAATGATGATCGCCGGTGTTAATAAGTAGTTTGCGAGTACCCCCGTGCTGAGTCCGCGTCTGCTTTCATCATCCCAATTCGTTATATCTTGTAACTTTTCTCCAGCAAACAAGTTCACCCGAAAGGGTTCTTCAGTGTTTTGCCATTGAGTGGGTTTGTTAATGATTTCTCGACGACGTTCAGTGACTTGGCCATCTTCTAGAATCCGAATTTCAACTTCATATATGCCAGATGGTAATACCTTAGTATCAATGGCTTGTAAGCCTGCGTTAATTTGTTGCGAGTTGATCAATTGTCCATTTTGGTAGATTTCTACCACACCTGCACGATTCGGAGTGACATAAATGGGTGTTGCACTGGCATAGGCTTGATCGACCAATAACTGATTAGAGTCACCCAACATCACGCCCATCACAGCTTGTGAGCTGCCGCTATAAATGATGGGCTGACGAACTAAACCTTGGGCATAAGGGGAGAAATACCCGAGTCGATAGAAGTGTCCTTCGTTTTGACGTTCTGTATACAACTGTTGAATAGTCGAGTTGAGTGTCTCTTCATTATTTTGAGTGACTTCACCTTCAAGTAGTGTGGTCCACTGGCCTAAACTTGCTTGGGCTTGCAAATTATAACGGCCTGCGTAATCGCTCTCATTGGATTGACTCCAATTGAGTTGTTGTCGAAATAGCGCGCCGTAGCTTCCCTGTTCAGGCAAGGCATAGTAGTGCGAGCTTGATGGCTGCTTTTCGATATTGGCCGTTAAAATGGATAATTGAGAGTTCTCCAAATTATATTCAATCGCTAATATGCCGCCCTGACAGTCTTTTGGGCACAAACCCAACTTATGTTTTTGGTTTAATTGCGCTATCCATAATTGTTGCTGACGTTCGTCAAGATCGCTTTCGCTCACGTCAATGAGTTTTAATAGTTGCACACTGGTATCGAGTCCTAACACTATTTCACCTTCGCCAAGCAATTTATTATCGATGGTGATTCTTACTGTTAATGGGGCATTAAAAAAATGCTCAGAAAATCCATCGGGCAAGTCTTGATATTGCCTTAGCAGTTTGAGTGAGTCTGATGGCGTATTATTCGCCAAAGAGCAAGAGCTAAAGATTAGCGTTGCGATCAGAATAGTCAGGATTAAAGATGACAAGTGTGTTGCCTCATATCGAAAAAATGAAAAGCATGAGTCGTTAACTTGAAAATTAATAAAGCTCCCTTTGCGGGAGCTTTTTTGAAATTTAACTTAATAAATCTCTATGGTTTTTTAGGTGGTGTTTCAGATTCGAAAATCATATTGACCATGCCTTGGTAGTTACCTGCGACATAGCCGCTTGCTGGGACAGTTGGAATGATCTCTAGTCCAAGGGTTTTACCCGTTTTAGCATTGTCGACATCGACTAATTCTGTCGCAGATGTCTTCAGTTCAATACCGCCCACTTTTACTGTTAGTGCAATATTATCATTGCCACTGGCGATAATGGCTGGGTTTGATAAGTAACCCGTAATAGCACCAATGGTACTTTTCACTTCTAGTTGCTTATTTAATTGATCTAGTTTTTTTGTATGGACGTTATATGCTAACTTTTGCTGGCTGTTGATCCAGTTATCATTGCCTGTTGGTTGCACAAAAAAGTTCTCTGACGGAATTTGTGCAATCACAGTGACTTGATGTTCAATCTTTTCAGCCGCAAAAGAGTTCATGGCCACTAATAAGGCAATTGGGGTCGCCTTCCATATTTTCATAACAGTCTCCTTTTAGGGGTGCATTAGTTACCAATAACTATGCTTTTGGTTTTATCACCTTCAATTAATTGGAAGTGATAGCTTTCGTTACTATTTTTTACCAGTTGTTTTTTTGAACCGGGTAAAATATGCAATTTTGTCGCAGTGGAACACTCTTTGGTTTTTTTGTTACATGATTCAAAAAATCTAAAATAATAGTCGTATTCCCATTATTTTTTATTTCTGCGCTATTTGTGTTTTCTGTTATTTCAGTCGAGTATTTAGGTTCTTCTGGGGTGATAAATAAAAATGCCCCATAACCTGTTAGTATTTGTATTCCGGCAGTGAGTTCTTCACGATTTTTTTCAGTTTTTTGCTCATCAAATCCATCATTGTTTTTTGGCTGCACTGGTACAAAGCGAACTCTAAAGTAACGTTCAGTTTCTTTTTTATCTAAGAATAACAATCTCGTTGCTTGTACTCCCTTGGCTGGAATAATTAAGCGAGACGGGCTAGCTATCAAGGCGCGGTTTTCTGCGTCTTGTTCAGGCACTTCATAGGGTTGGCCATTTTCATCATATTTTATTTCGTTAATCGATATTTTAATAAATGCGGTTGAATCGCCCATGTTCATTATTTTTTCAAATAAGTGGTTTTATTGCTAGGCATGTAGTCAAATAAGGTGCCTATGCTTATTTCTGCCGCCGCATAAACTTGAGAGCTATAAAAAATAATACCAAACAGTGCTAAATATAATCGCATTATTATTGATTTACCTTGTATTAAGTTACCTTGGTTTCATGTTTATTTGATGTTGCTATGGGTTGATTTTTGATTGGATTAACATTTAGCTGTATTTTATATGGGGGATTTTTGTGCGTTAATAGGATTAGTCCTATAATAAAGTGCAGTGATTTTTTGTTTTTAGGATTTATCTGATAGAAGCGAGTGCCAATTTAGTTAAAATAAATCAGATTATTAATATTCTGTAGGTATCTATGCTGTCAGTTAAGCGTAAAAAAGTGAGTGAAGATATTACAAGCTGCATTATGTCTGATGTGGTTATGCCTTTTTATCAGCCTATTATCGGGATTGATAAAACCGTTATAGGATATGAAGCACTTGCACGCCGTTGGGATGCCAAGCGTCATGCATATACAGGTATTGATTTTTTATTGTTAGATAAAAATGCTGCTTTGCACATTGATATATGGATGTTGAGGTCGATTATCAAAGACTTACCGCGATTAGCCGATCAAGGTGTTGGCATACTGTCCATTAATTTAAATCCTATGCCATACAGTGTGACTTACCAAAATTTATTACAAATGCTGTTGCTTCAAGCAAAAGTGCTGTGCATCAAAATTTGGTTTGAAGTGTTAGAACACACTTTATTAGATGATAAACAGCATGAATTGATTGAAATGTTACGGGCACGAGGAGCCTGCATCGTACTGGATGATTTTGGCACCCAAGAATGTAATTTCTTGCGTATGATGGTATTGCCCTATGATGTCATCAAGTTAGACCGTTCCCTTTTGCTGCAAGCTTGTCGCTCTTCACATTCAATGCGTATGTTGACGAGCTTAGTTGAGTATTTACAGCGATTAGGAATGCAGGTTGTTTGTGAAGGTGTGGAGACTTTGACGCACATTGATGTGGCAACCTTATTGGGATGCGATTATCAACAGGGGTATGCCTATGCTATGCCTGCGCCGATTTCACACTGGGATCGTTAGGGCGAATCACGCATTAGCTGCAAATTAACTGAGGCTGTTTATTTCGTTTTTCGCTTACCGAGTAATCCAATCCAAAATGTCCCTTCCAATAGCATGCCTAAGATGATGAACACCAATGCACTGGTGGCGCTGCCATAGGCATAAGCGCTTAATGCTGCTATTAGTAACAAGCTTAAGCTTATCCATCGTATGACTGGTTTCATTTTCGCTCCGATTAAAAAATACCATTACCTGATGCTAAGTTATCGACTTTAGTCGAGGGCGATTTATTTGCCAATCCCACTTTTTAATGACACAGATAGACTAAAATACCCGCTAAAATTCAATCCTCTTGATTCTAAATGGCGAAATTGAGGGTTATCACTGAAAATGTCATGTTTAAAAATCCTCAGATGATCAAAGCTTAATCTTGTTTCCATCGGTGTTTAAGCTGGTATTAGGTAGACTTTACACATTAGCCACAAAATGATTTAGTGTTTGGCTTATCAGCGATTTAGGTTCTGTTGACGTTGGATTTCAGATCAATTGATGGCCGAACCAGAGTTAACGCTGACACAGTGTGATTCTATATCCAGTGGTAAATTGTGAGGGATTAGCTTGGAATTGCATACAGGCGCAATAGGTCCATCGACTTCTAACTGATTGTCTCATAAGATACAAACTTAGCTGATTTAAATGGAGGGGCCATGAGACTATGGTTGCTAGGATTCATGTTGGTATCTGGTGTCGCAACGGCGGCTCAGAGCATGTATTCGATGTTTGCGGGTGGAGACTATGTACCGCCGTTGAGCGTTATGCAGCAGATTGAAAAAGGGTTCTCCGGTGTGATTGCCGAATTTCATATGGAAGAGCAAGAGGGTGAATTAGTCTATCAATTTGAGTTAATTAATCCTTTAGCAAACTCTATAACGCGGTTTGAATATCGTGCCCGTGATGGTAAGTTACTGAAACAAAAGGCGAGTAAAGTAAGCGCCGATGATCTGGGTGAGGTTGAGGCAACGCGTATGATCGCGGCAAAAGATCAAACCTTTTCAGGTCTAATCGTTAAGGCCACTAAAGATCATAAAGCCTTCTTAACCGAAGCAAAGTTAGACCACGACTTAGGTATCAGTTATTTAGAACTTAAGCTGCTAGACGATACGGGTAAGTTTAAGTTGGCCTTTGATGTCGAAAATTTACGACCGTTACCTTTACTCAAGTGGGATTGAAATATCTAAGTCAATCGAGTGCTCATACGAGTGCTTAAGATTGAGGAGCGCAACATACAGATGAAAATACTTTTAGTTGAAGATGATGCGACGACGATTGATTACATCGTCAAAGGATTTCTTGAGCAGGGCCACAATATCGAAACGGCGAGCGATGGTCATCAAGGCCTGTCACTCGCGACGAGTAGTCAGTACGATCTCGTGATCCTCGACCGCATGTTACCTCAGCTCGATGGCTTAAAATTGCTGGCCGCCTTAAGGGCAACGGGTAATCAAACACCAGTGCTGATTTTATCCGCTTTAGCGCACGTTGATGAGCGAGTAAAAGGCCTGCGCGCGGGCGGCGACGATTATATGACTAAGCCGTTTGCTTTCTCCGAGTTATTAGTTCGCGCTGAAAAACTGATGCACCGTGGGCAATCTGTGCCTGTGACAACTGATCTCGTTGTTGGTGGTTTGAAGATGGAGTTACTGACCCGTAATGTCACTTTAGACGGGCAGGAGTTGATGCTACAGCCAAAAGAGTTCCAGTTACTTAAGTATCTGATGGAACATGCTAATCAAGTTATTAGCCGCACCTTATTGTTCGAAGCAGTGTGGGATTATCACTTCGACCCGCGCACGAACGTCATCGATGTGCATATCGCAAAATTACGCCGTAAATTTGAAGAGTTAGGCCATGGCGAGCTTATCGAAACCGTGAGGGGAGCGGGTTATCGCTTACGACAAAGGCATTAAGCCTTACCAAAGCAGCGCCTGGCGCATCACAATCGTTTTTTCGACCTTAGTGATAGTGATCATCGGGGCGTTGCTATTTGCCCTTTATCGACAGTTGATTATTGAGCAGCAGTATCAAGTGACTCAATATTTAGAGTCAGAGACCCAACGTTATCAGCAACTTGCCCTAACGGTTGATCGCCGTAGTTTTGCCGCTCAAATCCGCGCCGCCGATCCACAAACGGCCCTGATCGCTTGGCGTAATAGCTACGATATGGTCGGTGCCTTGAGCTTTATGCCCGAAGGCATGCCCATGCTGCCGCAAACGCGGGATTTTCCTATCTTAACCGGTGGCCCAGATAAGCTGCATATTCTTACCGGCGGCCTAGTGATGACCCGTTACGGCCCAGTGTTGATTGCGACCCGTACCGATAACTTAGCGACATTAATTGATAAGTTTATCAGTGCCGCTGCAACGGCTGTCATGCTTACCGTAGTGTTGACTTTAGCGCTCGGCTATCTGTTTTCTAAGGCGATTTTACGTCGATTAGTGCAATACAACCGCTTGAGTGAACAGATTGAACGCGGTCACTACGACACCCGCTTACCCTTGAGTTGGCGTCAGGATGAGTTCGATATGTTGGCGCTGCAGTTTAATAATGTGCTGGATATTCTCGAAAATAACCTGATGGCAGTGCGTGGTGCGACCGATAATATCGCCCATGATTTACGTACTCCACTGTCACATATCCGTATTGGTATTGAAGAGTTGGCGAGTAAGCCGAGCAACGAGATTAGCGAAGGTTGCGCCATTTTGACCGAGGAGCTCGATCATTGTTTAGCGACGTTTGATGCCATGTTGTCGCTCACGCGTATCGAAGAAGGTCAGCAGACACTCGATTTGCAGGAGTTAAGCCTAGCGCAACTGTGTACTGACTTATTGGATATGGCCGATGCTGTGGCTGAATCTAACGAGCAAACCTTGAGTTTATCGTTACTGACAGATCATAAGGTTTTTGGTGATAAATACTTATTATTCCAAGCTTTATATAATCTTGTCGATAATGCGATGAAGTATTCTGGCCAAGGTGCGCGGATTGAGATTATTCAGTCAGGCCCACAAATTCAGATCCGTGATAATGGCCCTGGTATTCCAGATGAGAGTAAAGAAAGAGTGTTCGAACGTTTAGTGCGCCTCGACCCTAGCCGGCATTTACAGGGCACTGGTTTAGGATTATCTATGGTCAAAGCGATTCTCTCACGGCACAATGCCAAAATTAATCTCACGGATAATCATCCAGGCTTAGTCGTCACTATTCAGTTTTAAGTCGATGATCCGCATTACAACGTCGAGTACTCCATGTATCGAATCATAGCCGATGAGGCTGATTTTATTGTTATTTCCAAATCAGCCAAAGTGCATTTCCACAGCCAGGATGGGACTGCAGGCGTGGTGGCGCAGGCTGAGCAAGATTTAGGGATTAAGCTTTTTGCTGTTCATCGACTCGATACGCCCACGTCCGGTCTGTTGATTCTGGCTAAGAGCGCGGTCGCCGCTAAGCAATTTACTGAGCTGTTTACCGCCCATAAAGTGCAGAAATATTACCTCGCCCTCGCGAAAGGCAAGCCGAAGAAGAAGCAAGGCTGGGTGATTGGTGACATGGCAAAGTCGCGTCGTAGCATGTTTAAGTTACTGCGGACTAAAGATAATCCAGCGATTACGCAGTTTTTCTCCTTGAGTGTTAGCGAGGGATTGCGTTTATATTTGCTTAAACCCCACTCAGGTAAAACCCATCAATTAAGAGTTGCCTTGGCGAGCTTAGGTGTACCCATTTTAGGGGATGATTTATACGGCGGAGATGCTGCGGATCGGTGTTATCTGCATGCCTATTGTCTGCATTTTCGCTATGGTGATGACGTGACAGGTTGGCATGATTACGCTTATCGGAATTTGCCGACTCAAGGTGAGCATTTTGGCGCTGAAGGTGTCACTGAGGCGCTAGTTTCATGGCGTGAGCCCGATACTTTGGCTTGGCCTGCGAAAGGAGATTAATCTTTGCAGCGTTATGTTGCGAAAGCCTAGCAAGCTTGGCAAATACGGTCTCTGCCCTCAGATTTTGCGCGGTACATAGCTTGGTCTGCTTGAATGAGTAGTTTGTCAGGTTGGCATCCTTGATAAATCGTGACGTAACCTAAACTGGCATGGATTTTTATCGTAACACCTTGCCATATAAATGAATTATCCTTAAGTACTTGATGCAATTTCTCGGCGACGACTCTGGCCGCGGGAGCATCAGTTGCGGGTAAAATCACTAGAAACTCCTCTCCACCGTGACGACATAGGGCGTCATTTTCTCGCAATACCGATCCAAATAGTCTCGCCGCCGTCAGCAGGGCGAGATCGCCCGCATCGTGCCCGTATTGATCGTTTATGTCTTTAAAATGATCAAGATCCAATAAAATCATACTGTAAGGTACTTTATCCCGCAGCCAGCGTTGATGGATATTGTTTAAAAACTTATGCATAGCACGGCGATTCCACAGGCCTGTGAGTTGGTCCCGCTCCGCTAACATGCGGATTTTACTGACAAGCCGCGTCATGGCATTACCTATCATCACGATATTGATCAATAGGGCCAGAAAGACATAGAACCAAAGCACAGGTATGGCTTCTTGTGTGTGCATGGCGATAAACATCGGACTTTCTTCGGGAGAGAGTAAGGCGATAAAGATACGAATGATAAAAATACCGACCATGGCGACTAAAGGCATAACCATAGCGATGGCGACTCGATTACCCGTATCGCGTTTGATGGCCTGATAGTTATCCCGAGTTAACATGGCGAAAATGAGCGCGGCGCAGGCTGAGAATACGATGGCCAAAATGCGTTCGGAGCTGAAATTAGGTGGAACCAAGAGCATCACACCAGCGGTGAGTGCTAAAAGAATAAGATCCGATTTTACGCTGGGCTTGAGTCTAAAAAGCGCCTTCGTTCCCCAACGCGCTAGAATGAAGCCAAATAAAATCGCCATATCCGAGCAGAACCAAAAAAAGTAACTGGAGGCTTCGGTGCGTTGGCTGTTGAGTATGATGCCAAGGAGGACGAACAAGTTCGCCAGAGAAAAGCGCATACTGGCTTGAGTGGCAATTTTTAACGGTTGTGCAATGAGTCCCCATGCGATGGCAGCCGTGCTAGTAAGCAGGCAAATAAACTTGATGAGTAATAAGGCTTGGGGATCAAATATCATTCTTTTACTTCATATTTTTCTTTAACTATAGATGCTTTTAGGGATTTTCGGTTGGAGTTTAGTGGATATCTTAGTCTACTCTGGACAGATAATGGGTTGAATATCCTTTTTCATTTTAGGGAATGGTAAGGGCCTTCATTTAGGCTGCGGCTGGGATTATTTACGCCTTGCAAACTAAAAGGTTTGCAAATTCTGAGTCTTCCTGCGAAGTTAGATCTTGTTGATTTGCCTACAATCTCCGTTTTGAGGATGTTCTGTTATGGATACAAATAAACTACTTTTAGTCATTATTGCGATTTTATTGCCCCCAGTTGCTGTATTTTTGAAGGCGGGAGCGGGTAAAGATCTGCTAATAAACATCGTGTTATGTTTACTGTTCTGGTTCCCTGGTTTATTACACGCACTCTGGGTCGTGACCAAGGCATAATTTGCTTTCTTCCACACAATAAAAAAGCGCAATTTAATTGCGCTTTTTTATGTTTCAAAATGGGCCTTTCACTTAGAAAGGTAAGGTGTAGCCTATTGTTGCAGTACGTCCCATCCCTTTGAAATAACGATCATTCGTACCCATGGTTTGTGAGTAATAATTGAAATAATCCTTATTAAATAGATTTTGCAAACCTAGGCTCAGGGTGCCAGTGTAAAGCGGCATTGAGAAGGAAGCATCGACTGTCGTGTAACCATCAAACTCTGCATACTTATTGCCCGCCGCGTTTTTAAAATCGCGGTCCATGTAGTAATTGGCTTGAACGCGGGTCGACATTTCATTATCGAAGCTATGGGTCCAGAACAGGTTGATACGGTTTGGTGAAATATTTGCACCATCGAGATCGGTATCGACTTGGCTATCACCATTTGAATCGTATTCGCCCTGCTGGAAGGCGATATTCATGCCGAGATCATCATTGCTGGTAATG
Source organism: Shewanella sp. SM55 (assembly GCF_025654025.1). Lineage (NCBI taxonomy): Bacteria > Pseudomonadati > Pseudomonadota > Gammaproteobacteria > Alteromonadales > Shewanellaceae > Shewanella > Shewanella sp. SM55. The sequence continues at coordinate 155,195 of NZ_JAKKRS010000019.1, read as the reverse complement.
TAGGCGGTGACATTGGCTTCAATACCATCGATCACACTCTTTTCGCGCTTCACGTCGTAGAAACCATCACTATTTAAGGCCAAACGTGAACCAAAATCAGTGGCGGAACGATAGTAAGCTAGCTTAGCGCTTAAGTATTTACCTTGGTAATCGGCGCCGACTTCAACGTTATCTGTGACTATCGGCGTGAGTGCCAGTGAGCCATCTATGCTGGGATTGTCGCCGGGGAAGCTTTTACCATCACGCAGAATTCGGCCGATATCCGGCATGCCAAAACCTTGGTTATAGCTGGTATAAACGCGAATGTCAGGAGTGATTTTATAAGAGATACCGACGTTAAATAAGGTTTCATCGAAGGTGGCTGAACCGCCCGCAATTTGCTTATTGCCTGCACCCCACAGGGTTTTGTAGTCATCGACACTTAACTCGGCATGTTCGTAACGAACACCGGTCGATAAGGTTAAATTTTCAATTAAGTCATAATCTAACTGCAAGTATGGCGCAACGTTGTCATAGGTACTTTCGGGAACCCATGAAAAGCCAGTTTTTACTAAGTCTTGCTCTGTGGTGTCGCGGAAAAGGTCGACACCGTAGGCCGCATCAATTCCTGATCCGGCAATATCCTTAGCGATCAAGGCGCTTTTTAAACCCCATTTAACCGAAGAGTTACGCGATTGCTCGTAGTACAAGTTTTCACCTTTACTGCCGACACCGCACTGGATAACTTGGTCGCTGCCTTCGAAGGATGGATCGTAGAAGCTATCGAAACAGCCACCGCCATAAACCGCTTTAAAATCTTGATTAAAGAGTTGCAGGCTAAGTTGCTGGCCACCAATATTGGCGTGGGTGTAAGTCAAACTTGTGGTGGTCACTTGGTTGTTGGCGGCTTCCCATGGCTGAGTTTCTTTAACTGCACCTGTGGGGACACCATTGGGCTTGTCACCTGCAACGGGCATCCAATCACCATTGTTGTCTGCATTGTAATGGTTAACCATTAATTCAAGGCGAGACTGATCGAAGTTATGGCCAAGCTTGATGAAGAAGTCTTTACTCTGACTATCCATCGACTCGCCTTGAGTCGTGTCGACCCCCACTACATTATGATTGGCATCGTAATAGACGCCATTATTGCGGTAGCTAACCGAACCTATCATGTCGATAAATTCTGACTCGCCAGAAAACGCATAGCTAGCACCAAAGCTTAAGCCATTGGATTTCATTGAATCAGGCACTGTGACATCGAAACTAGCAACCTGTTCGCTGTCGCCTGTTGGCTTTTTAGTGATGTAGTTGATGATGCCGCCTTGGGCACCGAGACCGTGCATGGCATTGGCGCCGTGAATGATTTCGATGCGCTCAATCATGGCAGGATCTATGGTTTGTCCTTCTCTACCACCACTGCGAAGTGGGTTCGATTGAGGCACGCCGTCGATCATAATCAATGGCGGACGACCACGCAGGGTTTCACCTGTGTTACTCATCTTCTGGCGGCTCGGTGAAAAGCTAGGCGCTAAGTTACCGATAATAGTCGATAAATCTTTAGTGGTGCGGAACTGTTCTTCTAATTGGGCGCGGTCGATGATAGTGACAGTATTGGGGATCGAGCTGGGGGATTTATCCATTCGACTTGCGGTGACAGTGATTTTTTCTATGTCTTTATTTTTGTTGTTTGGACTGTTGTCGGTGGCATCTTGGGCCGCAGCGGATTGGGTTAACGCTGCCAATACGGCTAAAGCAACAAACGAGGTTTTGAATGTCATATAACTTCCTGCTAAGGGCGAATGAGTTTGTTACACCGGCTCCCTTGGCATAGGTTAATATTCCATTAAATTGTATTGCAAATGATAACGATTTTTATTATTTGCGATTTTAGGGGAGGAATTACAGCTTGTCTAGTCACGCCATACAGGAAATTACATGATTTGACGACAGTATGAATAAATTGCGACACAGCACTCGGTATCGAGAGATTTTACCGTAAAGGCCATACATATAATGCGATTTCATGTCGGTAAGGCATTACCTTTTTTGGCATTTGTCTTTGATTTAGGAGATCTATGCTTAGTCGCATGTTTGATTATTTGATTGGGCTACGCGTTTGCCTTAGTGCTTTCGATTGTCTGGCGTGTTGATGGAAGGCTATAATCGCACCCCTTTATACCGTATCTCGCATTGGTACTCTGATGAACCGTAAAAAGAAGATTAATCAAACCTTGAAGAGCAAAGCAAAAAAGGCCAATGCCAAACTGCAATCTAGCAATAAACCTAAATATATTGCGAAGGCAGAGAGAGAAGCATTAGCTGCGGCAGTTGAGCATGAAATCCCATCAAAAACCGCAGAACCTCAGCTTGATATTGGACTGCCAATAAGCTGATTAAAGTAAGTAGTTAAGCCTATAGTGCAGTTAAATACTCGATAGGGTTTTGATAAAAGGCCTTTTTATAACCTTGGGTTGAAGTATCCATCAGCCAAGGTTTAGGCAATAAGCTCAAAATGGAATAGTGCAAATGGGGCGGTTTACCTTGTGCATTGCCCGTATCGCCGACAGTACCCAAAGTGTCACCTTGGTAGGCAATCAATCCCGTGGCTGATTCAATTTGTGCTAAATGGGCAAAGTAATGAATTTGCCATTTCGGACCTAAACCAACCACCACATTTCCTCCTTTGAAGAAGTCACCTCGATACAAGATCAGCATAGGCGTTGGCGCAATCACTGCGGTGTTTTTGGCGGCGAAAATATCTATCCCCTTGTGAACGCCCGATGGACCCCAAGGTTCATACCAAAAGGTTTGGCTGTTCCAATCTTTACTGCTGGCACCTTTTACTGGGATCGCGGGTGACTCAGGGATCAGGTAACCACCAAGTAGCAGTAACGTCAGCGCTAATCCAACATATTTCAATTTCATTTTTTATCCTGCATTAAGTGTTTGCGTACCTTAAGTTTTAATGAAACTCGCTAAATTCCCGCCAACTTTCAGGATATTGTAAGTGCTCGGCTTCTGAAAGTGATAGCCAATAGGGGCGCCAAAAATAGCTGCACCAAAAGTCGATATTACCTTGAAGACTGCCGAGGGTATCGGGATCGATATTAGGAAAGCTTTCCCATGGATTGGGCGGGGCGGATTTGAATCTGATTAATGCTTCTAGCAAGGGTTTGTCATTGGTCACTAAGGTTATGCACACACCCGCAAAATCGTCATATTGGTTCAGTAATACGCAGGTCGCTTGGGTTGGATGTTCGATAAAACCGTTAAAGTTGACCGTTTGCTCGGGCAATGTGTTAAAGCCTGCCTGGCTAAGTAAAGTGTTTAAGGCCTCTTTCCCCTGGTAAGTCAGCAAGCAATGTAATTGATAAGCAAAAATATCTGCTCTGTCCATAGGTACAACGAGTGGATAGGTTTGTATGATTGGCAAGCTGATATTGGGCATCTGGGTTTGATGAAAAACAGTGTGTAACTCAGTTTGTGGCCTAGATTGCTTGAGGCTATCACTATTACGCACAAGGCGTTGTTTAATCCAAGTTAATACTGACATTATTGTTATTTCTCAGTGAACCTTACTGGTGAATGGCGTATTTGCGGATTCTGCTATCGGGGATGCTGTGATTTCCGGGGCCTGCCATCTTAACCAACCTTTTACTCGAGGCGCATCAATATACCAGAGGCCGTTTTGTTGAATTAATGCCAACCGTTCGCGTGATTGGCCAAAGGGGCCGGGATTTTGCTGGGCAATTTCAATACTGCTATCGGTAACTGAGGCAATGATTGCAACGTGACCGTAGGGGTTAAATATCCATGGAGAAAATACGAGTAGATCATCCTGCATAGGTTTGGTCTGACTCGCATTAGTGTATTGCCACATAGCACGTTTTTCATTCCACATGCCATCGCTTAACTTGTTATCAAAAAAGTCTCTAGCATGGCCTAAAGCGTCAGGCATTTTATGCTGGTAGCGTTGGTAAAAGTAGCGCTTAACAAATTCAACACATTGATATTGAATACCTAAGTTATAACCATCTATAGATAGGTTACGTCCTGAATGGGTATTAACTCCTCCGTTATAATAGATATTAACCCCGTTTAGAGTGTCGATGACTTCTCCTACTTGATGGTGGGAATTAAAGTTAATCCGAGTTATCAGACTGTAGGCACAGTATACGAACCCCATCAGTATCGCGAAAAAAGCTAATAGAATGGATAAGCGTCTAATCATCTTTAGTACGGCAAGCTAAAAAGAGTTGTTGAGTAAGATACTTATCTCACTTTCGGGCTGCGTATTTTATGTTCTGAAGAACATGGACGTCTAGGGTGTGGGTTTTATATTGGCACAGGTTAATACTTTTGTGTGATCTAAGGTTATCTAAAACAAAGGCCGCATCAGCGGCCTTTGTTATTTGTGGAGGTTAGAGTAAAGCGGTTGCGAGTAGATAACCGACAGCCGATGCTGTCGCTACACCGATAAAGCCTGGAATGATAAAGCTGTGGTTAATAATGAACTTACCTATTTTAGTCGTACCTGAACGGTCAAAGCCGATACAGGCCAGATCACTTGGATAGGTTGGTAGCACGAAATAACCGTAGCTTGCAGGGAGGAAGGCGATTAAGAGTTTTGGATCGACCCCTAAGGCGAGTCCCATAGGTGCGATTGCAGTAAGTGCTGCCGCTTGGCTATTAACAAGCTTAGAGATGAGAAACAGCACTAAGGCATAGGTCCAAGGCTGGCTTTGTACTACATGGGACAGGTTTTCCTGCAGTACATCCATATGGCTGATGAAGAAAGTATCACTCATCCAAGCCACACCAAATACTGAGAAAATTGCCACCATGCCCGCTTTAAAAACGGGACCGTTAGAGATGTTAGTCGGTTTGACTTTACAGGTCATCAGGATAAATGCACCTGCAATTAACATCATCATCTGGATCACTAAGTTCATCGAGAGCAAGGTCGACTTACCTTTAACGTCAAAGGCGGGACGCAATTCACTAAATGAACCTAACAGTACCACAGCAGCGATAGCGGTGAAGAAAATCCCCGTTGCCCAGTAAGCTTCCTTCGGATATTTTTGATTTAACAGGGTTTCGCTTTTGTCATAGATAAAGGCTCTTTGGACTGGGTCTTTTATGCGTTCTTGAAACTCTTCGTCTTTATCTAAATCTTTACCACGACGCAGACTCCAAAGTGCAGCAGCCATGACACCGCAAAGTGATGCTGGCACTGACACCATTAAAATTTCGAGCAGATTGTAAGCGCGGCCTACACCCTGTTGTGATGCCAGAATCGACACCATAGACACTACCGCTACCGACACGGGCGAAGCACAAATCGCCATTTGTGAAGCGACAGATGCCACCGCCATTGGGCGTTCTGGGCGAATATTTTTCTTCAGCGCGATATCGGAAATAATCGGGAACATGGTGTAAACCACATGACCAGTACCGCAAAGGAAGGTCAGCGTCCACGTGGTCAATGGCGCCAGAATCGTGATGTATTGTGGATGACGGCGCAGTAAGCGCTCGGCATACTGCATCATCACATCTAATCCACCCGCGGTTTGCAATACGGCTGCACAGCCAATGACTGCAAGTATGGTTAGCATAACTTGCACTGGCGGTTGTCCCGGCGCTAAACCGAAAACAAAAATCAGTAAAAATAAGCCAATACCGCTGATGAGGCCGAGTCCCATGCCGCCGTAGCGGGTACCTAGCAGTAGGCAGCTAAGCACTACTATAAATTCCATTAAAATCATCCGATTTACCTCTGCGGAACTTACCGCTTAGCTATTAGTTGAGTGATGAGTGTCTTCAGGAACATTCTGCGGAGTAAAAGTGTTTGAAAAATTGCGCTGGCGCATGGTGTAAATAAAAAATGGCATTAGTTTTTTCGGAAATTTGACCTAACGCTAGAAACACGTGGCGATAAGTTGCATTCTGGTTACGAGTTTTACGGATTGGGCTAACGCTTTGAGCTCACTCCGTTTAAAAGAACGATAACAATACTCAAGGATAAGCCCGTGAAACCTGCCACCTTTAATACCGAAGCCTTTGATGATTGGATCCGCAGCCGCTTTGTGGAACTCAATTCCGAGCTAGAACAGCTTTACTACCAACAAACAGATCGGGCCAATGTGCTCGATATCGGCGCAGAAGCTAAGTTGGCGCTGGAGAGCGAAGGGCGAGAGTTGATTAAGACCTTGCTCGATGAGGGGAATACTGATGAAGGTTTCGACAGTGCCTTCGATTTACTCGGCAATGTGGGCTTGTATATGGCGGCCTGTCGGCGCCATGAAATTACCGAGCCCTCGCGGGAAACAACATCGCCATTAGCTGAGGCTTCTGCGCTCGCCATGCATATTGGCGCTTCAATAGGCGTCACTCCGCGCTTTGCCACCGCACATTTAACCACTCACAATCGTGCCCACAATGGCATTTATAAGCGCTTTACCGATTTGCCCGCTGAAAAGTTGTTTGTGGATTACAACACTAAAGGCATTTTGGCCTATAAACGCGCCGCCGATGCGCTATTAAAGATCCAGCCTTTGGGCATTTCCCATCCCATCAGTCACGATTTACTGCGAGTCGCTAAACAGGCCTTGCAGGATGTGATTGAGTCGAATACCCAATTATTTAATCGATTAGATACTGACCGTTTCTTTTACTGTGTTCGCCCTTACTACAAACCTTATCGGGTGGGCTCGGTCATTTATCGTGGCGCCAACGCTGGGGATTTTGCGGGGATTAATGTCATCGATTTAACGCTAGGTCTTTGTTTTGCAAACGAAGCTTCCTACTCGCAAATGCTGGTGGACAAGTTTTTGTACATGATGCCAGAGGATCAACAGATATTGCGTGAGTGCATGCGTCGGCCGAATTTGATGGATGACTTCCTGCAGGCAAAAGACTGCTCAACCCAAGATTGGTATCAAGAAAACTTGCGACTCTTTATCGAAGTCTGCGAATTACATGGCGAGACTGCGATTCAGCATCATAATGAGTTAGTAACTAAATATATTGCTGAGCCTTCGACAAGTATGGAGCAGCAGCATTTAGCTAAAGTTACCGCGAGTGGTCCGCCACTGCATGTGCTACTCGGCTCATTGGAGCGACTCAGAGACAGACGCGCCGCCGCTCAGCGCAGCGATATTCGGACTCGTTATTGTGATATTAAAAAACTAAAAGAGAGTTTGAGATAACACTATGTTTGAAGATTTTAAAAAGGACTTTTACCTAGCAGGTCCAGGATATCTATTAAACCATTCCGTTGGCCGGCCATTAAAATCGACCGAGCAGGTCTTTAAAGAAGCCTTTTTTGCGCCTTGGCAGGAGTCGGGGCGTGAACCTTGGGGCCAGTGGCTGGGTGTGATTGATGATTTTACCTTTGCTTTATCTAAGTTATTTAACGGCCACCAAAAGGATTTTTGCCCTCAGGTCAATCTTTCCAGTGCGCTGACTAAAATTGTCATGTCCCTCGACAGATTGAACCGCGAACACGCCGTTGTGTTAATGAGTGAGATTGATTTTCCCAGCATGGGTTTTGCCCTTAAAAAAGCGCTGCCTGCCAGTTGCGAAGTACGCTTTATTCCTAAAGGGCTCGATATCACCGACCCTAATGTGTGGGATGCGCATATCAGCCGCGATGTGGATCTGGTGTTTGTCAGCCATGCTTACTCGAATACGGGGCAGCAGGCGCCATTAGCCAATATTTTCACTATAGCCCGTGAGCGAGGTTGTTTGAGCTTAGTGGATGTAGCGCAATCGGCGGGGATTATTCCGCTGGATCTTGCGCGCCTACAACCCGATTTTTTAATCGGTTCGAGTGTGAAATGGCTCTGCGGCGGCCCTGGTGCTGCCTATCTTTGGGTTAATCCCGCCATATTGGATAGTTGTCAGCCTAAGGATGTTGGTTGGTTTAGCCACGAGAATCCGTTCGAATTTGATATCCATGATTTTCGTTACCAGCATTCCGCACTGCGCTTTTGGGGAGGGACACCATCAATCGCGCCTTATGCCATTGCCACCCATAGCATTCATTATCTTGCTGGTTTAGGTACCCCGTTGCTGCGTAAATACAATCAGCAATTGATTGATGCTGTGGCGCAAGAGCTCGACCATGAGTTTGTGTCGCCGCGGGATACTGAAAAGCGTAGCGGCACGCTTATTCTGCAGTTTGGTAAACAGCAGCATCAAATGATGGCGGCATTGGCGAACGCGAATATTAGTGTCGACGCCCGCAGTATGGGGATCCGGATTTCTCCGCATATTTATAACAATATGGCTGATATCAAGTTGTTACTTGATGTGATTAAAGCAAATCGCTAACTTAAATGATTTAAAATGGCTTGCTAGGCTAGGTTGTACTACGTAATTACAACTAACAAGGCACAACACTCTGGGAGGTAAACCGCGACATGGTCGTTCCCGTATGCCGGCGTTAACTCACCGTCACACGGGCAACTTGAGGTTATTTATTGGGTGCGATCATGCTTAAATCTTATAGTCATAGCGGCAGACCATAGGTCGCGGGGTGTGGAGCTTGGGATCGCTGGGCGTGATCGCTAAATCTGCAGGTAGCATAACAGTATCGATGATCAACGCACTGCTCATATCAACGAGTGTCAGCGGGATGGTAAAGAGCAGCAAGGGCGGGGCCGCCAACGCGGAGATAATCATACACTCCTCGCCATTATCAACAGCCGTTTGCACACTTGAGAAAGAGTGACCCCAAGTTGAATCTTCTCCCATCCTCGACGTTATCGTTGCACATCCCGTGAGAGAACAGCACACGACCAACCAAGTCAACCAACGCATAACCACTCCATTGTTTATATGTGAAAAACTGCATTGCTTCGGTATGATCTACTCACTTGATCAACTGAGAGCGTTAGTGATAAGGAACCAGATCAGGTTTCATTTGACGCCAACCTGTTCTGTTTCAACAGCTTGGCATTCTAACTATATGATTATATCTGTCAATTATTCATCAACAGAAACGAGATACAACCAACCTCAATAACCTAGTTGTTAACGGCGACTATAGTTTTGGATTGGTATTAATCATGGAGGTTTGTATGCCGTGTCCTCGCAGAACTCAGATGAGTTTTGAACATACTCTTTAAAATCAGTCTCCACTTCCCTCACTGGCCATCTAGTTACTTTTATTACTTTCCTTAAAACTGTTTCAGTAAATATTCGCTTGAGGGTAGGCCGAGAGCATATTATGTTGCTGATTTAAAATGGATGACTGGATTTACGCTTGGCGATGGCCACGCTACAAGTAGAGTCTACCGAGAGGTAACAGGATGAACAATAAAGCAGCGCCGCCGCAGTCGGCGTCGACAGAGCAAGACACACAACCGTTGGACGACAGCCGGTATGAAGACCTGCCGCGCAGTGAGTTCCTGCAATTACCCCAAGAGGAGCAAGACCGGCTCAATAAGCTACGTCAGCAGCGGGTGCGTGAGGCACCCACCCTCTATGAATGGTATATTAAGATAGCGACCGTGTATGGCATGGGGTGGCTCGTTGTCATTATTCCCTGCGGTATAATGGTGCTGATTGGCTTGGTGGCGCACTGGTATGAGTCTGACCAATGGTATGGTTTTTTTTTCATGGCACTGATTTTTGCGCCATTTATCCGCTACCTCTGGTTGGCCGACAAACAGTACCATTATCGGCTCACCACCGAGGGGTTAGTTACCACCTATCATGACGTTATTCCGGATGCCGCCTACGCGGTAGTGCGGGGGCTGGCTTGGTTTGGGGTGGTGGTTTGTATTGTCGGGGTGGCCTTTTTAGGCCCGGCCGTCTTAGTCGGCGCGGGTGGTTTTGCCGTGATGGCATTTTTCTTCACAGGTTTTAAAAATATAGAGACAACTTATGAGAGTCCTATAAAAAATGGGCATCGTCATTTGATTAAGGTAACGCGGAATCGTCCATTTATTGCCTGCCAATCGGATGTGCGAACAATGGGCTTACGCGCAAGTATTCGTCTTCATTGCCCATTGGATAAGATACACATTATCTTGTCATTGCTGATGACGCAGTTACCTGATTCTGAAATCCGTGTATTTAAAAATGAGCGCGTGTTAGATGGCGTACCATTTGCGTCATTTGAGTCAGGCGAACCTGCCCAACTGTCAGATTTCGCCCCTAAGAATCCCCAGCCCAGTTAACGTTTTTTCTCGCGCCTGTTATTGGCGCGAGATTCGGTGTCATCAATGGCAGCTTTGCCACTAAGATGCTGGCAGGCCTTTCGCGGCTAGGTCGTCAAGAGCGAGAAGACATTAAGTACGAGCTGTGTGGGTAGGTTAACGATGACCGTGCAGTCCGTGGGCACAGCAAAGGAATAGCTATATGAATAAGAGAGCAGCGCCGCAGCAGTTGGCGTCGACAGAGCAAGAGACAAAACTGTTGGACGACAGTCGGTATGAAGACCTGCCGCGGAGTGAGTTCCTGCAATTACCCCAAGAGGAGCAAGACCGGCTCAATAAGCTACGTCAGCAGCGGGTACGCGAGGCACCGACCCTCTATGAGTGGGATATTAAGGTAGCGACTGTGTATGGCATTGGGTGGATCATGGTCCTTATTCCGTGCGGGATTACGGCTCTAGTTGGGTTGGTGACATACTGGTATGGATTTGAGCAATGGTATTATTTTCTCATCATAGTGATGATTTTTGGGCCATTCATGCGCTACCTCTGGTTGGCCGACAAACAGTACCATTATCGGCTCACCACCGAGGGTTTAGTTACTACCTATCATGACGCGATTCCGGATGCAGCCTACGCGGTAGTGCGGGGGCTGGCTTGGTTTGGGGTAGTTGTTTGCATCGTCGGCGTGGCGTTGTTAGGCCCGGCCGCCTTGGTCGGCGCGGGTGGTTTTGCCGTGATGGCATTTTTCTTTACTGGTTTTAAAAATGTAGAAACCACCTCAATAAGTGCTATCAAGCGTGGACATCCCCACATGATAAAAGTGACCCACAAGAGGCCATATATATCGTGTGATACAGACAGGTTTTATTTCGGATATTATTCAAATCTCGACTGTTATTGCCATCCCGAAGATATGCATAAAGTGTTGTCGCTACTGATGAAGCAATTACCGGGGTCGGAACTCTTTTTATTGAAAAATGAACGAATAGTTGGCCTCTCTAAAGTTGGCACCCGTGACGGCGAACCAGTCCAATTGTCAGATTTTGCCCCTGAGAATACCCAGCCCGGTTAACGTTTTTTCTCGCGCCTATTATTGGCGCGAGATTCGGTGTCCATCAGTGGCAGCATTGCCACCAAGATGTTGACAGGCCTTTAGCGGCAAGGTCGTCAAGGGTGAGAAGACATTAAGTACAAGCCGTGTGGGTAGGTTAACGATGACCATGGAGTACCGTGGGCACAGCAAAGGAATAGCTATATGAATAAGAGGGCAGCGCCGCAGTCGGCGTCGACAGAGCAAGAGACACAACTGTTGGACGACAGTCGGTATGAAGACCTGCCGCGCAGTGAGTACCTGCAATTACCCCAAGAGGAGCAAGACCGGCTCTATCAGTTGCGTCAGCAGCGGGTGCGAGAGGCGCCCACGCTTTATGAGTGGGATCTTAAGGTAGCGACTGTGTATGGCATGGGGTGGATCATGGTCCTTATTCCGTGCGGGATTACGGCTCTAGTTGGGTTGGTGACACGCTGGTATGGATTTGAACAATGGTATTATTTTCTCATCATAGTGATGATTTTTGGGCCATTTATGCGTTATCTCTGGTTGGCCGACAAACAGTACCACTATCGGCTCACCACCGAGGGGTTGGTTACCACCTATCATGACGTTATTCCGGATGCCGCCTACGCGGTAGTGCGGGGGCTGGCTTGGTTTGGGGTAGTGGTTTGCATCGTTGGCGTGGCGTTGTTAGGCCCGGTCGCCTTGGTCGGCGCGGGTGGTTTTGCCGTGATGGCATTTTTCTTCACCGGTTTTAAAAATGTAGAGACAACTTATGAGAGCCCTATAAAAAATGGGCATCGTCATTTGATTAAGGTAACGCGGAATCGTCCATTTATTGCCTGCCAATCGGATATACGAACAATGGGCTTACGTGCAAGTATTCGCCTTCATTGCCCATTGGATAAGATGCATATTATCTTGTCATTGCTGATGACGCAGTTACCTGATTCTGAAATCCGTGTATTTAAAAATGAGCGCGTGTTAGATGGCGTACCATTTGCGTCATTTGAGTCAGGCGAACCTGCCCAACTGGCAGATTTTGCCCCTGACAATAAACAGCCTAGTTGAATAAAGCGTGGACACTTAACAATAATGGCGCGGTAGTTAACTTCCGACTATATAGGTGGTTTTTCTGCTGCATCCATGTTTAGTTTAGATCGGTTTTTAACCATCTATCTCTATTGTTGCTGTTGCCGCGGTGTCTGGCGTGCCTTCTCTGAATGATAAAAGAGTGGTTGGCGATGATGCCTATTTAGAGAACAACGCGATGATTGAATCAGAATAAAAGTTGTATATACCTTCAAAATACAAAAAGCCTCGATAGCGTTGCTATCGAGGCTTTTATATTTTCTGTATCAATTACATAAAGCGAGCTGGTTGTATAGCGCTAGCCATTACAGGCTGTAGTACATTTCAAACTCAAGTGGGTGAGTTGTACGTGCTACGCGCTCAGCTTCTGCTGTTTTCAGTACGATATAAGATTGGATGAAATCTTCACTGAACACGCCGCCTTTAGTCAGGAACTCATGGTCAGCTTGCAGATTTTCAAGGGCGTTTTCTAATGACGTTGCCACTTGTGGGATTTCAGCCGCTTCTTCTGGAGGCAGATCGTATAGATCTTTGTCCATCGCTTCACCTGGGTGGATCTTGTTTTGGATACCGTCAAGGCCTGCCATCAGCAGCGCTGCGAAACCTAAGTATGGGTTTGCATGTGGATCAGGGAAACGTGCTTCGATACGACGGCCTTTAGGGCTTGGTACCACTGGAATACGGATTGATGCAGAGCGGTTACGTGCAGAGTAGGCCAACATAACAGGTGCTTCAAAGTGTGGCACTAAACGCTTGTAAGAGTTAGTGCTTGGGTTAGTGAAAGCGTTCAGCGCGCGAGCGTGCTTGATGATACCACCAATGTAGTACAGCGCCGTTTCACTTAAACCTGCGTATTTGTCGCCAGCGAACAAGTTAACACCGTCTTTCGCCAGAGATTGGTGAACGTGCATGCCGCTACCGTTGTCACCAACGATGGGTTTAGGCATGAAAGTCGCAGTCTTGCCATAAGCGTGTGCCATGTTGTGCACTACGTACTTCAGAATTTGGATTTCATCCGCTTTCTTAGTCAAGGTGTTGAAGCGAGTGGCGATTTCGTTTTGACCTGCAGTCGCCACTTCGTGGTGATGCGCTTCAACCACTTGGCCCATTTCTTCGAGCACTAAACACATAGCGCTACGTAGATCTTGTGATGAGTCAACCGGTGCAACTGGGAAGTAACCGCCTTTAACAAATGGACGGTGACCTGTGTTGCCGCCTTCGTAGCTAGTGCCTGAGTTCCAAGCCGCTTCTTTAGCGTCGATCTTAACGAAACAACCTGACATGTCAGTACCGAAACGGACATCGTCAAATAGGAAGAATTCTGGTTCTGGTCCAATCAATACAGTATCAGCGATACCAGTAGAGATCAGGTAAGCTTCTGCTTTTTTAGCAATTGAGCGTGGGTCACGGTCGTAACCTGTCATAGTACCGGGTTCAAGAATGTCACAACGGATCAGCGCTGTGGTTTCTTCGGTGAAAGGATCCAGTACAAATGTCGTTGGATCTGGCATCAGCACCATGTCTGATTCGTTAATGCCTTTCCAACCTGCGATAGAAGAACCGTCAAACATTTTGCCGTCTTCGAAGAAATCAGCATCTACCTGATGAGAAGGAATAGATACGTGCTGCTCTTTACCTTTAGTGTCGGTAAAACGTAAATCAACGAACTTAACTTCTAATTCTTCAAGTTGCTTTAAAACTGATTCAACTGACATTCTCAAGCCTCCGGTAGGGTAAAGGGATGCCCCTTCTATAATCTTTTAACTCAAGTGATTTATCTTGAGCCAAACTTACGAGCTATAAAGCGATATCCATGCCAATAATTTAACTTACTGATTAACATGGTTTAAAATCTTTGTTGCACTTAATTGGATTCGCGTATGCACCATAATGGTGCTTTTGTCTGTGGCATTTTGGTGCATTACTCCATTTTGGTGCGCACTGAATTGATTCATGCAAACCTTAAGCTGGGATGCACAGCGATAACATGCACCGCTTTTATGGCACTGAGATGGCAATGACGCTTTGGCTTTCACAGTCTCAGTAAGTACTGCCTCTGTGAAGCTCACACATACTTTCAGCTCCGATCGGGACTATTTACCACCGCATAATTGTCATAAAACCACGCTAGTCTGTCCAACTATGCCACGCATTATCAATCCAATAGTGGTTTATTATCATATTATTAGGAAAGAGTTCGTTCTCATGTGCGAAATGTCTTTGCTGTTCACAGGCCAAGTGAAATCAGTGATGCGTAAAAGGTATCCCGTGACAATGAAGTGAGTCTTAATGCCATCGGGTGTAAACGCCAACATGAACGTTAGATTAAGTGTGCCGCAGAATTTATTGCAGTGTGTTCACGTGGTAATTTCTCTGTGTCTAAGTCGATTTTGCTGATGCTTAAATCGACATTAGCAGTGCTAACATTGAATACGAAAAATAGCAAATTCAGCTGCTTAACTCAGATTTTTCCTATGAATATGGCAATTAAACAGAGCGTTAACTCTGGCTACAGAGGATTTCACTCAGTGGATGATTGACGGAAATTACCCAAGGATTGGCGGATTGTTTTATAAGTGTTCAAAAATAATCCTGTGCGCCAAGGCCGCTCTGGAGTAGAATGGCACGCTTTTTATTGTGGTAGATCGAGCTCGATCACCATAACGAATTACTGAAATATCCCTATTTTTGTTTGATGGTAAGAGGTTTATCCGTGCTAGAGAATTTACGTAACATCGCCATTATTGCACACGTTGACCATGGCAAAACGACCCTGGTAGACAAGTTGCTGTCACAGTCAGGCACCCTTGCAACCCGAGGAGAAGCCACTGAGCGGGTGATGGACTCCAACGATCTTGAAAAGGAACGTGGGATCACGATTCTGGCAAAGAATACTGCCATCAAGTGGAACGACTACCGTATTAACATCGTTGATACCCCAGGCCACGCCGATTTCGGTGGTGAGGTTGAGCGTGTTCTGTCTATGGTTGACTCAGTATTATTGCTAGTTGATGCCGTTGACGGTCCAATGCCACAAACTCGCTTCGTAACGAAGAAAGCGTTTGCTCAAGGCCTAAAGCCAATCGTTGTTATCAACAAAATTGACCGTCCAGGTGCACGCCCAGATTGGGTTATTGACCAAGTATTCGACCTGTTCGATAACTTAGGTGCAACTGACGAGCAGCTAGATTTCCCAATCGTTTACGCTTCTGCGTTAAACGGTTTTGCAACTTTAGACCCGGATGTAGCGAGCGATGATATGACGCCGCTGTTCCAAACTATCGTTGAAAAAGTATCTTTCCCAGATGCTGACGCCGAAGGCGCGTTCCAGATGCAAATTTCGCAAATCGACTACAACTCATACGTGGGTGTTATCGGTATCGGCCGCATCAAGCGTGGTAGCGTTAAAACGAACCAACAAGTGACTATTATTGGCGCTGATGGCAAAACTCGTAACGGTAAAATGGGCCAAGTATTAGGTTACATGGGTCTAGACCGTACTGAAGTTGAAATTGCTAATGCTGGCGACATCGTTGCTATCACTGGTTTAGGTGAGCTGAAAATTTCTGACACTATCTGTGCCGTTGGTGCAGTAGAAGCTATGCCACCTTTGACTGTTGATGAACCTACTCTGACCATGACTTTCCAAGTTAATACTTCACCTTTTGCAGGTAAAGAAGGTAAGTATGTGACTTCACGTAACATTCTGGAACGTCTGCAAACAGAATTAGTCCACAACGTGGCACTGCGTGTTGAAGAAACAGAAAGTCCAGATCGCTTCCGTGTATCTGGCCGTGGTGAATTGCATTTATCAATCTTGATTGAAAACATGCGTCGTGAAGGTTACGAGTTAGCCGTATCACGTCCAGAAGTTATTCTGAAAACTATCGACGGTGAACTGTGTGAACCATTTGAAACCTTGACTGTTGACGTTGAAGAAGAAGATCAAGGCACAGTAATCGAGAAATTAGGTACCCGTAAAGCTGAAATGAAAGACATGCAGCTTGATGGTAAAGGTCGTGTACGTATCGACTTCATCATCCCAAGCCGTGGTTTAATCGGTTTCCAAACTGAGTTTATGACTGCGACTTCTGGTACTGGTCTAATTTATCACTCATTCGACCATTACGGTCCGCACAAAGGTGGTGATATCGGTCAACGCGCTAACGGCGTATTGATCTCTAACGCAACGGGTAAGGCATTGACCTTCGCACTGTTCGGTCTGCAAGATCGCGGTCGTCTCTTTATCGGCCACGCCGCTGAAGTATACGAAGGCCAAGTGGTTGGTATTCACGCTCGCTCAAACGATCTGACAGTTAACTGTTTGAAAGGTAAGCAGCTGACCAACATGCGTGCTTCTGGTACTGACGAAGCCCAAGTGTTGACTACGCCAATCACAATGACACTTGAGCAAGCGCTTGAGTTCATCGATGATGATGAATTAGTTGAAGTAACGCCTAAGAACATTCGTGTTCGTAAGAGACACTTGACTGAAAACGATCGTAAGCGCTTTAACCGCGGTTAATGCCAGTCTGTTAATTCAGGTGACACGCCCTTAAGGTGAGTCAATCGGTTTAAAAAGCCCTGCATAGGAAACTGTGCAGGGCTTTTTGTTGGGATAAATTGAGTAATGGGTATTATTAGTCCTCATCCATCACCCGTATGCAATTGCGGCCAGCGGATTTTGCGCGGTAGAGCGCGGCGTCCGCTTGGCGAACGAGTTCTAAAGCATTTTGTTTGTTAGAGGGTTGCAGATAGGCGACGCCTGCGCTCACTGTCACAATCCCAAGGTCGGTATTTGCATGCGGAATGGCAATGGCTTGGATCAACTGATGTATATGCTGCGCTGTCTCAAGTACGGTTTGATTATCGACATTCGGTAATAGAATGACAAATTCTTCGCCGCCGTAGCGAGCGACTAATTCGCCCGCTCTGCGACCGGACTGGGACAGTGTACTCGCTAATTGTTTAAGGCAATCATCTCCGGCGAGGTGGCCATAGTGATCGTTAAATTGTTTAAAGTGGTCAATATCGAGCATGATGAGGGCCAGTGAGGAATTGCTCCTTTGTCCCCGACTCCACTCCGTTTGTAACATCATGTCAAATAGGCGGCGATTGCCGATATTGGTTAAACCGTCGGTATTGCTGAGTATTTCAAGTTGCCTATTGGCTTCTGCTAGTTCACTAGTTCGAGCTGTGATCATGGATTCAAGTTCGACGTTACGTTCCTCTAATCGCGCGATCGGGTAAATTTCCCCTTTGTGGGCTAAGCCGTAGGGGATGGATATGCCGCTGTGGACAATCATCCAGTCGTTGTTTTCTCGGTGAAATATCAACACTAGCCGTGCTGTCTCGCGGGAAAGCATAGGATTAGGGATAGGTAAGTGGATATGGAAAAAGGCAGTCACAACCACGAGGTTGTCGGTAAGGTCTTGTAAAGAAAGATCTAACATTTCGATGTGGATTCGCTCAGGCACTTGTGCAAAGTCCTGACGAGTGATTCGCACCCATTCTTCCCTGCTGGTGACAAGCTGGTCACTGCTCCCTGCATAGCCGCTAAAGTTATCACTAAAGCGACGAGTTAGCCTGTCATCACGGGAGGCATACATCTCAATATATTCGTCAAATAACGAATGGATCAATTGCTGTCGGTCGGGTCGCATAGGTTAGCTCCGTTGGGGAACATAAAACCATTTTTCTAATATCCGTATAGGAATATTATCTGCGATAAAGTCTAGCTGTTGCCTGATTGTAATCAATTTTATGACGTATATATTAAAAATACTGCAGAGAGTGATGTAAGCCATTATCTGCAGTATGTTTTGTGAGACAAAATTGTTTTGCATTCACTTAATGTATCATTTAGCCCAAGTATTATTTAACACAGCCTGTTGGGTTGGTTCAAAATCAGGCAAAGCTTGTTGGTATTGCTTAGCATGGGCTGCTGATAGGTTACTGGATTGCGTTAGCTGAGTGTGTCACTGGACGGCAGGTGAGGTCTTTTCTGGATAGTATTACTTGGCAGTGGCTTTATTGCTGACGCCTATCATCGCTGTGGTGCGACCGAGGACATCGGGATACTCGATAGGACTTAGAGCCCTATCGAGTGAGCAGTCAAACTTATGATTTAGCTTTATCTGCCAATTTTACCGCATTGACACTTTCACCTTTGAAGCTGATAGTCACATTTTTCTGAGCGACTTCATTATCTTTCAGCAAAGTCTTAGTGGTTTCTGCCAGCATTGGAGAAGCTGCATTTAACGCACTAAGATCATAGGCCCAAACTTCTAGATCCGCTTCATTATAAGTGCTAGCAGGCGCACCTAATTTTTCAGTGATTGTTTGCTTGGTTGTGCCTTCTTTAATGCCGAATGTATTTTTAATCGCTTCATTCGTTGCGCTGTCTAACGCATTGGTTGCCGTATCATTCACTGTGTCAGTGACAGATTGAGTTGCTGATTTAACGATTGAATCGAATGGGCCAGCATAAGCAAATAATGGCAGAGCAGTAAGAGCGATCAATAATGATTTTTTCACACAATAATTCCTTTGGTTAATACATTCCTTTATTAAATGCGCGCGAATTAGACCAGTAATTAGATTTTGTGTCAATTAAGCATCTGTTCTATATGATTTTATTTTAATCCTTTCAGATTGCTCCTACTAAGTGGGTCAACCTTTAGTTGTACCTAAAGGTTTCCATTTTGAGGTTTTCTAGTCTTATCTGCTGCTGTTTTCAAATTTCGTTAGTGTTTTATTCCATCGCAATTGGATCCCGTCATATGTGTCATTTTAGGTGTTCTAGTGATGTCGCGTATTCTAGTGCCCAATTCTATTAATCACTTGGATCAATTCCATGCGGATGTTGTCTGGTGTTTGGCTATGCCAGAACCCCGCTAAGTAAGCGCCCAGCGGTAGGATAAATAATGCGATAAGCACTAATGCGAGCAATCCCTTATGACCTAGCCTGTGGCCGGATTTCAGTCCAAGGCCGAGGGCGGCGGATTTAGGGCAAGCCGCGACACAGCGCATGCAGGCTTGGCACTCGTCACTGCGAACCGTGGTTTTAGTGTGCACTATGATGTTTGCTGGGCAAGCGCGGGTGCACTTGTCGCATTTCATCCCTTTTGCTTCGATAAGGCAGTGCTGGGTATTGCGGCGAATTTTTAATGGGCTTGCAAAGCTTAAGATCCCAAGCATAGCACCATAGGGACACAAGTAACGGCAGAATCCCTGACGACGCCATGCCGCTAAAGCGAGGATCAGCGCAAATACCAGTAGCGTGATTAGGCTGGGTGTTAGGAAGAACAATGCCATCTTCAAGTCGGCAATCTTATGATAATTACCTTCAAGATAATGGGGGATGGATTGTGCTGGCATACCAATGACTATGTAGCAAAGTGCTAGGAGTAATAGATATTTCAACATTCGCAGTGGCCAATCTAGCCAAGCGGGTGGTGTAAGCTCTGATTTAATAAAGCGTTTTCTAAAGGAATACAGGTATTCCCCTGCCAAACCTAATGGGCAAGCCCAACCGCAAAATGCCCGCTTGCAGAGTAAACCTGTGAGTAATACCGCCGCTAGCATGACTGCTGCCGCAGGATGGGTTTGATCCCACAAATTGAGGCTGATAATGGCTTTAAGCTCAATGCCACCCGCAATCGGTAAAAAGGCATCGACTACGTCTGGGCGCATTAGCCAAGGTGTGATTCCTTGCTTAAGCAGTACGGTATTGATTGTGTATTGTATGGCAACCAGCAAGAGCGATAGCGCTAAAACATGTTGAGTCCCTTCACGAAGGGTATTGATTTTAATTTCACCCTTGAGTGCATCAGGCGCAAATTTATGCCCAAGTAGCATCAGTGGTAGTGCAATAAGAAGCCCGAGAGCCAGTGGCCAATAAAGACTCATTGCCACCGCACCGATACTGAGCAACAGAGTGGCGACAGCGCCCCATTTCTGGCCGCTCCAATAGCTGAGGGAGGCGAGATACATGAGTGCCAACATCAGCGTGAGTGATTCGATAAAAGTCATAGTGATGAATACAGCTAATAAGTTACAAGTACAGGCTCTGAGTGGTGAACTGAGGATAAGTTTTGAGTAATAAGTGAAATTGTGCGTCAGATCTAAGATTCGCGCTATCAATCAATTAAAGCGCGCCATAGCTCACAAAGCTAAGTGTTTTAGTCTTGCACAAATAAAGTATGGCTTGCAGGGACAGCGTGCGAGGTCACACAAAGAATAAAAAGCCCCAGCAATTTATTTTGCTAAGGCTTAGGCGTTCAGTGGGGCATTTGGATTAATTTTTTGATTTTTCGAGTGCTTCGATAAATTTGCTCGATTCGTTAATCGAGGTGTTCATCTCTTTAATCAGGGCCGAAATATCGGCTTGCAGACTCGCAAATTCGCTTTTAATCGCACCAATGGCTTGGGCGTTCAAGTTATGCTTGAGATACAGCATATTGTCTTTCATAGCGGTGAGTATCGGCGGCATTTTCGACTCGGCACGGCGCATACTTTTAATCAATTGTTCATAGGCGCGGCGCGTTTCTTTGAGTTTAGCTTCACTGTTGCGGCGTAGATTAGCTTTACTGATCTCGCTAATTTCATTTTGCCACTCATCGAACAGGGCTTCGGCTACATCTTCGACTTTATTGATGCGGTTGCTGACGTTATCGGCGGCACTTTGAGCCGATTCGTATTCATCTTTGGCTCTGCTATAGGCTTTTTCTAAGTTGCCATCACTGTAATTGAGCAGTGCTTGCATTTCTTCTAGGGCTGAGCTGAACTCTTTTTGAGCATCCTGTTGGGATTTTTTCGCATCTTTAACTCTGTCGACCATAATATCGCGTTTATGGTAACCGACCTTTTCCATTGCGCCGTAGTAGGCACTCTGGCAACCACTAAGCAGGAGACTTGTGGCAATCAGCCCTGAAGCTATCAGTCTTTTCATTGGGTGTTCCGTCGCTGAATGAAATTAATTAATCGGCTTTAAATCGAGCCGCATCGATAATGCTCCACAGATGAAAGATAGCACCTATTACCGCGGGCACAATCAGCCACCAGAGGGCATAACCCACCACTGTGATAATGAAAAATAACAGTGCGGCCATTATTCTGCCTTGCAATAATTGGCCTAGCCCAGGAAAAAATAGGCTAGCAATAGCGGAAATAACGTTACCTGCAGATCCTTGTTGAGACATCAATTCACTCCTTAGACTTGTAAATTAAGTGTTTATTGTACGAAGATAACGAGTCTATACCAACAGAATCAAGAGAAACCCGTGACTAAGAAGATAGAACTGGCACAAATTCGCGCCTTATTCCTCGGGATCTGGCACTTCCTGCTGCATTTGAGACGGCGTTTAGTTGAAGATCAAATCAATATCCGCGCCGGACATTTAGCCTATGTCACACTGTTGTCACTCGTGCCTATGGTGGCGGTGACTATGTCTATGCTGTCAGCTTTTCCGGTATTTAAGGGGATACGTGGACAGATAGAAGGTTTCGTTTATCAGAATTTTTTACCCGCCGCTGGCGATACTGTGCAAGTGTATATCAATGAGTTTGTGGCCAATGCCTCTAAGGGGACTGCGGTCGGGATTGCGGCCTTAGTCGTGGTTGCCATTTTGCTAATTTCCGCCATTGATAAATCGCTCAATAACATTTGGCGTACTAAAGAGAAGCGTTCAGTGGTGGTGGCTTTTTCTATGTATTGGATGGTCATCACTTTGGGCCCGGTATTGGTGGGGGGCAGTTTGGTCGCCACTTCCTACGTGGTGTCACTGAAGGTCTTTGACGGTCAGTTGTCGGGTGTGGTGCCCGTGTTTCTTGAGCGTTTACCTATGCTTTTCTCTGTGGCGGCATTTTTATTGTTGTATATGGTGGTGCCTAATCAAAAAGTGAAGTTTCTACATGCACTATTAGGGGCGATTGTTGCCGCAATATTGTTTGAGTTAGGTAAAAAAGCCTTTGCTTTGTATGTCACTCAGTTTCCGAGTTATGAAGCGATTTATGGTGCTTTAGCCGTGATCCCCATTATCTTTGTCTGGGTGTATTTATCGTGGATGATAGTATTACTCGGCGCGGAAATTACCGCCGCGATGCCTGAATATTTAGATTATGAGTCGAGCTCAGATGATGACGAAACTGCTCTGAATGCTAAGCCTCTAGAAAATGCCTCCCAAGATAATTCCGCTGCGGTGTTAACTTCGGCTGAGGTGACGGCACTCAAGGCGGTGGCTAAATCTGAATGACCCCATTAGAGGATTATTAATGGCGATGACACTGAATGCCTGAATCCTTCCCATCTTTTATCCGTCGCGACTGGTTTAACGTTGGCAATGGTCAGCAATTGCATCTGGCGCAATACGGTAATCCACAAGGTATCCCACTGCTGTATTTGCACGGCGGTCCAGGAGCGGGTTGTGATATCGGTGATTTAGCTTTATTTAATGGCGATCAATATTGGATTTTGCTTTTAGATCAACGCGGGTCTGGGCAATCTTTACCCTTTGGCGATTTAGCCAACAACCATCTCACGGGTTTGATTAGCGATATTGAGGCGATTCGCCTTGCATTGGGTATTGAGCGTTGGTGTTTAGCAGGTGGCTCTTTTGGGGCAACATTAGGCTTAATTTACAGCGGATTATTCCCAGAGCGGGTGATTGCACAGGTACTGTGGGCGTTATTTATTCCATCCAAAGAAGGTCTCGACTGGCTCTATGGCGCTGACGGCGCTGCAAAATTGCAACCTGCTGCTTATCGACTCTTCAATGACATTTTTCCGGTTCAGTTATCGCTGACTGAACTGCTGGATTCGTACCATCAAGGTTTGGCATCGGCAGATGAAAATGTGCGATACCATTTTGCGCGGCGTTGGGTACAGTGGGAGTTGCAGCTTGCGGGGGCGAGGTTAGTGCTACCAAGGCTGTTACCCGAATCCGTATTAGCATTAGCCAATATCGAGTTACACTTTGCTCGACATAATTACTTCAATGCGATGAATGTGTTACAGCGCGTGACGCCTAGAGTGAAGGCGCGTAGTGTGTTATTGCAAGGAATGCAGGATGCAATTTGCCCAGCGACGCTATTACGCGATTTTTTGGCTGGGTTGGAGCATGCTATTACAATTCAATCTGTTGTCGATGGCGGACATATGCTCAATAGTGAGTCTTTGTTTTTGGCGGTTACAGCAGAAATCCATGCTATGTGGTCGTGGATACATCAAAGGGAAATACAATGAAAACATTGTTCATCAGTGCCAGTTTACTCGGATTAACCGCCTGTGCCGCTACGGCGCCCTCGCAAACCAGCGCGATTGACCCAGTGGCGACTCAGGAGGTCGTGAGTGCCCCTGTCGCGCCCAAAGTTGTTGAACTCGGTGGGTTGACCAATGAAACTGCCGCTGATCGCTTGTACCAAGCGTTGATTGACGCAAATTATCTGGCCACCCAAGTTGCGCCGACGAAAGTCGCGGTGCAGTTTGGCAATAACCAATTCTTGCTTGAGCCGAGTATCAATTCAGCGGGTATTGACCGTATTTTAATGAATCGCTTCTATGCTGTGCACCCGCAATTGCAGGCTAGCCAAGAGTTGCCTGCCGTGATTGGCACCTTAAATCAGAAGCTTAATTTTGCCAAGTTTGTGTTGTTGGACCAAGGCGCGGTGATCCAAGTACAAGGTACAGTGACCTTTGCCGACCGTATTGAAATAGAAGAGTTACGTCGTTTTATGCTGTGGACTAATGGCGGCTTAGCGCAGGTCGTACAATCTTTGCCTGATGGCGTAGAGCAATATATCCGCCCGCTCCCGCTAATGCCGCAAATGGTTCCCGTTAAGCCTTAATCTAAAAGGAAAAGTTGTGATTGCGTTAATTCAAAGAGTGAGTCACGCCAGTGTGGTGGTTGATAACCAAACCTTAGGTGAAATCAACAAAGGCTTGTTGGTTCTGCTCGGTGTCGAGCAAGAAGATACCCGCGAGAAGATGGAAAAGTTGGCGACTAAAGTCATGAGTTATCGCGTTTTTTCCGATGAAAATGGCAAGATGAATCTCAATCTAGAACAAGTCGGTGGGTCTTTATTAGTCGTGTCACAATTTACCTTGGCCGCTGATACAGGCCGAGGCTTGAGGCCGAGTTTTTCAGGGGCGGGTACGCCGGAACAAGCTTTAGGCTTGTATGAAGAGTTTGTCGCATTCTGCCGCGCTAAGGGCGTTCACACAGAAACCGGACAGTTCGGCGCCGATATGCAAGTGTCCTTAGTCAATGATGGCCCAGTGACCTTTAATCTGCAGGTGTAGCTTCTATCGTGATGTTTATCTAGGGGTCTAGGTGATGGGGGCTAGGCATAATCAATGTCGCTTGTACCAAGAGGGAGTATTAAGGGAATGCACATGGATCAATTACTCATTAAATTACGCCAGACTTGGCACAGTACGATCCCCGTTAGCGAGTTTATGCAGATAATGCCACTCGATTACAGCGAGGGAGAATTTCGAGTCACAGCGCCGATGATGCCCAATATTAATCTGCATCAGACCATGTTTGCGGGCAGCATTTATACCTTGATGACCTTAACAGGCTGGGGTGCAGTCTGGCTAAATCAACAGTTGGTGGGCGTGGCGGGTGATATTGTGCTCGCCGATGCCCATATTCGTTATCTTGCTCCTGTGACTTGTGACCCTGTGGTAAAAGTACAATGGCCAGATGTGGATCTCAGCCCGTTACAAAGGGGGCGCAGGGTTAAGGTGAAGCTGGAAGTGCAATTGTATTGTATGGATTCACTGTGTGCGGTTTTTGAAGGCCTGTATGTTAGTACGTCGAAAGTATGAATGCGTTGAAAACAACTTAGTGTATTTGTATGTCGAAGGTGACGTATAACCTTTCTAAAAAATCGAAGCTAATCTCAGATTTTATCCGCTTTATTTCTTTTTTATGGGCTAATACACTAGCGTCATAGAGTTGAGATATTCCATCTGACTCTGAGTCATTTACCTATTTTCGGAGCAGATTATGTCTAAAGTCTTAATTTTAAAATCAAGCATTCTTGGCGGTTATTCACAATCTGCCGTGTTAATTGACCACTTAGCGAGCCACTGGGGAAACCAAGGCGCCGCTATTACAGTACGTGATTTAGGCGGTAAAGACGTACTGCCTATGGTAGACGGTGAAATCGCTTCTGGGTTACGCGGTGGTGCAGAATTATCGGCACGTCAGCAAGAAATGCTCGCCTTATCAGACACCTTAGTCGCTGAATTAAAAGCGAACGATACGATTGTTATCGCTGCACCTATGTACAACTTTACGATTCCGGTTCAACTTAAAAACTGGATCGATTTTGTCGCCCGTGCTGGTGTGACTTTTACTTACACTGAAACGGGTCCAAAAGGATTAGTGGAAGGTAAACGCGCTGTGTTAGTGACGACCCGTGGCGGCGCTCACAAAGATGGCCCAACGGATCATGTTGTACCTTACTTGAAAACGGTTTTAGGCTTTATGGGGATCACCAATGTTGAAGTGGTTTACGCCGAAGCGCTGAACATGGGTCCTGAAGCCCACGACAAAGGCATGGGCGAAGCGAAACACAGTATCGATCAGCTGAAAGCTTAATTGTTCCGTTGATTAGCTGAGTCATTTGATTTAGCTGAATAAATAATGCCAGCCCTTAATAGGCTGGCATTTTTGTATGTGCATTTCAGCTAAGCACGCTTGGCTTAAGTGGCTAGGTTTGAGCGACTAGACTCGAGCGGCTAGGTTTAAGTCGCAGATTTAGCTCTTATTCGCAAAGGCTGCAGCCTTTGGCGAGGGTGCTTGTCTCAACATAACGCACCTTAGTGCTGGCTTGGTCGCGGTTACGACTGATGCTAAAGCGTGCATGGCGTTCAGTTTCAAGCGGCTTTTCAGCAGGGTTAACCAGTGTAGCTTCAAGCTGTAACGCTTTGGCATAATTCGTTTTATGCATACATCACCTCGCAGATATCTAAACCATCACAACATACAGATTGGTAAGATTGGCGCCGCACAACCAAGGCTTAAATTAGCTCGGTTGGCAGCAGACTAAATCTTTAAGCGAACCGCCATTCACCACGCAACTAAAACCATTGGCCTTGAGAATGTCGCAGCCTTTTTGCGCTCGAATACCCGCGCCACAATAGAGTACGAAGGGATGTTGCTTATTGTCGACTTGGTGTAACCATTGGTCGAGTGTTGGCAGCGGCACATTAATGGCTTGGGGCAAATGACCTGAGGCAAATTCCTCCGGCGAACGCACATCAATCACCCGTGCGCCTTGTTCAATCAATTGCCAACATTTTTCGCCCGAGTGGCTGCCGGATAACTTAGCCAGTAAAGATTGAAACATAGCATTGTCCCTACCATTAGAAAATTTTCAATAAGTTTATTCTAATGAATTGGCGAGTGCAAGCGCTGCAGATTATCGGCAGTGAATGGTTTTTGGCATTGCTGACACTAGACAAATAGTTAGAGGCTAGACACATTAGCTCGTTGATAGTGAATGATGTCGTGGAATACCACGGCTTGCTCGTTTAGATTGCGATAGCCGTGGGGTTTGTCGGCCGTAAATCGTACTGCTTCACCTTGCTTGAGTGTTTGCCACTCGCCATCGACTAGCACTTCCATAGTACCGCTCAAGACAATGACATGCTCAGTGACACCCGTTTCATGGGGCTCAGAAAGCCGCTCATAGTTTGGCAGCAGGGTCAGTTCAAACATCTCGAAACCGAAGCGCTCTTCAAAGGGGAAGAGTGAGGCGACTAGCATGCCGTCGGTGGCGGGTTGTTGGCGTAAGTCGTCGGGCTTACGGAATACTGCGCCTTGGCTCTGGGGCGTGGGTTCGAGAAAGGTCGACAGCGAGATATTGAATCCACTGGCAATTTTCCACAGCGTCGCAATGGTTGGGCTTGATTCACCGCGCTCGATTTGTCCTATCATGGCCTTACTCACGCCCGTCTCTTGGGCGGCTTTATCTAAACTCCATCCCTTTTGGTTGCGAAGTGCTTTAAGCGTGGTGGCGAGATAGCTGTTTATCGTCTGCACAATGGCCCCATCATTTTTATGAAAATTTAGTTTGTACGTTATAACGCACAGGTGTTATCTTGTCCATCTCGTACGTTATAGCGCACAAGAAGCTATCTTGTTCATTTTATAAGTTATAGCGCACAAAGTAATGGCGACATCAATTGCAGAGAAAGGGAGTGGATATGTGGCGAGATGCAGGGAGTTTATCAAAAATATCAGCGGGTTTTATTGCGGTATTAGTGGGTTATAGCAGCTCGGCTGTGATCATCTTTCAAGCGGCGGAGGCTGTGGGGGCGACACCAGCACAGATCAGTTCATGGCTGTGGGCTTTAGGTGTGGGCATGGGTGTGACCAGCATAGGGTTATCGCTTTACTACAAGAATCCTATTCTAACGGCTTGGTCTACACCGGGCGCGGCGCTGATGGTGACAAGCCTCGCGGGATTGAGCGTCAATCAAGCCATAGGCGCTTTTCTGGTGAGTTCTCTGCTAATCACACTTTGCGGGGTGGCGGGCTGGATGGATAAGCTTATCCGCATCATGCCGCAGTCAGTCGCTTCAGCCATGTTGGCGGGGATTCTGCTGCAATTTGGCCTAGGGCTATTTCAGGCGATGCAAACCCAGCTGAGTCTAATTTTGAGCATGTTGTTGGTGTTTGTCGTCGTTAAGCCTTTTGCGCCGCGTTACATCATCTTGCTGACCTTGTTGGTGGGTATAGGCATGAGTTTTCAATTAGATTTACTCAAGCTAGATGCCGTTCAGTTGCAACTGGCGATGCCGGTGTGGACTACACCTGAGTTTTCGTTGGCGAGTGTGATTGGCGTGGCGCTGCCGCTGTTTGTGGTGACTATGGCATCGCAAAATATGCCGGGCGTTGCTGCGCTGCATGGTAATGGTTACAGGCCGCCCATTTCACCTTTGATCACGAGCACAGGGTTAATCGGGGTCATTCTCGCGCCATTTGGCGGTTTTGCCTTTAACTTATCCGCCATCACAGCGGCGATTTGTATGGGTAAAGAAGCAGACCCGAATCCCGCGACCCGTTACTGGGCTGCAGTGTGGGGCGGGGTATTTTACTTTATCACTGGGTTATTGGGCGCCACTGTGGTTGGCCTGTTTTCTGCTTTCCCGAAGGAGTTAGTCCTGGCCATCGCCGGATTAGCCTTGCTCGGCACTATCGCCAATAGCCTGACCGCCGCATTAGCTAAAACGGAAGATCGCGAAGTCGCGGTGATCACTTTCTTGGTCACTGCATCGGGTTTTAGTGTGCTGGGTATCGGCAGCGCATTTTGGGGACTGTTGCTTGGGTTTATTATCCATTGGTGGAACGGGCACAGAACTGCATCAGTAGTTAAGCGAGCGAATACTTAACTGCAGCAAAGCGCCTTAGATATGAATTTCAAAGACTAAGGCGCATGTGTTTTAGATTTTCTTCGTCATAAACACGCTATTGGGATCGAGTCGATAATCGGCGAAGGGGCCGCAGCTTTCGAAGCCAAATTTGGTGTAGAGCATTCGGGCGGGGTTAAAGAAGTCCATCGAACCGGTTTCTAGACTAAGGCGTTTAATGCCAGCAGCTTTAGCGTTGTTGATCAGGTGCTGCAATATTTTAGACGCTATGCCTTGCTGTTTATAGGGCGCGGCGGTGCGCATTGATTTGATCTCGGCGTGCTCGGTATCTAACCATTTTAGTGCACCGCAGCCCGCTAAATTGTTGCCATCCCACAGGGTCCAAAAACGAATATTGGGCTGGCGCAGGCGGTCAAGATCTAATGCGTGAACGCTTTCAGGCGGTGAGGTTGCCCGCATATCGTCGAGGTGTTCCTGCAGCAATGCCGCTATCTCTGGCCCTGTAAGGTCATCTAAGGTGATTTTCATCGTGGCTTTCATGGTGAGTCTTATGGTGGATTTCATGGCGGATCGGGTACTCCCTATTATTGTGGCTTATCCATAATGGCGTCATCGCGTTGTTATCTGTTTGCCAATGCGCCGCAGTGGATAAGCAAATCTTAAGCCATAAAACTAGATGTAGGAGATACATAAATTCTTATATCAACTACGTAAATGCCCCAAAGCAAGATAACTGAGTTGCGTGGCATTCATTGTCATTGTTTCCCCAGTGACACGCCATAAACTCATCCCTGAGGGCTCTACTAAAACATCCATGTTTTAGAAGGTCACTGGTGCAACAATGCCAATCCTAACTGACCTTTCAGCTGTTTTTCAGCTAAAAATTTATTGCCCTAAAGCTTGCTACGTCACCAGTGAATTAATCTGTGAGTGTCCTTAGATTTTCTTATCACTTTCTAGTTATCCATTAGCCAATACAATAAAAAGTGCTATTGGCCGCTTCACTAATTCACTGTATTTATTAATGAGCAGAAAAGCCAAGTGGTTAAGGTCGCTCAAAGCAAGTTCCTTGGTTTTACCATTAACCGCGGAAAGATCCAATGGCATGCAAACACTCTGCGCATTTTCAAACAAAAGATAAGGCGATTGACGAATCGGAATTGGGGCGTGAGTATGAAAGCGGCCGTTGCTTGTGGAATTACAAGCAAAGGGCCGTGGCGAAGCTCGAAAACACCAGGGATACAGCAAGCGCTGAGTAATGAGTATCTCAAGAAAGCAGGTTTATGTTCACTGAGAGATGGATGGATTGCAGTTCATTATCCTAACCAGAAAGTGAGTTAGGCGTTCTAAATGAACCGCCCTGTGCGGAGCCGCATGCAGGGTGGTGTGGGGGCTGGAGGCTAGATACCTCCGGCTACCCGATTAGCCGAACTGCATGTGGTTCTTTGCGAGTTCTTTATAGCGCTTATCGTTGTGCACCTTATTTAAAATAGTTTCGTTAGCGATTAAGAAGTCAAGAATTTCCTGAATGCGTTCGCTTCGCGCATTGGCCTTTAAAATATTGAGAACGCTCACCATGTGTGCTTGGCAGTATTTGTTGTCAAGATTTACTCGGACTTCATTGGAGTGCATAGCAATAAGCACATTTATTATATTTTGGTCACCAAGCATTCCAAAAAATTGATCGTAGAGCGGTTTTCCGGCAGAAGATACGCCTAAGTTGTAGGGTATTCCTTTTCCAATGCGGCAT
Source organism: Shewanella sp. SM55 (assembly GCF_025654025.1). Taxonomy (NCBI): domain Bacteria; kingdom Pseudomonadati; phylum Pseudomonadota; class Gammaproteobacteria; order Alteromonadales; family Shewanellaceae; genus Shewanella; species Shewanella sp. SM55. The sequence continues at coordinate 124,764 of NZ_JAKKRS010000019.1, read as the reverse complement.
ATCAATACGATTTTAATTAATTTCTGAATTCTTTCTACTGGTATGTCGCTTTCAGTTTTTAGAAATGAAAGGATTTTCCGCATATGCGGAGGCTCGTTGTAAAAATTGTCCCACGCATACCTTGCCTCAAGAAGATCGTCAGCATGACTATCTAGGGAAATTATCCTAGAGTCTAATGATTGGTATCTATTGCCATCGCAGAACGTGAAAAATTCAACGCCTAAAATATGCTTTTCGTTGTGAAGGTTGTTTTTGTATCCGTCGATGGAGATGCCAAGCTTATACTTGACATTATCACTACTCTTATTCCAGATGTGCGGGGCGAAAAGTGAAATATTTTTTCTTACAATATTGCTGGTTGCATCTGCGGTATATATGCCAAAAATACTATTTAAAAGATTGTCGGTGTTTTGAAGTGATAGCTCGCCAAGCGGTCTCTCCATGCTTTTAATTGTTGCCTCATCTAGAACTGCTGTAGATTTCTTGAGGTTCTCGATGAATGATTTTATTTGGATTGCTGATGCCGAAGGCTTGTCGTTCAGAATGTCTTGGACGCATGTTTGAAGCCAGCCAAGTAATTCGAATGCATTTATAGAGTACGAGTTCGGGTGCGATGCGCCAATATCGTTCCGCATTGTTAATATGTGGTTTAGTTTGGTATATACAATATCGGATATTAATTCGAGTTTTCTACATGTATTTATAAGGGTGTTGTCTTTCAGGCCGGAAAGGTCTTCTTCTGTAGAATATAGCTCTCGTCGTCCGCCTCCAACAGCGGCGTCGAAAAACATGTCGAGACCATACAGAACAACTTTTTCTCTTAGGTTTAAAACAACTTCATTCCAGACATAATTTAAAGATGCGTCGAATAGGCCTATCGCTGCACCTGCTACGAATTTAGATAAATATCTTGCGTCTCTTTTTACTTCTGCGGGTAATGATTCGATAAAGGCAGGTAGATTGTTTTCAATAATTTGGCGTTCAGGTAAGGCAGCAATTATGTTCTCAGTTGGCAATCCGAGGTATGCAAGATACGCCTCGAATTTTGTCGTATCTGTAGCAAGAATCCCTGTTCCTGGTTTTACTATCAATTCTGAGGTCATATTTATTTCCTTATGCGTACGGGGATTATTATTTGGCTAACAGTGTATTACCCGCACTTCTAATGAAACCCAAACCATAATGGACTCGAAGTTTGAGAAATAAGAGTAAATAATTCAAATGTGCCAGTAAGTTAGCATCCATTACGGTGAGTTTCCAATCTTTTTCCATGCAGAAAAAGCGAGACTTTATATACCAAGAAGTATTTTGGCGCGGTATGTAAATCAGAAAACATGAAAAGACTAATATTTTCAGTGGCTTAATGTTTTATTGAAAATAAAAAACGATACTCCTTTGGCTCGTTTTCCCCGATGGCTGTCACTTTTCTATTATACCTGTACTTATACAGTCATAAGCGGGACATCAAATTTAACAATCCACTCATTGTTAAATTTCCTAAATGTTCAGTTGTAAATAGCAACTTTTCAAAGTGTTAATCTGACTCTAGTCTTTCAAGCCAGCAGATTACGCAGATGCTCGAAAGGCAAACCATGGTGATTGGCGAGACGACCGTCCGCCCCATGGACGGGGCGGTCGAGCATCCAAGGATGGACTGGCTGCGTGTCGTCGAGCCTGTACCATGGTTGGCCTCACTCCCACGGCAAATACATCAGTTCTATGAAAGGGGTGAGGCTATTTCAGGTGGTTTTATGGTAGTTGTTGCAGAGCTAACTTACTCAGTTTATAGCGTTTATTATTCATGTGAGTTGCTACAGGGCGTTAAGAAAGTCTTCGCCATCAACGACATTAGCTTTCGCTAAGTCTTCTTTAGCAGCGTTGAAGCAGTGTTTAAGGTAATCCGCTTTCATCGCCTCAAGTTGCTCGTAATCGTGGATAGACATCACAACAACCGCATCTTTACTGTTTTTGCTGATCTTGATGGGTTCGCGTTGAGCGTTTAGCAGTAACTCACCGAAATTTCGTTTGGCGTCATTGGCTGTTAATGTTTGCACGATTAAGCCCTCTTATTTGGAAATACAGTGGCAGTATAGTGTATTGTGCGAAACGGTAAAAACGATTAAATCGTGCGATCTTTTCGAAAATAAGCGGGTCATAAATCTTTACCGCCAGTAAAAGGCACTGGCTACAAGGTCAACCGCGTTGTGCGAGTTCTCTAAGCCACCCACTATAAATTTTTCCCTCCCATACTCAGCATTATCCAAACGAATATAAAAATGGCCGAGGATAAGCTCGGCCATGATTTACTCGATTAAGCGTAAAATGGGTAGGTTTAGTAGTATTTCTTCAAATAACTCTCGGCGTAGTTTTTGAGTTTTTTGTTTGAGCTCGCGGTTGCCATATTTTCAATCACATTGCGGTAAGCGGTATTCCCTGAACTAGCTAGCGCTTTTGCCATGTTGGCATAGGTATCGATGGCGAGTTTGTCATCGGCCATTAAGCGTGGTGTTTTCAATTCGTTACTGAGTACGGCTAGGATAAAATCATCGTACTGGCGGTCATCTATGATGCGTTTAGCCGCGAGACGCATTAATTCTAAATCATTGCTGCGTAGGGCATTGGCGAAGGCATTATTTTGCTGACTTTGATCGGCAGTATATTGGCTTTTATCCGCAAGAATCGCATTCCATTTTTTATATATCGTTATGTTTTCTAAAGCTTGACCTGCGTATTTTTTGAGTTTTTTAGGATAATCACCATTAACAATCTTGTTGATGGTTTCGCTGTACTTATCATTGCCTGAATAAGCTAAGCCTTTGACTAACCAAGCACTGTAGTCAATGGCATTTTTTTCAGTGGCTTGGGGCAAAGATGCGAGTAGCTTTGCTTCGAGCGCATCAAAAATGGCAGGATCGGATAAACCAGTGATGGTGAGTGATTCAATGGCTTCTTTTTGCTTGAATTGGTTATCACCCTTAAAGATTTCTTGATAGGTTTCAACCGTATATTCCTGAGCCAATAAAGGCGAGCTTAATAAACTGATGCTAAGCAGCATACCTGCAAAGAGTGGTTTCATGGTGATGTCCTTATGTGGTTTTTATATGTTGTTATTGGCCCAGCGTTTAAAAATCAGCGAGGTATTAATACCGCCAAAGGCGAAATTATTACTCATCACATAATCTGTATCGATTGGACGTAAATCACTACGGATATAGTCCAAATCGGCGCATTGTGGGTCGATACTTTCAAGATTAAGTGTCGGCGCAAACCAGCCCGCATTCATCATCTCAATACTCACCCAAGCCTCTAACGCGCCGCATGCACCTAAGGTGTGGCCCGTGTAGCTTTTAAGGGATGAAATCGGCATACCAGCACCAAAAACTGCATGGGTCGCGTGGCTTTCGGCGATGTCACCGCGATCCGTTGCCGTACCATGGGCGTTCACATAACCTATGGCGCTAGGCTCAAGCTGTGCGTCTTTGAGGGCCAACCTGATGGCGATTTCCATGGTCTGCGCGTTTGGTTGGGTGACGTGTTGGCCATCTGAATTCGTGCCAAAACCGACTAACTCAGCGTAAATCTTGGCACCGCGCGCCTTGGCGTGTTCTAGCTCTTCGAGTACCAGTGTACAAGCACCTTCGCCAATCACGAGGCCATCACGGCTCACATCGAAGGGGCGTGGCGTGAGTTCGGGGGTGCTGTTTTTAGTGCTAGTGGCAAACAGGGTATCGAACACGACAGCTTCTGTGGGGCAGAGTTCTTCGCCGCCGCCCGCCAACATTAAGGTTTGATGACCGTATTTGATGGCTTCATAGGCGTAACCTATGCCTTGGCTCCCCGAGGTACAGGCGCTGCTAGTGGTGTGAATTCGGCCTTTTAAGCCGAAAAATACCCCCACATTCACCGCTGTGGTGTGTGCCATCATGCGGATATAACTCGTGGCGGTGACGCCCGACATATCACCGGTTTTCAACATATCGCCAAAGGCGATGATGGCATCGGTACTGCCAGTGGACGAGCCATAGGCGATACCCATTTCACCCGAGGACACGATAGGATCGTCCAACAATCCCGCATCGATTAATGCAAGTTCACTGGCGCGGGTCGCCATGATAGAAACCCGACCCATAGAACGAATTTTCTTGCGCGAATAATGGCTTGGCACTTCAAAGTCGTTAATGGGCGCGGCTAAGCGGGTATTGAGGCCATCGTATTTATCCCAGTCACCCATAGTAACGACACAGTTTTTCTGCGCCTTAAGGCTCGCCGCTATCGCCTCCCAATCATGGCCCAGGGCGGTAATGCCGCCAATGCCAGTGACAACCACTCGTTTCCCTAAGCGGGTTTGATTTGTCGGCTCGCTCATTTAGATCATGCCTCCATTGACCGATATCACTTGGCGAGTGATATAGGCGGCATCGTCAGACATTAAAAATGCGGCTAAGGCGGCGATTTCACTCGGTTTACCCATGCGGCGCATCGGCACTAATTGCTCGACCATATCCTTAGGAATATCGGCCACCATGTCGGTTTCAATCAAGCCGGGAGCGATACAGTTGACGGTAATTTTGCGTTTTGCTAGTTCTAATGACAATGCCTTAGTTGCGCCGATAATACCCGCTTTTGAGGCGCTGTAATTGACTTGGCCACGGTTGCCCGTAATCCCAGAAACTGAGGCTAAGGTGATGATGCGCCCGCCCTTGCGGCCTTGTACCATAGGCATCACACAGGGATGGATGACATTATAAAAGCCGTCTAAGTTAGTGTGGATGACGCTGTCCCACTCGCTTTCTGTCATAGCAGGAAAGGCGGTATCGCGGTTGATACCAGCATTGAGGATCACGCCATAATAGGCACCATTGGCCTCGATGTCGGTTTCAATGGCGGCTCTGACGGCTGCGCGGTCGGCGACATCAAATTTCAGCAGGCTCACATTCACCCCAAGCGCGCAGATTTGCGCGGCAGTGTCATCGGCAGCTGCTTGGTTACAGTGGTAATGCAGGGCGATATCGAAACCTGCCGCGGCGAGTTTTAGGGCGATGGCTTTACCAATGCCGCGGCTCGAACCGGTAACTAATACTCTGTTATTCATCTGTTTTCTCCACCCCATTTTATCGTTATGTGTCGGTATGGGGTTTCATGTATTTATGGTAAAAAGGTCGCTTGTTAAGGCGCTTTAAGGCTTTTTTATCTACATTATTGCTTTAGTGCCCAAGGCTTCTATTTGCCGCGTCTTGATTGCCTGCAAGATAGGCTTGTGTGTCCTGAGGTTGGAACACGTTCACATTGGCTTGGGCCACTAAGCTCTTTTCTAGCTCAGTGCCGGCTTCGGGCAGCAGATAAATTTGGCAATCGAATACCGCTAATCCCGATTCCTCTTGATAGAGGCGGCTGACTTGGGTGCGATAGGTGCGCCCGAGCTCATATTGCTTTGCATACAAGGTTAATTTGCGCGATCCCAATAGAAAACCGACGCGGATTTTATCATTGCGAAGCTTTGCCTCAACCCCAGCAAGGGCGGCAATACTTTGGGCCATATATTCGATACCCACATAATTGGGTACAGCTCGATGTTTATCATCGAAATAAGGGCTCTTGGCCGTGATAGTGACTTCGGTCTCTAGGTTATCGCGCCGATAGCCTATGATTTTATCGAGCAAAATCATCGGTGCCCTATGGGGAATAAAATCGGCAATATCCTGTTCGGCAAAGGGTTTATTGATCTTAAGTAACTGCATGGTACTAGGCCTCGTTACGGCAGAAAATCAGGCTGGCATTGCTGCCGCCAAAGGCGAAGGAATTGCTCATCACATAATTAAGCGCGCCCTTAGCGGCGACTTGATGGCGCTCGACTAAGGCAATGGACGGATCCTGTGGATCGACTTGTCCGTCCCATTGGTGGGGCGGCAGGGCTTTGCCGTGATTATGTGCTGAAAGTAATAAATAACAGAAGGCGGCTTCAATGGCGCCAGCGGCACCTAAGGTATGGCCGACTAAGGGCTTGGTCGAGCTACAAGGGGGCGTGTTCACGCCAAACACTTCAACCACGGCGCGGCTTTCCATCGCATCATTTTTAGGCGTGGCTGTACCGTGTAAGTTTATGTAACTAATGTCTTTTGCTGCAATGTGTGCATCTTGCAACGCCGCGTGCATGGCTTTGATCGCGCCTTCGCCTTCGGGGTGTGGCGCCGACATATGGTGGGCATCGCTCGACTCGCCAATACCCGCTAGCATGACCTCTGACTCGCCCAACGTCAGGACGAAAAGCGCCGCGCCTTCGCCGATATTGATGCCATCACGGTTGATGCTAAAAGGATTGCAGTGGCCTTTCGAGACAGACTCTAAGGCGTGAAAACCATTGACTGTGAGTTGGCATAAACTGTCGACACCGCCGACAATCACCATATCGCAGAGGTTAGCCTGTAATAGGCGTTTGGCACTGGCAAACACTTTGGCGCTGGATGAGCAGGCGGTTGAAATTGTGTAGCAAGGGCCATCTAGCTCAAAATATTGGCGTAAAAAGTCGCTGGTGCTGCCGAGCTCTTGCTGGAAATAGTGGTAATCCGCCGGAAAGTATCCGTGTTGATTGCGGTAGCTCAGCGCGGCTTCTCCTTTTGAAATCCCTGACGTGCTGGTGCCTAGCACAACACCAATACGGGCATGACCAAAATCCCGTTTCGCTTGTTCAACTGTGGTCGCAATTTGCAGTGCGGCGCACAGCAGTAATTGGTTGTTACGGCAATCGAACTGAATGAGTTTTTCGGGAATGGTTGGTAGCGCTGTCGTCACGGGGGCAACTAAGGTTGGGTGCTCGAACAGGAGAGTGTCACTGCGCAGCATCGCACTGGTATCACCGGCGATCAGGCGGTCTAAAACCTGCTGGGGATCTTGCCCTAGCGGGGTACACAATCCAATCTGTGTAATAGCTACTCTGTTCATCATTGTGTGTCTTTTTACCATGGCACAGTTAAGTGCGGATGCTAACAGATTAAATAGGTTCGATTTCTAGCTCAAATTTAGCTTGTGGCATAGTTAAGCTGATGTGGGCTTGCCAAAGAGCATCGCCGATATTTTGCTGATAACGGATTTGCACCACATGGGTTTGCTGGCCGCTTTTACTGATCAAGGTATCTTGACTATAGATCTGGCGACAGGGGATTGTATTCACTCGGGTGCCTTCAAGCGTATCGCCCTGATTTCCCCCAATCGTATCGCAAAGACCTGTGACTAAATGACCACCTTCTAAATGGGCGCGAATACTCTGCTCAGGCCAATAGATCAGTTGCATCATCGCCATTAAATACTCAGCTTTAAAACTGTTCCCTAGCAGCACGCTTTGTTCACTGCTGAGTGTATTACCATCATAAACTAAGGTAAACAAAGCCTGTCCGAGTGGCGCTAAGCCAACGAGCGTCATGCGCTCATCCTCTAACTCTAATTGAGTGAGTAACTCGTGGGACTTATCACCCACTTTAATGCTGACCTTTTGGCTAAAGGACTGGGGTGAGGATGCGCCCGTTTTACTCTCGGTTTGCTGGCTGCTAATGTCGGCGGATTTGGCCGTCGGCTTAGTCAGAGGCTTATCGGCTGCGGGGGCAAAATCATGGGGCAGTGGCGCCAAGCAATAACGCATGTCTTTAGCGAGGCCTACACAGGTTTGCCTGAACAGCAGTTCGCTACATCCCGTCAGCCCTAGACTGATGATCAGTAGCGCGGGGAACACTCGCCATTTCGCGTCAAAGTTAAGCGACATGCGGTTACGCCTCTGCAAATTCAGGAATGGCAACTTGGTTTTGGCACAATTCGACTACCATGTTCAGGCGGCGCTCCGAGTCTTTAACGAAGGGATTATTGAGGTCCCAAGCGTAGCCCGCCAGAATCGAGCAAATCATTTGCTTGATGCGTGGATTCGGTTCTTCATAGAAGATCACATCCTGAAAGCGGCCATCATACCAAGCTTGCACATAGGTGCGGAAGGTATTCACCCCCTGCATTAAAGGCGCTGAGTAATCGGCTTGCCAGTCAACCGTTTCGCCATTGAGTTGTTTAGTCACACATTTTGCCGCCATCGATGCCGATTGCATGGCGATAGTGACGCCGGAGGAAAATACCGGATCAAGGAACTCGCCGGCATTACCCAGTAGGGCGAACTTGTCGGTCGCAAGCCGTGACACATTGGCTGAATAACCCTTGAGTGTGGCGCATTCTTGCACCACCTTAGCGTTTGCCAGTAGGGCTTTTAGTCCTGGTTCTTCATTGACTATGTTCATCAATTGTTGCTCAAGCGAACCTTGTAAACGCGCAAGTAATTGCGGTTCGGCAACCACGCCGAGTGAGCAACGGCCATTGCTAAAGGGAATGAGCCAATACCAAATGTCTTTATGCTCTGGGTGGACGCTGATTAAAATTTTATTTCGATCAAAGTTAGGATCGCTGATGTTGTCTTCCACATGGGTAAAGATGGCGCTACGCGGTGGTAGGCAAGACGGACTTTCTAAGTCGAGCAAGCGGGGTAAAACACGGCCAAAACCACTGGCATCAAGCACATATTGGGCGCTGATTTGATAAAGCTCGCCCTGTTCATTGCGCACCATTAAGCATGGATTCTCGGTTAAATCTATCGCCTCGACGGTTTCGCCGTAGCGGATGTCGACCCCTTGGCTTTGGGCGGTATCGGCTAACAGTTTATCAAAACTGGCGCGCTGCACTTGGAATGTGGTGCCCGGCCCAGGGGTAAATTTATCGGTAAAATCGAAGGTAGTATAAGTGCCATTGCGACGAAAGGCGGCGCCATTTTTATGTTGGAATCCGGCGGCATTGAGTGCGTCTAACATGCCGGCTTCTTCGATGAATTGCATGCAGCAGGGCAGTAAACTTTCACCGATGGAAAAACGGGGGAAATGTTGTTTTTCTAACACCAGCACGCGCTTGCCTTGTTGGTGTAGCAAGCTGGCGGCAATGGCGCCTGAAGGTCCTGCGCCGATAATAGCCACATCGACGGCAAGTGAATTTGGCATAGCCGATAAATCGTGAGCGGGTGTAGGCATGTAAAGTACGTTCCTTGTCGTTATCAGGACTTTTTAGTCGTTAAAATCAGTGGCGAAAGTAAAAAGGTTAAACCTATACCTAGCGACAGGGTTAAACCAAAATAATGAATCGCTTGGGTCTGGCTAAAGGCGAGTAAACCAAAGGCTAATAGGGTCGAGCAGGCGGACATAAATACCGCCATCATCACTGCCTTGCCGTGGTTTTGAGCAGAAGCAAAGAACAAGCTGTAGTCTATCCCAATCCCGAAAACTAAAATGAGCGCGAGTGCATGGAACAGACTCAGTGGCGAGCCCGTTAAGCCTAAGGTTGCAAGCGTTAGCAAGGCCGCAAGGGCTGGAACGGCAACGACAACCGCGGCTTTTTTAATGCCAAAATTCAGGCTAAACAACAAGAGTGCGATACCGAGTGCGAGCGCTAACAGCTTTAGAGTTAACTGTCGGTAATGGCCCATGACGGCGGAGATATCCGCGACTTTATCGATAAGTTGTACGCTTTCATCATGGGCAAAGCGCGCCTTGATCGCGTCGATCTGTTTAATGCCGCCAAGCAAGACAATGGCACCATGCTCAGCGCTCGCGCCGCCATCATTTAGAACGTCATAGTCGGTGGCCTTGCTATTTGGTGCTAGCCACAGCGGTGCGAGTTGCTTGCCTGCCTCTAGCGTAAAGAAATCTGCTGGACTGATATATTGCTCTTTAGCTGCTAAGTAGCTTGCTTGCAGCTCTGGCTTTAAGTTCTCATCCAACCCAAGGCTTGTGAGCACAGTATCTATCTGAGTTTGATAGATTTCACCCTGTAAGCGATAAGCCGTGTCTTGCCTTTGATGACTGGGAAGATATCGGCTGAGGCTGACGTAGTTGCCTAACTCTTGGTTCGCAATAGCGGCATCGAGCAGTGGCGACACTCGCTCAAGCTGCTGCAGCAACGCTTCTTCACTCGCGGCGCGTACCAGTAAGAATTGATTATCTGTGCCGCCGCTGAGTAGCTGCCTGAGCTGATTTTCAGGTTCAGTCACGCTTGCGGGGCTTTGCTGCAAATGGCGAATATCGTCATCGACGGTTAACTTTGTTACGCCAACCAGACACCACACCATTATCACTAAAGCAAACATGCCCATGCCTAAAGGTGTGGTCAATCGGTTGGATAACTGAGTGAGGTTGGCAAGGTACTTCCCCGCTAACGCTAATGGGCGGGAGCCCGATGGCAAACGACCTCCCGCTAACAGTGGGTAGGCGAGAATGAGGGTGAGATAGGCCCCGAGCAGCCCCGCGGCGCAGAAAATCGCCACTTGCTGCATCCCAGGAAACGGCGCTAAACCTATGCCCACATAAGCTAAGGCACTGGTGATAAAGGCAAGTGTCACTGTGGGGAAGATATACGCGACCGTCGCCTTTGCGTTGCGTTCGGTATCGCTTAAGCGCTCGCAGTAAAAATGAAAGCTGTAGTCGATGGCAATGCCAATTAAGCTAGTGCCAAATACTAAGGTGAGTAAATGCAGCTCGCCAAACACGCTTAAGGTAAAAGTCACTGCCAGCAACAGCCCGCTGGAAATGGTAACGATTGCCAACAGTAGCGGCATCACTGAGCGAAACGCCAGCCAGACTAAAGCTATTACCCCAAGTAAGGATGCAAGACCGAGGATCGAGATTTCACTCTTAGCCGTTTGGGTCGCCGCAATCGCGTGAAACAGGGCACCAGCCTTAAGCAGTGTAATATCGGGATAGCTTTGTTTAACCGCATCCAATCCTAGGGCTAATGCCGTCATCTGCGCCAATTGCGCATTGGGATTAAAAGCACTTTCTTGGCCCTTTGCCATAACAACCGCGGCGACATTATCGCCTTGATTCGCGAGCAGTATCCCTTGGCTGGTCCTGACTTTTGAACTCGGCGCGAGGGCGAGTAAATTGGCGGGGAATAACAACAGCGGATCTTGGGCGAGCAAGTTGCTATTGGCGTAACTGAAGGCGTTGTAAAGCTGCGCCGTGGCCGCTTCAATCAGATTTCCAATGTCTTTCGTTGCTAACGCCTCAGCTTGTGGTGCTGTCAGTAATTTAAATCTGTGGTGGAAATAATATTGCCCCAACGCTTCACCGAGCTGCATATCGGCGCTGCGAATATCTGTGAGCGCGCCTTGCTTACCCCTTGCAACAAGGTCAGCTTCAAACTTTTGCATCAACAGCTTAGCCGCAGCGATTGCCGTGGTTTCATCCTTGGCGACGAGTGCAATATAGACTTGATCGGCGAGCGTGGTTTCAACTTGGTTAAGGGCGCGTTCTGTGAGTTTGTCCTGCTGTAAATGGGGCAGCATGGCGAGGATATCGCTCTGCATCCGTGCGCCGTTTTGCCAGAGTTGCAAAGTCCACAGACTGGCAGACAGCATCAATAGCAACCAAATAGCTAGGCGCCATTTAGGGGATGATTGCATTAGCGCTTGATTGGCGCGCGCGGCGAAGTTGGCCATGGCTAAGGTTTATTCGCCTTGTCAGCCACAGCATATTGCGCCAATTCGGTTTCGCTGAGTTTGCCTTGGGAAAGCGCACTAAAGTCGATGCGGGTCATATCCTGAGGGCTCACACTCGGCGCCGCGCTCAGCAGCACTAAGGATTGCAAGGTATCGCCACCCTCTAACACCATATTGGCGATGGCTTTTTTCATTAAGGGATCTTTGGGCGTTAGGCCTAATTGCCATTGGCCGTCTGTGCTCAAGCTTTCTGTTTTTAACCTGTCTGCGATTAGGAAGTGCAGTTCAAAGTTCTCACTTAAACCGGAAATATCACCGCCGAGCATAGCGCGCACTAGGCTGGGCAATAAATCCCCCATAGCGGCAGCACTGGCATTCGCATCGGCCTTGCTGACTTGGACTCGACCTTGGCTATCGCGCTGAATAAGCTGCTTATCCTTTAAAATCAGCAGGGATTCGAAGGGTTTTATCTGCTGCCAAATCAGCCCTTGCTCTTTGTCGAAGATAAACTGACCTTGGCTGATTAACGGCTTTTTGAGCACCTTTAGTTGCCGAGATTGCACAAACTGACCTCTCACCGTTTCGCCCAAGTTAAGCTTTTGGCTTAAGGCGACAAGCTGCGCGGTATCCGCACTTTGGCTAAAGAGTGTTTGATAAACACCGGGCTCAGCTAAGGTTTCTGCTTTGAGTGGCAGGGTTATCAAAGCACAAGCCAAGCAGAGAAATAATGCACACTTCGCCAGTACTGAGTTCATTAATCTTTCACCTTAGCGAGCAGGGTGGCGATTTTGTCACGGAACACCTCTGGGGTGACAAAGCACAATTCTTGGGTGCTCATATCGACCGCCGCCTGAATGGTATAACCCTTAGTGATGCGCGCACCACTTTCGACATCGCGGATTTGATAATTGATCTTTAAGCGGTTTTCCCACTCGACTAACTCTGCGCGCACTGTGATTTTTTGCTCGAAGGTGCTGGCTTTGACGTATTTAATCTGCAAATCGATAATAGGCCACGCATAGTTAGATGCTTGCATTTGGCGGTAGTTGTAGCCCAACTCATCGAGCAGTTTGCAGCGAGCAATCTCGAAATAACGCAGGTAATTGCCATGCCAAGTGATCCCCATGGAATCCACATCGTGGAAGGGGATTTGCATTTCCATATCGATAGTGAGCAATGATTTCATCGGCACACTTCCCATTCACCCGCTTGGATTTTCGCTATGGTTTGGCGCAGCACTGCTTCAAGCGGTCGGTCTTCGATTAAGGTATCAAAATCACCGCGCACTTGGGCGAGGGTTTTCGCCAATGAAGGGGTGAGCGAGGCTTCGTCCAGTTCATTTTGGGCGATACGCAGGCCAATACCTTGGGTCATGGCGAGCAGGGCTGCCGCCGCGACTTGTTCGGTCAATTGCAGCACGCGCATACAGTCGCGGGCGGCAATAGTGCCCATGCTCACCTTGTCTTGGTTGTGGCATTCGGTCGAGCGCGAGAATACGCTGGCGGGCATAGTGTGCTTGAGCGCTTCTGCTGTCCACGCCGATACCCCAATTTGCACCGCTTTAAAGCCATGATTAATCGCGCGGCGCGGGCCGGTTGAGCCGGATAAGTTAGCGGGTAAGCCATTATTAAACTTAGGGTCCATTACCAGTGCCATTTGGCGATCGATAAGATCGGCTAAGTTAGCCACAGTATTTTTCAGCGAATCCATCGCAAAGGCGATATGGCCGCCGTAAAAATGGCCACCGTGGAGAATATGCTCGCCTTCGCCGTCGACAATCGGGTTGTCGTTGGCGCTGTTGACTTCGGTTTCGATAAACTGACGCATAAACGGCAGCGCATCCTGCAACACGCCGATAATGTGCGGTGCGCAGCGGATGGAATATCTGTCCTGCAGCCGGTCTGAATTGCGCGGATGTTCGTGGTGATTTAAATCTTCCCGTATCCAAGTGGCGATTTGGTTTTGCCCCGGATGCGGTTTAGCGGCAAATAAGATTTCATCAAAATGGTTCGAGTTACCTTTTAACGTTAACGAAGCCATAGCGGTAATGCGGCTACTTAAGCGGGCAAGATATTGGGCGCGATCGAAGGCTAAACAGGCCAAGGCCGTCATTACAGCCGTGCCGTTCATCAGGGCTAAGCCTTCTTTTGGCCTCAGTACGTGCGGGGTGATGTTGAGCTTAGCGTAGACATCTTGAGTCGCTTGGCGTTCACCTTGGTAGATTACTTCGCGCTCACCGACTAACACGGCGGCCAAATACGACAGCGGTGTTAAGTCACCGCTGGCACCGACCGAACCTTCTTCTGGGATTACAGGGACTATGTTGAGATTGAGCAAGGTTTCGATGCGCTTTAATAGCTCATAGGTCACGCCAGATTTGCCAATGGCTAAGGAGTTTAAACGGCAAGCCATCACAGCGCGGGCCTGCATTATGCTTAAGGTCTCGCCTAAACCGCAGCCGTGGAAGCGGGTTAAATGCAGTGGCAATTCGTGGACCAGATCTAAGCTCACATTGACTGTGCAAGAGTCGCCATAACCAGTTGTTACACCATAAACCACGCCTTCTTCGTGCAGCAGGCTATCGATAAAGCGCGCACCTTTTTGGATATATTCTTGATAATCCGCATCGTCACAGAGCTTGACTGGTGCGCCCTTGGCGACGGCAACCACTTGTTCTAAGGTGATAAATTGACGGCCGAACTCAACAGCCTTTAAGTCTGATTGATTCTTTGAGTCGGCGGCTTGGGTGTGGCTCATGAATGACTTGTCCTGTCTGTCTTATGATCCTGCTCTGGGATCTGCGGTGATGTTGACTCTGCTGTTACAGCATCGGCTTGTACTGAATTGGCTGATACGCGTTCTAACTCGCTGTCTTTACGCCAAAAATCGAAGAAGTTAAACCATTGCAAAGGCTCGCGTCTGGCAAAGTATTCTAAACTTTCGCTGTAGCGATTTACCGCCTGCTGTAATCTGTCCATTCTGCCCGCCCTTGGGCCTTTAAGTGTTTCGGCGAAGTGCTCTAAATGCACCCGATAACGGCCCTGTTCCCGCAGGCAAAACATTAAAAACACAGGGCAATCGAGTAAACCTGCCAAAATAAACGGCCCTTGTGGAAACGCTGCGTCTTGCCCCATAAAGGGCGCGTACATGACGCGACCTTGGGTATTCGGCGAGGTTCTATCGCCCGCGATCACCACCAGTTCACCGTCTTCTATTTTTTGCTGCAACAGCATAGACGTCGCGGGGTTAAGCTCGGTCACTTGAATAAGATTAAGCGTGCTATCTGGATTTAACTGTTTGAGTACCTTATTGAAATTTTCCGCATGGCTCGTTAACACCATGACATTCACTTTGACTTTGCGCTGGTGGATTGAAATGGCGCGGCAAAGTTCTAAATTGCCAAGGTGCGACACTAATAACACGGCGCCTTTACCGCTTTCGAGTTGGTCGGTCAGCACTTGGCGATCGGGGAAATCCACTTGGCTCAATTGGATGCGATCGCACCATGCATCGATTCTATCGAGTGCGGCATTTCCAAAGGCTAAAAAGTGATTCAGGCAATCGCGCCAGCCTACAGGCTGATTCAGCTTAGGATGTTGCGGCTCAAGCGTTTGCACGCGGCGCAGGAAATCTAACGAGGCTTCGCGGGTGACTTTGCCCGTGAGAAAGAAATAGCAAATCACCGGATACATGATGGCGCGGCACAACCAATGGCCGCCAATACGATAGCTCTCGGCTAACAGTTTGATGCCCCAGTAACTGCCGCGCTCCTTCATGCCCGACCAATGGGTGGCTGTAGTTGATGATGTTGCTGACGAGCAATGGGAGTTTTGCGCGGCTTGTTGCTGTGATTTACGCTTCAATAGCCAAGGCAAGCGTTTGAGCATGCCGAAAAACAACTTGGTATGCAGTTTAGTGATGCGCACATTGTCGGCCACACCTTGAAAGTGACTAACACCACCTTCGGGATAAATCACCTTAGTCGGCTGGAATAAAATTTCCACCCCTTGCCAGTAGAGTTTGACGAGGATTTCAATATCAAAATCCATTCGTTCCGTTAATGCTTGCTGGCACAGTAATCGCTCGGTGGCGGCGAGGGGATAAACGCGAAAGCCACACATAGAATCTTTAATATCAAAGCTTAATGTTTCGACCCACACCCAAAAATGGGTGATATAACGGCCATAGAGCCTGCCCTTAGGCACGGATTCATCGTACTCGGGTTTGCCTGAAATCAGTGCATCGGGTTTAGCCTGCACCCTTGCTACCATAGCTGGAATATCGGCTAGATTGTGTTGACCATCGGCATCGACCTGCAGTGCATGACTAAAGCCATCGCGGTAGGCTCGGCGTAGGCCCGTCATCACAGCAGCGCCTTTACCACGGTTGTAAGGATGCAGCAGCAAAGTCACCCAAGGATAGGTTTGGGCTAAGGATTGCAGTAGATAACGGGTTTCGTCATTGCTGCCATCATCAATCAAATAACAGGGCAGATTAAATTGGGCGAGTTCGGCCAAGGTCTGGGCAATTGCGGCACTGTGATTGTAATTGGGGATCACTAAGGCGAGCTTAATGGGCGCCGACTCAACTAAGTCGCTGGGAGGTGTTAGCACTGGCTCGCCCCATCGCTGCTGTTAACGGGCGAGATATCGAAGGCGATACGACCTGAGGCGTAGCGGTTTTCACCATCGCTATAGGCGAAGGTGAGTTTCCCCTTAGCCGCATTATTGCTAATGCTTAGGGTGACTTCTTGCCCCGGCAGTATGAGTTGCTGAAACTTAAGCACTTCTAAGTTAGCAACCGCCTCTGAATAACCAAAATATTGGCAGCCTAAACGCACCGCCCAATCTAATTGCGTCACGCCTGGCAGTACGGCTTGCTCGGGGAAATGCCCCTTAAAATATTCAAGGTCGGCCGCCACTAATAGACGTAATTCAATGTTATCCATGCCGATATTAGAATGCAGGATCGGCGGTAAACTCGATTTAATCATGGTCAAATAACTCGACTAACTGGGCAGTGACACGCTTACCCTGAGTGTTAAGCGGTAAAATATCGGGATAACGCCAGCGGCGTGGCAGGGTGACTCGCTCAAATTGCGTCAGTAAATGTGCTTTTAACGCATTGTTGATACTGAGTTTTCCCTGCTCTTGATGCACACTGCGGCCAAGCGCGGAGAGGGTCACGACCGCGCCCAGTTGGGATTTAAACTGCGGCAATACGACAAGTGCGGCTTGCTCAACATAGGCGTGACTGCCTAACAGCGTTTCCATTTGCGCCAGTGACAGGCGTTTCTCTTCAATCTTAACGATGCGATCGAGTCGGCCCTTGAGTCTAAACTGGCCATTTTCGGTCGGTTCGATTTTATCTTCGCAGCGCAACCATTCATCGTCGGCTAAATAGGGTGATTTAAGCAGCAAGGCTCCATCGCTAGGATCTTGATCTATCGATATTCTGTCAAACACTTGCCAAGGTTCATCGGCCTCATGCTGACGGCGATAGGCGATGCCGCCCGTTTCTGTGCTACCAAAAATTTCGATGGGCAGATGGCCATAGCATTGGCTGATCCCCTGAGCCGCCGCAAAACTTAATGGCCCGCCGGAGCTAAACACTAAGCTAGGTGAGCGCAGCTGCCGCTCGTGCTCTAAGGCCTTAGGTAAACGCGATAACTGGGCAGGGCTACTGATCAAACACAAGTTTGGCAGTAAGGCAGTGTAATAGCTTAAGGTTTCTGGGTATTCAATCTGCTCACTTAAAAACGGCCGACTGGCGGCGAGTGGCCACAAAATCTTGAATAACAGGCCATAGATATGCTGGTGGGAAACCGTTGAAACCACACTGCAATGGGGTAAATGTTCGGCAAAGGTATGTTCGAGCACTGAGACTTCAACGTCTAATTGCTGAAGTGTTTTACGGATCGCCTTAGGTTCGCCACTGCTGCCGGAGGTAAATAGCACAAGTTCACCGATAGCCTCGCTCGCCGGCCAAGGCTTGTTCGGCAGGCTCAGCTCTTTTCTCAGTAGAATAAAGGCCTGACTTTCACACAATGGCTTGTCCGACAATATGCCTTCAAACTGGTGGGTTAACTCGCTCAGCGTGCCCGTTTGGGTGTTGGCTGGTAAGATAATTTCCTTGCCTGCTAACAGCGCCGCACATAAACCGACAGCAAACAGATCGCTGGTATCACTCGCGAGCAGCCATTTTTTCTCTGGCGCGGCCAGCAGTTGCTCATAAAAATACGCCACCTGATTGGTAAATAATGCACCTGTGACTATGTCGTGGTGATTAAAGCTGATCAGTTGTTGGGCAAAGGGCCCTTGGGTTAACCAGTTTTTGAGTAGCTGTGTCATGTTTTCTTCAACCAAAAGCTGCGATATAACCATTCCCCACCGAGGAGCAGTCCCATGAGTACGTATGCAATCAAACCGTTATACAAGGTCCAGGTTGCTAAGCTAGTAAAGCCAGCGGTGTAAGCCGCCATAGTGCCATTGAAGATAAATAAGCCGCACCAAAGTAGCGTGACTTTTTTAAGATACCCAGTGGCTTCATCCGGTAAATCGGGTTCTTTCAAACGGGCTAAACGTTCGATCATGCTAGGGCCAGTGTGCAGCGAATAACTGAACAGCGCCAGCATAGTGAGATTTATCACTACAGGGTAATACAGCAGCCAGTCACTGCGCTTGGCAAGATAACTGCCTGCCGTGAGCACAATCCCCACCAATAGTGGTAAAACTAATGTCTTAACCTTTTGCTTTTGTAGCATTAGCCGCATTATCAGCAATAAACACAGCACGAGCGCTATGGTGCCAGCAGGCAAGTAACTGAGCCCTAAATACACGGCAACGGGGTAGGCCAGCAAAGTTAGGGCGGTTAAGACCTGTAGCAAGGCTCGCATTAGGTTTTAACTAAACCTTCGATAGCATTAATCACATCGTTGATTGTGCGAACTGATTTAAATTCATCGGGTTGGATCTTTTTACCTGTCAGTTGCTGCAGTTTTATCACTAAGTCGACTGCATCAATACTGTCGAGATCGAGCTCTTCATACAGGTTGGCCTCAGGCGTAATCGCCTCGGCATCAATTTCGAATTCGTCCACTAAAATAGTGGTCAGCATAGCGAGGATTTGTTCACGATTTTGCATATTCCTCTCCTATGGACGCTGTGATTCGATAAAGCGAGCTAAGCTGGCAACACTGTGGAAATGGGCCTTAGTGGCATCCGAATTGGCTTCGATTTTGACATCAAATTTTTTCTTGATGGCTAAGCCGAGCTCGAGGGCGTCGATAGAATCTAAGCCTAAACCTTCGCCAAATAGCGGCGCATCGGTTTCAATATCATCAATGCTGACGTCTTCTAGATCGAGACAGTCGATGATTAACTGCTTTATTTCATTGTTTAAGTTCATAATTATTTTCGAGTTGTTGTTTATAGTAATGTTCAAGATCCCGCGTCAGCTGCCGGGCCATTTTTGCATGCTCACCTAAAGCCGCTTGGTACTTCTGGTAAGAAACGATTGTGCCGATTTCAACGGCCATTCCCATGGTTTGCCTTGGGATTTCATACCAAGGTTGCTCCTTTGTCAAACCACGGACATTGGTACGTAGCACCACAGGTAAAATATCCGCTTCGGCCCTTAAGGCGATATTGGCAGCGCCGCGGGCAAAGTGGTTAATGGTCGCACCGACCACCGTACGCGTGCCCTCGGGGAAGATGATTAAATTGGTGCCTCTTGCGAGCACTTCGCGGCAATCCTCTAGCATCAATTCGGCGCCGCGATTGGGAATATAACCCGCGCAGGACACCACACCCCGCAAAAATGGATTACGCCACAAAGCTTGTTTGACTATGCAGCCCGCATTGGGCATGAGACTTATCAATACCACCACATCGACTAAACTGGGGTGGTTGGCAATGACGATAACGCCTTTGGCATCATGTAATTTTTGGGCATCGTGGCTGCTGACCTTAATCACACCTGCCCAAGTGAGCATGGCGACAAAGCCTTTGAACATTAAATGCACGGCCTTTTGTACCCGAATAATCCGCGCCTCTGGTGTGCCTGGCCAAAAACGCAGTAGCGGCAGAATGGTCAAGGAGCTTAATAAGCCGCCTAAGCCAAAGGCGATATAACAACTCACGCCGCCTAGCCAACGTGGCACATAATTCAGCCCTTCGCGGCGAGTTTCCGGCAAGGTATAAGCGGCATTGAGTATTGAATCTTGATGATCCTTGGCGGCGTCATGGCTGTGGGCTGCATCAAACATGCTCAAGTCTCCAATGCCATTGGGATAAGCAGCCTGAAATATTTTGCGCCGTCGCTAGGGCGTGGATAAATGCACCATAGGTCAGCGGATTTAAAGCTGTTGCTTTAGAAATGCGGCTCACCGTGAGCTTGGCCGAAGCGGGTGTATCGAAGGGCGCGAGCTGTAGGCCTAGGGCCAAAGGTAATTCAAATTCTTGGGTAAACTCATCGTACACCGGAGGCACTGGGTCATCACCGAACACCAATAGCAATGGTTCTGGCGATTGATGTAATTGGGCGAAGGCTTCGACCATAGCTTGGGACAGGGTTTCTGTGCCCGCCGCAACAGAGGTTGAAGGCGCGGTATTGGCCGCCACTATGCCAAAAATGCCGCTGGCGGTGTTGTGCACCGACTGACTAAAACCTAAGGGCGATAAGGGCTGTTTGGCGATAATGTCTTCGAGCAGGCCAATGGTGCGCTGTAACTCTCCATGGCGCGAGGCAAAAATAGAGCGACAATTTGCAGGCATTTCGCACTGAAAACTCACCTCTAACATCATCTTAGTCAAGCGACTAAAACGGCGGCGCTGCATGGCGGGAATTTGTTTGAGTGCGGGAGCTGTGGTATCCGACTGTGGTGGCGTATCGAGATTGAGCTCAGCCGAACTCTCGCACCAAGTTTGCCAACTTTGATGGTGCTGATATTGGGGGGCCCAAGCGCCCCAAGAGAGAATGCTGAATGTTAGTTGCACTACTTTGCCTCGACACTAAATTTAAGCTGTCTTAGTTATCCCTAACTAAGTTAGAACATTAATGGATTGTCATACCATAGTGAGGAGTATACGCGTTAGAAGAATGACGCTCGAAATGCCCTCTACAGCGTGGTCATTCTACACTATGCCCTTTCTTTTTATGAAGCCATTTGCATTGTGCGGGTTAACGGAATGGGATCAAGTGCTGTGATTTACAGCACTTATTCGACATTGAGTAACAAATATCGCAGTGGCTATCTGATTTCGCTGACGCTTTAACTTACAGGTTAAAATGAAAAAAGGCGCACTGAGCGCCTTTTGGCATGAGCTTGATAACCTATTGCGACAATTGATTCTCGATTTTACGCAGCGCTACTTTCAACTTGCGAGTATTTTCTGGACCCATACGGATCAACAGTTTTTGTGCACTGGGTAGTGCCTCTAAGTTAGGGTCAACGAATTGATAGTTAACGCTAATTGAATTCAGCTCAATCGGATCTTCAATAATAGGTGCTGCGAGTAACATTTTAATCGCTTGCAGCATTCTGTCGTTAAATTTGGCGTTGCTGTAGCCGAGTTCGGTAAAGGCTTCCTCTAGGAGCGGCGTCAGTTGCTTGTAAGTTGTGATTAAGCTCTGTTCGTCCATTTTGGCAATCGAGTCAACATAGGCATCGTATCTGTGGAAACCCTCAGGATTTAAATACACTTTGTTGGTGATTTCTGAGACTGAGAACAGCTTCTCTGGTCCTTTAAGTGGGCTAACTTTACGGGTTAATTCACCCTGAGCTAGGTTATCCACGAATACCACAAATTGGCGGACGAGATCTTGCTGCACTAACGAAGAACTCAGCACATTGTTATTGATCATGGCGAGGGCTTTTTGTTGCACAAATGCATCACTTTCAGCCAGCACAGGCACAGGTTCTACGACAACTTCAGGCTCTGCCACTGCAGTGGTTTCAGTGCTATTGGTGTTCGTTTCTGTAACGGCAGGCGTCGTCTCTGTGGTTTCAGGCTCTGGCGCACTTTCGAGCGTCATAGGTTCAGATGGCGGTGTTTCAGGCAATACAATAGGGGCGTTAGGAATGAGTTTAGGTGAGTCAGAATCACCGCTGTAGTAATAATATCCTCCGGCAGAAAGTAGCACGACGAGCACTATCGCAAAAAGCGCAAAGCGATTGCTGCTAGAAGAAGTCTCTTGAGGTGTTATTCTATCATCTTGATTAACTTGCATTTTACATCCTTCGCTTGAGTGTCAAGGTAACTTGGTGAATACATGCAGCTAACATTAAAGTGCAAGAGCGGGCTATTTGAAGGCCGCAGGTTCATTTTGCAAGTTTCCATGCGCTTGTCTATAGCGCTTAGCTGAACATAAACAATTTATTTCGAGTAAAGGCAGATGTTACGCCTCGTTCTTTACCCTTTAATATTTGCGGCCTAAGCCTGCACATAGTGCTGTCTGTGCCCGAGCCAACGTAAAATAATTGCATCGACTTTTTCGGGAGCTTGCGCCATTACATGGCTCGCTAATTTCTGAATGTGTGGGATCAAAGCTTGATCGCGCACCAGATCGGCAATTTTGAGCTCAGCCAGTCCTGTTTGCTTAGTGCCAAGCACTTCACCCGGGCCACGAATTTCTAAATCTTTCTGCGCTATGATGAAACCATCATTGCTTTGTCTGAGTACGCTCAGTCTTTGGGTGGCGGTATGGCTCAACGGCGCCTTGTAGAGTAACACACAATGGCTTGCGATGGCGCCTCGACCGACTCGTCCGCGCAGTTGATGTAGTTGTGCTAGACCTAAACGTTCAGGGTTTTCAATGATCATCAGGCTGGCATTAGGCACGTCGACGCCCACTTCAATCACGGTTGTTGCTACCAGTAGATGAATAATGCCTGCCTTAAAGTCGGCCATGATTTGCTGTTTCTCGGCGCTCTTCAATCTGCCATGCACTAGGCCAATATTGAGCTCGGGCAGGACGAGGCGCAGTTCTTCGGCTGTGTCTTCGGCGGCTTGGCATTCGAGCACTTCGGATTCTTCAATCAGAGTACACACCCAATAGGCCTGACGTTGGTCGCTGATGACAGCGTTGCGGACCCGTTCAAGCACTTCGTTACGGCGTAAATCAGCAATCGCCACAGTGGTCACTGGAGTTCGCCCCGGCGGCAGTTCATCGATAATGGACGTGTCGAGATCCGCATAGGCCGTCATCGCTAGCGTGCGCGGGATCGGCGTTGCCGTCATGATCAATTGATGCGGGTGGAAACCTTGGTTCACGCCCTTTTCCCGCAGGCCTAAGCGTTGGTGTACGCCGAATCTGTGTTGCTCATCGATAATAATTAACGCGAGTTTGCTAAAGACTACATGCTGCTGGAAGATGGCATGGGTCCCAATTACCATCTGGGCTGCGCCAGATTCAATATCCGCAAGGGATTGGGTTCTGGCCTTGCCTTTAAGTTTTCCCGCCAGCCAACCTACCTTAAGTCCGAGTGGCTCAAACCAAGCGGCAAAGTTAGTTGCATGTTGCTCGGCCAATAACTCGGTCGGTGCCATCATGGCAACTTGATAACCGTTTTCAATCGCTTGTAATGCCGCCATCGCCGCGACTAAGGTTTTGCCAGAGCCAACATCCCCTTGCACTAAGCGCATCATAGGGTGCGGTTTTTCTAAATCTTTGCCTATATCAGCCACGACTCTTTGCTGGGCGCCAGTCGGTTTAAAGGGCAAAGCGGCGAGGAAAGGATTGAGCAACTGTCCCGTGGCCTGCATGGTGACAGCGGCATCTAAATTACTGCGCTGCCTTAGGCGTAACATGCTGAGATTGTGGGCGAGTAATTCTTCCTGCACGAGTCGCTGCTGTGCAGGGTGTTGGCCTAACTCTAAATCGAACTGAGAGATCCCCGCAGGAGGTCGGTGCAGCGTCTGCAGCGCTTGTTTAAGGCTGATGTTATTCGGTTGCAACTGCGGTGGCAGCAGCTCAGTTAAGCCACCCTCTTCCAGCAATACCAAAGCTTGCTCCGTCAGCTTTAGCCAACTCGCCTGTTTTAAGCCCTCAGTTGTGGGATAAATCGGCGTTAGGGTATCGCTTAGGTGAACATCTTCACCGGGATACACGACTTTATATTCTGGATGCACTATCTCAGCTTGATGACTACCACGGCGCACTTCACCATAGGCGCGGATCATCAAACCATTTTGCATGGCATTACGTTGGGCGACGGAAAAGTTAAAGAAGCGCATGCTCAAGCTGCCTGTATCGTCGCGCACATTGCAGACCAGCATACGCTTGCGGCCTTGGATTATTTGTGTCGATTGGATTTCAGCTTCTATAGTGCCGTAACCGCCTAGGCTGAGGGCGGCAATGGGATAGATTTGGGTTCTGTCTTCGTAGCGCAGGGGTAAGTGAAACAGCAGATCTTGTACTGTTGTGATGCCGAGCTTTGCGAGTTTCTCCGCGACCTTTTTGGCGACGCCTTTGAGGTCGGTGATCGGAACAAGATCCAATTGCTGCAAGTCGTTAGCACTCAATCACTGTGAATTTATACATATATTAACAGAGAATAAGCGTAAGGCAATCTCAAGGGGAATTAGGGTGTTATCAAATTTTGTTTGGAAGCATAGCTAATATCTTTCTGCGACCTTAAGGCCGCAAAATTGTTGATAAGATATCGTTAGGCTGAAAGCGTGGTTAACTGTGAGTGTTATTACAACCAGCCTTTTTGCTTGGCAATGCGGGCTGCATCGATTCGATTACTGGCATTGAGTTTGGCTATGGCTTCTGAGAGGTAGTTGCGAACAGTCCCTTCGGCGATAAAAAGAGTTTCGGCGATGTCGGAGGTGGATTTGCCTTCGCTAGCGAGGCGAAGAGCGCGGCGTTCTTTGTCGTTGAGCGGGTCGACATCGCCAATCGCCATCATGGCAAGTTCAGGATCGATCACTCGTTTTCCCGCCATCACTTGTTGAATCGCGTTGACTAAGGTTTCCGAGGGCGCATCTTTAAGCAGAAAGCCGCCCACACCCGCTTCGATGGCACGTTTAATATAGCCCGCACGGCCGAAGGTGGTAATGACCACAACCTTAGTTTGGCTATGTTGCTCCTTTAACCATGTAGCCAGCTCTAAGCCTGTGCGGCCGGGCATTTCGATATCCGTTAGCAAGAGATCAAAGCTTTGCTGTTTGAGTAAGCTTAGAGCTTCGTCGCCGTCACTCGCTTGGGTGATACTAAAACCCCCTGCAAGCGTGAGGAGTGCGGCGAGTGCTCCTCGCACCATAGCTTGATCTTCCGCCAATAAAATCTTCATTAATGTGTTGCTCCCTGCAAAGGTAAACTGACGGTAAATCTATATCCCTGTTCGAGATTATAGCTCAAGCTGCCGCCTAAACTGTCGAGACGCTCGCGTATACCAGTGAGGCCATTACCCTCTATAAAAGGTTTGGCCGCGGCATTGTCTTTGACTTCGAGCAGCAGGCGGTCTGATTGCTTAGAAAAGTGGATAGAGCATTCACTTGCACCGCTATGGCGAAGAATATTATTAATGAGTTCGGTGAGGATCAAACTCAGTTGGCTTTCTGTGCTTGCACCTAGCTTGGGTAGCTCACCACTGAGCTCGACACTTAAGCCTTTATCCCTTAAGGATTTACAAAGCTGCGTCACGCAACTCTCTAGGCCCTTGTGTTTGTAGTCTGACACTGTGTGGCGGATCTGGCTTAAACTTTCCCTTGCAATTTGTCCTAGCTCAGTCAATTGGGTTGATGCGAGTTCATATTCTTGTTTTGCGATAAGCTTTTCGGCTAGCTCAGCCTTAAGGGCGATGGAAGATAGGCTATGCCCCATAATGTCGTGTAGATCCCGCGCGATACGTTCACGCTCAAGCATAGTGGCCAAGGTGGTAATTTCTTGGGCACTTTGCTGTTCTTTCAATTTATGCCGATAACGTCTGCGTTCGGCGACACCAAACATGCCCACGCCGAGCACTAATCCCGAGCCGTAAAGCGGAAAGTAGTAACTGTTAAAGTGGTAAATCTCATTGAGGGCAAACAACAGGCCGATGAGGGCTGCAATAGCCAACAGACAGGTCCGGAGAGGATAAAAAAAGCCAATGAAGAAGGCTGCAAAGGTAAATAGCGAGATAGAGCCTGGGTTGATTGGTGTGATCGCTATTGCTATGGCCACCATAATGAGAATGGGCAGATAGGCGCTACGGCTATTGCACTTATAAGTCCAAAAATAACTGGCAATAAAAGGGATTAATACGGCAAAACTGAGGGCGATTTTCCAGCTTGGATAGGGATTTATGGCAAGTGGGATCAGATAAAACACTAAGTTTATCAAATACACCCAAGCAAGTTTTCGTTCGAGCTGAAGCGGAGTGCTTATCATGATGCCTCTGTGTCACTGAGTTGGTTGTTGAATGCCCACCGATGGCATCTGTTTTAATTTATTCTTTTTAGGGATTGGCGCTATCGTCAGCGCCATAGATCCCCGTTAACAACTTTGTCTATTTTGCACTTAATTGCTGATTTTGTTGAAGCAAAAATTTTGCCCAACCGTAATCTGCTTGTACTTTGATCGCTTGTTGCCAATCTTCAATCGCGCCTTGGCTATCGCCTAATTCCTGTTTAGCGAGCCCGCGCCACGTGTAAGCTTCGGCTTCACCCCAGCAAATATTGTCGCAAGGCTGGGCGAATCTTTCTATTGCTGTAGTGGCTAAGGTCTTAGCATTTTGCATGCTGCCGCCAAATATGGCTGGCGTGTTATAGGCGGCGATGGCTTTAACAAGTGCTACCCGTGGATTTTGTGGTTCTAATTGTTCGGCACTGGTAATCGCCTTGGCGGATTTCATGCCGAGCGTTGCACCTTTGCTATTGTCTAAGGCGATTTGCATGCCATAAACCGACGATAACAGCGCGAGGGATTCTGCATTCGCTTGGCTGGTTTCGAGTGCTTCTAATGTGGTTTGTGCTGTAGTCAGTGCGCTGCTAGCGAGTGTTTTCTGCCCCATTACATTGGCACTGATGGCTAAGCGATAGTTCGCATAGGCTTTATCATAATCTTGAGTGCTACCGCTCAGTTGTTGTAATTGCGTTAGATTCATCGCATTCGAGGCCGCGTCTACATTGGTGATGTTAGTGTTTGATGGCGTTGCTGCAAACGAGTGAGTACTGATAAGCAAAAAGCTGGAGGCGAGGAGTAATGTTTTCATGGTATTTCCTTATTGAGTGAGTTTCCCAATGTTTGGGTACGGGCTCATTATCAGAAATTCGATAGAAGAACTGCAGACACAAAGGTCATGGCTTTGGCATGACAAATGTCATCAGTTGAGTTGTGTGCTTATATTTTTTATGAGGTGTGCTTTAAAGAAAGTGCGTGATTAATAAAGTGGACAATACCTAGAGAGCAAAACACCGGAGAGGTCCCGGTGTTTTTTTATCGCAAATGATCAGCTAAGTGTTATACCACAGCTTGAGTGCTCGCTTGGTTTATTAGGTAGCCCAAGTAACCTAAGTAGCACAGTAGTAATACTGAACCTTCGCGGCGGCCAATACGAAATCCTGTCCAAGCGAAAGGTAAAATCATGATGGCAAATGCCAACATCACTATGAAATCAAAGGGTTGGAAGCCAAGTGATGATACTGGCTGTACTATTGCAGTAATACCTAAAATACCCAAAATATTGAATATGTTAGAACCGACAACGTTACCTATGGCTATGTCACTCTGACCTTTCAGTGCCGCTAGAACAGAAGTTACTAACTCTGGCATACTGGTACCAATCGCCACGATCGTTAAGCCGATAATGACTTCACTGATACCGAAGGTCTTGGCTAAATCTACTGCGCCGTTGACAAACAAAATACCGCCACCGACTAACATACCAATACCGACTAAGATAAATAGGGCTGAAAGTAGCGGATTATTTGGACCTGCTTCAATCTCTTCCTCTTCATTACCATTTTTCGAGCTGATGTAACTAAAGGCTAAATAACCGAACAGTAGTGACAGCAATATCACACCGTCAATTAGGCTGAGCTCGCCATCTAACAAGAGTGCCCAGAACAACATGGAAGCCAATATCATCAAAGGGATATCACGCTTTACGACTTGAGATTGCACTTGAATAGGGCGGATAAGTGCCGTGATGGCTAAAATCAAACCTATGTTAGCAATGTTAGAGCCAATAACGTTACCTAAGGCGATACCGCTGTTTCCTGCTAGAGCAGATTTTACACTCACAGCCAGTTCTGGTGCGCTAGTACCAAAGGCTACAATAGTTAAGCCTATGATAAGTGGCGTAATACCTAAACGTAGAGCGATTGAACTCGCGCCACGCACTAGGGCTTCTGCGCCTAAGGTTAAAATAATAAAACCGCCAATAATCGATAGTGTAATTAGCATCGTTAGACTCTGTTAAACCTAATATTGAATGGAAAAGTACAAGGGAATTGCCCCTTGGCCGACTGGCGCACATGATACGTGGTTTTATCGGATTTTGACAGAATATGTCATAAAAAAGCACACCCTAGGCGTGCTTAGTTTTAGCTGATGACCATGCTCGCCAACTGATTGTTTGGCCTAGTTATTTTTGAGTTAATTCATCTTCCCAGCGGACTTGGGCGCCACGAATGCCGTCAACTCGTTCGCTAAAGGCTTTTTCAAGCACATGGCGTTTGATTTTGAGGGTAGGCGTGAGCGCATCATTCTCAATCGTCCAAGGATCACTGACCACGACAATCGCATCGACATGTTCGTGTGACTCTAAGTGCGGATTAACGCTATCGAGTGTCGCTTTGAGTGAGGTGCGGACTTCTTCACGGGCTTGTAGATTTGCCCCTTCGGATAACTGCACTAGTGCGACGGGATGTGGCAGACCAGAGCCAATCACGCAGATCAGTTCAACATGGGGATCCTGCGCCAATTTACGTTCGATAGGCACGGGCGCTACATATTTGCCCTTGGCGGTTTTAAAGTTGTCTTTCACTCGGCCAGTAATAGTGACACAACCATCGGCATCAATTGAGCACAAATCGCCTGTGTGGAAGAAACCATCAGCATCGAATGCCGCTGCAGTAGCTTCAGGCTGCAGATAATAAGCTGTCATTAATCCCGGGCTCTTGAGCAGTAGCTCACCATCCTCGCCTTGGCGGATCTGGCAATCCTCAACTGGGCGGCCAACAGTACCAATTTTACGCGCATCAAAAGGATAGTTGATGATCGAATAGGCACAGTTTTCTGTCATACCCCAAGCTTCGCAGATATTAAGACCAATACTGTGATACCAGTGGATCAGTGATGGCGGAATAGGTGCCGAGCCAGAGCCGAGTAGACGACAATGGTTCAAGCCTAAACCCTTATGGATTTTGTATTTCACAAAGCTGCTAAGCAGTGGGATTTTCAGCAATAGATTAAGTTTACTGACCCCAATTTTGTCGATAATGTTTTTCTGAAACAGGCTCCATAACCGTGGTACCGAGAAGAATACCGTTGGTTTTGCCCGTTGAACATCGACAACGAAGGAGTCGAGACTTTCAACGAAAGCCACCACACTACCTGAGTAGAAGGATGAGCCTTCAATCGCAACGCGCTCTGTGATGTGGGCTAAGGGTAAATAGGATAAAAGTCTATCGTCGCCATCGGTGCGCAGGTCACGGACGACCGCTTGGCAAGTCCAGCCATAGCTGGCGAAGGTTTGAATCGCGCCCTTAGGTTGGCCAGTCGAGCCAGAGGTATAGATGAGTGTCATCACTTGATCTGGAGTAGGAAGTGGGGCGTTAACTAAGGGGTAGCCTAGCTTAAGTAATTGTTCCCATTGATATTGTGCTGGCATCGTATCATAAGGCATGGCAAGGCGTAGTAGCTCGCCGCCGACACCAGCCTCTTGGTCAGCCCAATGGTCAAGTTTGCCGAGAAAAATGGCTTTTGCGCCACTGTGTTGCAGCACATAGCGAATAGTATCTGTGTTGGCGGTAGGGTAAATAGGTACGCTGACATAGCCGCCGTGCATCAACGCGAGGTCGGTGATAAACCATTCGGCACAGTTTTTAGAGAGAACGGCAATTTTATCACCACGCTCTAAGCCTAAGTGATGTAAGGCTCCGGCAAGTTGTTGAACTTTTTCTTGAACTTCAGCCCAAGTAAAATCAAGGAATTGACCCTTGATCGGTTGGCGTAAATAGACTTGGTCCCCCTGAGTATTAGCCCAGTGCGCCAGCATTTCAATTGGCGTCTTAATCGCTGTATCCATTGGCAATTCCCTGTTATTTATTGTTCTTTTGGCTGTACCCAGTATGGCGAGTTTTGTGAGCTCGCGCAAATAGTTTACAAGATTGTAAAATATGAGAATGGAGCGCAAAGCCTACAAGTTGAGTGTTATACCAATCGTATTAAATATCTGTTCATTCAGCGGGAGTTCAACGCGCTTTAGACAAGGCGAAGGCTTGAAGGCATAGTGGTGCTCTGTCGAAAGCCTTAAACGCAGTATAAAGCGCGTTGCCATGTAGTGAACATCAGCCGCCCTTCGGGAGCCACACAGGCATCCCACTCCGGTGTTGCATTGACTTAAAAGGGAATAACCATTTCTGCGTCAATGCGCCTTGGATTGAAATGCCTGTGAGGCTCTGAACTGATTAGATATTTAATGTGATTGGTATGAAAGCAAGATGAAGAGAGTGGCGAGCGGAGTGTTGGATTGTGTTGGCAACAAAAAGGCGCCGTAGCGCCTTTTCGTTTATAGAAGGTGAAATGCTAGCGCTTACAGCTCCATCACACCGTCCATTTCAACTTGAGAATCCTTCGGCAATTGCTTCACGCCGATAGCAGCACGGGCTGGGTATGGCTGGCTGAAGTAACGGCTCATGATTTCATTTACTTTAGCGAAGTGGCTTAAATCAATCAGGAAGATGTTGAGCTTAACGATATCGTTGATTGAACCACCCGCAGCAGTACAAACCGCCGTCAGGTTTTCAAATACTTGCACGACTTGCGCTTCAAAATCATCGCTGACAATTTGCATTGTGCTTGGCACGAGCGGGATCTGGCCAGATAAATACACTGTGCTGCCGACTTTAACCGCTTGTGAATAAGTGCCTATGGCCGCTGGGGCGTTTTCGGTCGCTATGATGATTTTTTCTGCCATGACGCTCTCTCTAGTGTTGAGTTAATTAACGATTACGGGACGTGCGCAGTACTTCGGGCAGTACCCTAATTCGGCGCATCACGTTGGCTAAATGGATCCTGTCTTTCACCGAAATCCGCAGGTTGATCAAATACACACGACCATCACGTTCTTCAGTGCTGAGGTTGTGAATGTTTGAACCTTCGGCGGCAATGATCGAGGTGATCTTCGCCAGTGCACCTTGGTGGTTAACAATTTCCACCCGCAGATTGGCTTGGTAATCAACGCCTTCAACATTATCCCATTGTACGGGAATATACTTGTCTGGCTCGCCTTGATAACCACGAATATTGGCGCAGTTTTCCATGTGTACCACTAAGCCCTTACCTTGGCTCACGTGCGCTATCACGGCATCACCTGGGATGGGGCGGCAACAGTTAGCGAAGGTAACGAGCATGCCTTCGGCGCCACGAATTGGCATCATGTGGCCGTCGCGACTCTCTTGATTCTCAAGATTATCGCCAATCAAACGCTGGGCGATAACAATACTCATGGCATTGCCAAGACCGATATCGGCGAGCAGCGAATCGAGCGTCGTATGTTTAGTATCGCGGATCACTTTTTCAATCTGCTCAGGCGCAATGCTGTCGAGCTTAGTTTTGCCGAGCGCATGGTTGAGTAGGCGGCGACCGAGTGCAATCGCATCATCACCTTTAAGGCTTTTCAGCACTTGGCGAATTTTAGCGCGAGCCTTGCCAGTCACCACAAAGTTCAGCCAAGCGGCATTAGGACGCGCGCCTTTGGCGGTAATGATTTCAACGGTTTGGCCTGAAATTAACGGCTGACTGAGCGGATACGCTTGGCGGTTAACACGGGCGCCGACGCAGGTATTACCTACATCCGTATGCACTTCGTAGGCAAAGTCTACCGCGGTGGCATTGACGGGTAATTCCAGAATGCGACCTTCAGGGGTGAACACATAAATCTCTTCAGGGAAGAGTTCCGTCTTCACGTTTTCAACGAATTCGAATGAGGTGCTGGCGCTTTGTTGTAATTCTAACAAGCTTTGCATCCACTTACGGGCACGCACTTGAGTCGTCGTGCCTTGGCCTGTTTGCGCACCGCCTTTGTAGGCCCAGTGTGCGGCAACCCCTTTGTCGGCCATCTGATCCATATCTTCGGTACGAATTTGGATCTCAACGGGCACGCCGTGTGGACCAAATAAAGAGGTATGGAGAGATTGATAACCGTTGGCTTTAGGGATAGCGATATAATCTTTGAAACGACCGGGACGAGGCTTGTACAGTCCATGCATGGCGCCAAGTACGCGATAACAAGTGTCGATGGAATCGACTATCACCCTAAAGGCGTAGATATCCATCACTTCTTGGAATTGCAGCTCTTTACTCTGCATCTTGTTATAGATGGAGTAGAGGTTTTTCTCGCGACCTTTGACTTTCCCTGGAATACCCGCATCGTTTAAGCGCGTATACACAGCGGCTTCAATGCCTTGGATCAATTCTTTGCGATTGCCACGGGCGGCTTTAACGACTTCTTTAAGCACCCGATATCGCATTGGATAATAAGCTTGGAAACCTAAGTCTTCTAACTCTGTCTTGATGTTATGGATACCAAGACGGTTAGCGATAGGTGCGTAGATTTCTAAGGTTTCGCGGGCGATACGGCGACGTTTGTCGGGACGCAGTGCGCCTAAGGTACGCATGTTGTGGGTTCTATCGGCAAGCTTGATGAGGATAACGCGGATATCCTGCGTCATCGCCATCATCATTTTACGGAAGTTTTCAGCCTGAGCTTCTTTCTTGTCGCGAAATTTAAGCTTATCGAGTTTTGACACGCCTTCGACGAGTTCGGCCACCGCGACACCGAATAATTCGGCTAAATCGTCTTTGGTGACATGGGTATCTTCGATGGTGTCATGGAGCAGTGCTGCCATCAGCGTCTCATGATCAAGACGCATGTCAGCAAGGATGCGGGCAACCGCAACCGGATGAGTAATATAAGGTTCGCCACTCGTGCGCATTTGCCCTTCGTGGGCATCGCGCGCAATCTGGTACGCCTGCTTGAGCAATTCTACCTGTTCAGGTTCTAAGTAACCGGAAGCAGACTCCTTTAGACCTTCAAACAGATACAAGTGGCAGCTCTCCTTTTACCTAAATAGGTTTTTACTCAAAAACTATAATGAACGACCTTCAGCAATGGCTGCAACCGCTGCAATTTCAGCGGCTTCACGCTCACGTACCGTTTGACGCTCATCGGCATCTAAGGTGTGAGCATTAACTAAACCTAGTTCGATTTCACGCAGGGCGATAACCGTGGGTTTGTCGTTCATCTCTTCAACCATAGGGTCTTTACCCTGCACGGCGATTTGGCGAGCACGACGCGCCGCAACCAAGATCATATCAAAACGGTTGCCGATTTGTTCTACGGCGTCTTCTACAGTTACGCGAGCCATGTGTTGAAACTCCAGTTTATCTAGGGAAAAAATGACGCAAAATTGTACACTATGACAGCTATCCTGCCAACAGATCGTGAAGCATATCATTTTGCGCGTGGATCTGACTAGCACCTGTTAAGCGCTGACTGCGAATGATGGCACGCAAATCGGCTAAGGCAGTGTCAAAATCGTCGTTGACGATAATAAAATCATATTCTTTATAGTGGGACATTTCCGATACGGCTTGTGCCATACGGCTGGCGATAACATCGCTACTGTCTTGTCCACGACCTGTGAGGCGGCGCTCTAGCTCGGCTTTAGAGGGTGGTAGAATAAACACACCAACGGCTTCTGGCATCACGGCTTTAACTTGTTCGGCACCTTGCCAGTCGATATCGAGGAAAACATCGATACCTTGGGTGAGCGTATGCTCGATCACATGGCGCGAGGTACCATAGTAATTGCCAAACACTTCTGCCCATTCAAAAAAGGCATTTTCAGCAATTAAGGCTTTGAATTGCTCAACATTAACGAAGTGATAGTGTTGACCATCAACTTCACCTGGGCGTGGTGCGCGGGTGGTATGAGATACCGAAACCTGCATGTCGGCTGGCTTGTCTTTAAGCAAGGCTGAAATCAACGAGGATTTACCTGCGCCACTTGGCGCCGACACAATAAATAAATTTCCGCGTGCGGTCATGAGCTAAATATCCAATGGGTTAACGCAAGAAGGGCCCAGAAAGCCGAGTATTATACCGATTTTGACCATAGAAATACTAGGGCTTGTTGGCTGGCAATTTAAGCCTATTTTAGATTTACTTCGATATTATGTGCATTTTTATCCGACTTGGGTCGTAGGCACTGACAATTGCGGGTAAATTGGTTACGCTCGTGCGAATAAGGCAATGAGTGTCTTTTTGTATCTCGTTTTTACAACAATAAAGGAAGGGTCGTGCTGTTAAAATCTCTTTTCTGCCTTCACGGGCGTGATTCTCGTCCCCGTTTTGTCGCAATCAGTGTTGGCGTTTATGTCTGTATTGCATTTGCAGCCGCTACTTTTGGGGCTAATTTTCTGATGTATTTGCTGGCATTGTTGGGTCTACCTTTATTAGGGCTCACCAGTTTGCGTCGTTTGGCCGATGCCGATAAGTCAAAAGGCTTGATTGGCGTATTCCTATTGCCGTTAATAATTTTCATCGGCCTGTTAGCGGCCGATGTGCATATTGCCTTAATTGGATTGAGTTTAGTGTTAGCCGCGGGACTGACATTTTGGGGCTGGCGCTTTCCTGCACCAACGATAGTGGATTATCGCTACGGTTATTTCGGTCCTGAGCTGGATGCACCAACATCACAGGCAATGCCTAGGCGCCGTGTGGAACCGACTATCGTTCCTAAAACCATAGATCCTAACACTATAGACCCTAAAGCCATGGCATCTAAAACTGCCATAGATCCTAACATCATTGACCCTAAACCTATTGTTGCTCAAGACGTTACCGTAAGACAATCGGCAAAATCTACCTCTCATATTCAAGCACAACCTCAAGCTGAAAGGCATGAGCCGCATGTTGAGCAGCTTCATGCCCAAACCATTAGTGCTGAGACTGTGTCTGAGCAAGAGGTCGATTTATCGACCCATGTTGAATCTGTTTTAACATCGCCGAGTGTTAGCGCGGCGGAGGCAGAGCGAGAGGCGTTGCGTCAAGATGAGCTGCGCTTTGATGCGTTAACTCGAATGACGCAGAATCCTGCCGATTTTGTGATACCAGACAGCCATGCAGATTTCCGTCCTGCTAATACTAGCCGCGTTGAACAGACCCACATTGAGTTGGTCGATGTCGATGTGGACAATGTTGATTTGAAACATGTCGACTTTACTGCGGCGCAATTAGATCCTGCCGAGCGTAGTGCTGAACCCGGTTGGCGTTTTACCGCCGAAGAAGATGACGAGCCTGACAGCTTTAACGATAGAGATCATGCCGAAGAAGTGCGTCAGCGCCGCGCCGAAGCAAAAGATTCTGGTTCGATGACTGAGCTATTTCGCGGTTTATTTGAGTTTTTGGCGCCACTAAAGCGTTTCTTGGTGTTGCCTAAGATTAAACTGCCGAAAGTGGAACGCCGTTATTGGCGCCCAGCAGGAATTGGCTGTGGTGTGGTGCTCTTGATTGCCTTGGTGTGGGGACTTTGGCCAAATGGTGATGCAGAGACGGGTGATGGTGCAGAGGTTGTCACGGTTAACGCGATTGCGCCCTATGCGGGTGAGCGGGTGACACTCGCGTTACCGGACGGTTTTTCTGTGGCGCTGGAGGATGACATCTTGATCATGCGTTGGCTCGGTGAGAAAGGTAAAGCACAAAACCTGTGGTCCTTAGCGACGGCAAAGGGAGATAAAACTTGCAGCGTCTTATCCTTTAACAATGGCACTGACTATCGTCCTGTGACTGTGGATCTGAAAGCGGATTCCGCTTCAGAGGCGCGATTCTCACCACTCGATACTCAGGCCATCATTATTGACCTCGCCCGCCGAGGTAATATTAGCCTGTGTGGTTATAAGTTCAGTCTTAAGGGCAGCCAAGCGATATTGGAACAAAATCGCACCTTTGGCGATTATATTGCTCGTTAAAAAGTCTGCAGCTAAGTCGATAAAAATTCTGCTTAAATGCTAGTCACAATTAGAGGGGTAGATTACACTTTTGCTCCTCTTTTTCTCAAACCGTACTTTAGGTTGTTTAGGTCGCTGCGGTTTGGGGAAACACCTTTAAATTTGAACTGAATATATCAATCCAGCATGAATACAGAATTGACCTTAGTCATTATGGCTGCGGGGCTAGGTAGTCGTTTCGGCGGCGATAAGCAATTGGCGGCACTCGGTCCCGCGGGTGAACCCATGTTGGTGCTATCAATCATGTCGGCCATTCGCAGTGGTTTTCAGCGTGCTGTGCTGGTGATCCGCCCAGAGTTAGAAAGTGAATTAACTGAGATCCTGACACGATTTTTGCCAGCTGATTTTGAATATCATTTTTGCTATCAAGTCTTAACGGATTTACCCGACGCGGTGCAGTTGGCGGATCTTAGCCACAGGCTTAAACCTTGGGGGACGGCCCATGCACTCTGGAGTGCGCGCCATCTTGTTAAAGGGCCAATGGCCGTTATCAATGCCGATGATTTTTATGGTGATAGCGCTTTTGCTTCCTTAGCCAAAGGCTTAAGCATGAGGCCAACTGAGTGGATGATGGTGGCCTATCCCATAGAACTCACGTTGTCGGAACACGGTGGTGTTAACCGTGGTCTGTGTCAGGTTGAAAATGGTCAGCTTAAATCGGTCGCCGAATGGCTTAATATCGCCGAGCAAGCTGGCCACTTAATGGGTGATGGCCCGCAGGGTCATGCTAATTTGCCGGCACAGTCCTTGGTCTCTATGACATGCTGGGGCTTCTCCCCAAACATATTTGATGTTATTAAACGTGAATTAACCGAATTTATCGGGCAACAGGGTCAACAACCTAAGTCTGAATGCTATTTACCCGCCATAGTACAAG
Source organism: Shewanella sp. SM55 (assembly GCF_025654025.1). Classification (NCBI taxonomy): domain Bacteria; kingdom Pseudomonadati; phylum Pseudomonadota; class Gammaproteobacteria; order Alteromonadales; family Shewanellaceae; genus Shewanella; species Shewanella sp. SM55. The sequence continues at coordinate 88,153 of NZ_JAKKRS010000019.1, read as the reverse complement.
CGGGAATTGAGCAAGGTTTGCCTGTGTATGTCGATGTTGCCTGTGAGCCATGGCTTGGTGTGACTTATCCGCAGGACACTGTCTGGGTAAAACAAAAATTAACGGAGTTATTGAGTGATTAAACTCATCAGGCAGTCAGTGTTGCCTCATTTTGGTATTGAATCTGCCGAGGCGAAAATTTCTGCCCTCGGTAATGGCCACATCAATGACACCCTTTTAGTGCGTTGGCCTGCGGGCGAATTGGTATTGCAGCGAATTAACACTGAGGTATTTAAAACACCCAACGCTTTGGTCTGCAATGCCGATAAAATTAGCCATCATTTATGCGCTAAGTCATTGCAGCAACAATACGGCCTTAAAGTCGTTAGCCCATGTTTAACCCAAGAGGGTGAGCTGGCTATCGATTTAGGCGAGCAAGGATTTTGGCGCGCGATCAGTTACTTGCCTCATAGTCTCAGCATTGAAGTGGTTAAGTCGGAACAAGAAGCGGAAATGGCGGCTAAGGCCTTTGGGCATTTTGCCTCAGCCTTGAGTGATTTTGATGCGACAGAGCTTGAAGATGTGATCCCTCAATTTCACCATTTACCGGGACGCATGGCCTTACTAAAGCAGGCCGCTGAACTCGATAGTCAACATCGTTTAGCGCTCTGCCGTCATTGGGTCGATTACGCGTTATCTCAGCAGGCGTTGCTTGATGAACTTGCAGAAATATCGCCAAAGCTGCCGCTACGAATTTGTCATAACGACACTAAAATCAATAACATGCTTTTTGATAAACGCGACATGTCCAGCATGGCGATTATCGATTTAGATACCTGTATGAAAGGTCATCTTATGTATGACTTCGGCGACATGGTACGCACTTTCTGCTCGCCAGAGGAGGAAGACTCTACGGCCTTGGATAAAGTCCAAGTGCGCCAAGATATCTTCGCCGCGATTTGCCGTGGCTACTTGAGCGAGTTGGGTGACGTTTTAACGGAAGACGAAAAGCGCAGTCTGTGGCTCGGTGCTCGGGTGATTTGTTTGATGATAGGTGTTCGTTTTTTAACGGATTATCTTAATGGTGATGTGTATTTCCATATCCACCGCGAAGGCCATAATTTAGACCGCGCCGCGAACCAGTTTACCTTGTACCAAAGCTTGCTCGACCAAGAGGCTGTGCTTAAAGCTAATTTTTAATTCAGCGCTTGGATATCTGTGCATTGGTATTTGTGTACTGATCCAATGCATTGTTAAAGCGTGTAGTCGAAAAACTTACGGCTTTGTGGGCCTGCGCTATTGGTGTTGACCTTGTTGGGGTGTTTATATTCACCCCAACTTGCCACGTTGCGGCCCACGTTAAGTTTAGGGAAACTCAGTGGCTCGCTTAAACCTAATGTAACATCGCTATTCTTCGCGTTTGCTTCCATTCCCAAAAATTGCAGTAACTGACTCAAGCTTCCTGCATGGCTAACATCAATTGAAATAAAGTCTTCCCGCCCATTAAAGTAAGCGAATACTTCTTGCTGATGCTTTTGATAACAAGCAATTAAGTGCTCACTGCTGGCAGGTTCCGCCACTTTATCTATGGCGAAAGTATGCCTAAAACTGCGCTTTAATATTGGATGGAAGCGGCCTGTTTTTTCATCCAAATGGGGTGCCATTTTACCAAGTAACATCTGCATCGAAGGCAACCAAGTATTGATATCTCGGTCGAGATAGACAAACACTGCTTCGGGAAATAATAAATCCAACTGCTGATAATCGCTGAAACAAGGCGTGTCAGACACTGCATCGGCCAGCATAAATGCCTGTTTAGTAAAGGCCATGTGCGCCACTTTTAGCCCTTGCTCCAATAGCGCAACACTCACACTCGTGGTGCCCGTGCGTGGCAAACCTATGATAAAGACCTTCTGCTTTTTCACCTTTATCTGTTCGTCACTGAGCGCATTCGACTGGACTGGATGCATTGCATCTGGCGTAACAATCGGTGAATGACCAATATGCTGCGCATTGCCGATACGCTGTGCATTAGCAGTACATTGTACGTGAGTAGAGGTTGGTGAATTGTTGGCGTTATCAGGCATAGGTTAGGCTCAGAATGTGTGTCAGCGGTGCGGTAAAGCCGTAAGTTATCACCTCGGCGTTTCACATTGGCGTGTCAAATCAGCGGCGGCAGTATATCTCAGTGCGAAGGCTTTGTCGGTAGTATACCCAAACAACCTGAAGATGCAGGATTCAGCGGGAGTTTAACGCACTTTAGGCAAGGCGGTTATTTGCAGACCTAGCGGGCTAAGTTAAAAATAACCAACACAGCATAAAGTGCGTTAAAACCCGCCGGGACGGAGCGCCTAGGGCACTCCACTTCCGTGTTGCATCAATTCAAAAGGTGGCCGACATTCTGTCATTGATGCGCCTTGAATTGAATCACCCTAGACGCTCTGAAACTCGTATATTCAGGTAGCTTGGGTATATACATAAAAGTCACGAACAACGGCAATGCGCCACAGTAAAGGCGCCACTAAATTGTATGATAGCTGCACTGTAGCTGCACAATAATAGCAAGTGGATGACCACAAGGCTTAGAAACGAGCTCCCGGATTACCAACAAGGCTCATTTCCCTGCATTGGATAGCCATATTGGTATTGATGAGGCGATTATTAGTGCTATTCGACTCATAAAGTGAGGCGAATAGGTTTGTTAATCGCCTCATTATGTGAGTAGAATAGGCTTATTATTCGACTCATGGGGTAGATATGTGGATTTGGCAGCAAGCCGATTGGCCTAAGTTTCATTGGAACACCAGCAACATTGATGCCTTGCTGCGTCAGGTCTATTTCAATCAGGGCCAGTTGCTTGGCAAGCAAATGCTAAGTCACGACGATAGCTTATTAACTTCAGACGCTGCACTCGACACCTTACTCGCTAACATTATCCATTCCAGTGCCATTGAAGGTGAAAAGCTCAATGCGGCTTCGGTGCGCTCATCCTTAGCTAAAAAACTCGGCGTGACTGAAGATAAACCGTATCCGACAACAGCGCAAACCGATGGTTTGGCTGACATTATGCTCGATGCCTTAAAAAATTTAGATACAGAGTTAACCCTTGAGCGGATATTAGGTTGGCATAAACAGTTATTTCCCCAGGGTTATACGCTGTTTAACCCTGTTATTGGCGGAGCGCTGCGTGGCGATACACCTATGCAGGTTGTCTCTGGCCGGATTGATAAACCAACAGTGCATTTTGAGGCACCTTCTAGAGCAGCCTTGGATGCTGAACTGTCACAGTTTATCGAATGGTTTAATGCATCACGGCAAGCGCAGGTTTTAGCTCCGCTTATCCGTGCGGCGATAACACATCTTTGGTTTGTTACTCTTCATCCACTTGATGATGGTAATGGGCGCATCGCGCGCTTATTGACTGATTTAGCTCTGGCGCAAGCGGAGAAACGCTCGATTCGTTTTTACGCTATGTCGGTCAGTATTCTTGCCCGTCGCCAAACTTACTATGACATTTTAGAGTCCACTCAAAGGGGGGATGTAGATATTACTCCTTGGTTAGTATGGTTTTTTGAGACCCTCAATGATTGCTTACTCAATGCGATGGCAGATGTGAGCAGAACGCTGTCGAAAACTCAGTATTGGCAAAGTGTCGACCAATCTTTATTGAGTCAAGAGCAAGCCAAAGTACTCAATTGCATGTTAGACGGCGATTTTGAATTAGGGATTAATAGTAGCCAGTATCAAAAGGTTGCTAAGGTGAGCCGCGCCACCGCCACCCGTCATCTTGCGCAAATGGTCGAACAGCACTTTTTAGTAAAAGCCGGCGCCGGTGGCCGAAGTACCAGATACTTATTGCCACTCAGTATGAAACGATAAAGGTTAGGCATGTTATCAAGCACTTGCATTCCAGTGACTCGGTGAATAGAAACCTAGGGTTTCTAAGTTTATGAACGAGAGCCATGGAAGGCGAACTGGCAGTTAAATAGGGAATGTTCAAGTCCCAGGATGCTCAACCGTGACGTCCTGTCACGGATAGTCACTTCCATGTTAGTGCCTAATCCTGTTAGCCTTCGCGCATATCTGTTAGCCAGTAGAACCAATCGCTTAATAGAAATTTGAGATAGATACTGGCCCAAAGCCGACGTCGGCGGCCGAAGTACAAGGTACTTATTGCCGAGTGGTTGGTAAGTAGATTGCGGAATTTGCCGTCTAAATGTAATCAGCGGCAACAATCATTTTGCATTTTGTGAGTGACTACCCTGTGCGATGTTATGTCCAAATCATTAAGTGCTAGGCATTTAATGTGACTCATAGTCCGTAGACGTATTGTCTACAAGTAAAGATCATCATGAAAACTCTTCAAAGGATTATTCATGGAAGATCATTTGCTTACCTCATTCGGTACTCATCTAAAAAGTTTGCGACTTGAGAGATCTTTTTCTCAGGAGCAGCTTGCATTAAAAGCTGACATGGACAGAACCTATGTCAGCGGCATTGAACGTGGGCAACGCAATGTTAGTTTGATTAATCTTTTTAAGCTTGCCAGTGCTTTAGATATCTCGGCGAAACAACTTCTTGATTTTACCGTTGAGGGATCATTATGACTCAACGAGCATTTTATTCGGCGAGTTTTAAAGATTTTCTATCTGCTGAGCCCGATGCGATTACCGGGCAGATATCACGTTTCCATACTCAGCATTTATTGCATGCACAAACTCGTGCTTGGTGTGCTGAAATTGAAGTTCTCAAACGCTCCTTGGCCGAGAGCGTTGAGCGAGAAGGGCACATTTTCATTGAGTTTATGATCCCACGAATGGGACGACGTGCCGATGTCGTGATTATATTTAAAGGGATTGTTTTTGTTGTAGAGTTTAAAGTTGGCGCAAAAGTATTTACTGCTGCAGATATGGGGCAAACTCATGGATATGCTTTAGATTTAAAAAACTTTCATCGCGGTAGTCATGATAAATATCTAGTTCCTCTGCTTGTCGCCACGAAAGCGACGAGCCAATCGAAAAATCCAGAATTCGCCGACACCAACAATTATCGAAGCGGCGCAAGCGCTATATGCGCAGCATAAAGTCGAAGATATTGCTCGTAGTGAAGCCGACACTCAAAATCTTGGACAAACGAGCCAGCAATTACTTCAGTTGATTCACAATGCTCGGATCAATAAGCGAAAAATCATTTGTTTCGTTACCGGCGTTCCGGGTGCGGGCAAAACCCTTGTAGGGCTTAATATTGCGAGTGCGCATTCTAATGCTGACGAAAAGGAATATGCAGTATTTTTAAGCGGAAATGGCCCTTTAGTCTCTGTTTTGCAAGAAGCCCTGGCGCGAGATAGACGTGATCGCACTAAAGAGAAAATTGGCGATTGTCGACGACATACTGAGCAATTTATTCAGAATATCCATAAGTTTAGGGATGACTCGCTTACATCGAACAAACCCCCAGTAGAGCAAGTAGCTATCTTTGACGAAGCTCAGCGTGCTTGGAATGTTGAGCAGACTAGCAAATTCATGCAGACCAAGCGTAATCAAGCTGGATTCAATAAGTCTGAGCCAGAATATCTTATCGAAGTGATGGACCGCCATGAAGATTGGGCTGTAATTATTGCGTTGATCGGCGGTGGACAAGAAATCAACACCGGCGAGGTTGGGCTTTTTGGATGGTTGGATGCACTTGGCAACCGATTTACTCACTGGGATGCTTATTATTCTACGGATTTACTTAATGGTGAGTATGTGTCTACGGGTTTAACGACTCGCGACTTTTCAAAAGGTACTTTGTTACCTTGTTTACATTTGGCGACATCGATGCGTTCATTTCGAGCCGAAAAGTTGTCAAATTTTATCCACCATTTAGTTAATGGTAACAGTGGCATGGCTTTGAATGTTTTGGCGACTTTTAAGCAAAAATATCCAATTAAAGTTACCCGAGACTTAAAGGCTGCTAAATGTTGGATAAAATCTCAAGTGCGTGGGACTGAAACAATGGGAATGCTAGCCTCGTCAAATGGTATTCGATTAAAAGCTGAAGGCATTTTCGTCAAAAACAAAATTGAGCATAAAGATTGGTTTTTGGGGCCGATAGAGGATATTCGTTCTTCACATTTTCTTGAAGATGTCGCCACAGAGTTTGATGTTCAAGGGCTTGAGCTTGATTGGTGTTTGGTTGCTTGGGAGGCTGATTTTAGATTCGGTCATGCAGGTTTTGAGCATATGCAGTTTCGAGGCTCAAGCTGGGAACAACGACAACGGGAAGAAAAATGCAGGTATCTTGAAAATGCCTATCGAGTCTTACTGACGCGAGCGAGGCAAGGAATGGTGATTTTCGTCCCTAAAGGCGATGAGTTAGATATTACTAGAAAACCGGCTTTTTATGATTCGACTTATCAATTTCTAAAAGCGTGTGGAATCGAAGAGCTTTGAACTTTTGAGTGAGACACGAGCTAACTTTATTATCCTATTTGCAATATCAACTTTACCCATTGGATAGATAGAGTTGCTCCGCTTTTACAGGTATCGAGCATATCTCTCATTCAACATATGGGTAAAGTAGGGATGTAATTCCTAGTCGCTTACAAGTTGAAACTTATCTGAACTCGCCAGCTTCTCCATCAAAAACTCAATCAATACACTCACCTTAGTCGGCAAATGTTTTCGCTGTGGATAAACCGCGTAGATGCCATGTTCTGGGATGGGATGGTCTGCGAGCAAGGCTTGTAGGCGGCCAGCTTGTAAGTCGGTGTCGACCATGAAACGGGGCAGGTTGGCTATGCCTAAACCATCGAGTGTAGCTTGGTGGATGGCATCACTATTGTTGACTTGATAGTTACCGTTCGGCTGGATACGAGTGGGGCCCTGCGGGCTTAAAAAGGTCCATTCAACACCATCACGAAAATATGAGTAGAGCAAACAGTTATGTTGGCTAAGTTGCTGTGGCGTTTGTGGTGCAGCGTGGCGAGCAAGATACTCGGGTGAGGCGCAAATGACACTTAAACAAGGGGCAATTTTACGGGCAATCAGGCTCGAATCTGGCAGTTCGCCGATGCGAATCGCCAGATCGAATCCGCCAGCAATTAAATCGGTGGTCTTATCATCCATCTGCATTTGCAGCTGTATTTTTGGATAGCGGCGCAGAAACTCGGGTATCAAAGGGGCGATATGCAAGCGGCCAAATACCATAGGGACGGCGATGCGTAAATTGCCCTGAGGCGCTTGTTGTAGCTCAGAAATGGCGTCCAAGCCGTCTGCTGCGAGTTTAACTGCAGGACGAACATAGTCAAAATAGCGGGCGCCCGCTTCGGTAAGACTTAAGCTGCGAGTGGTACGGTGCAAAAGTTGAATACCCAGACTTTGTTCTAATAGGGTAATGCGTTTACTCACCGCCGATTTACTCAGTCTAAGCTTTTGACTAGCAAGCGAAAAGCTACCGCATTCCACGACAGTGACAAAGATAGGTAGTGCCGAAAAGTGCTCCATGGTGTCCTTAGATTATCGCGTTCCCCTGCCATTATTGTTGATGATACCTCAACAGTCAGTTTTTATTATCGTGGTTATCATTGCCCTTGATGCAAGGTAGACTAATGCACTTGCTGATTGCGGGTGTCGACAGTGAAGCCTAGTTATTTTCGGGCTCATCGCTCATGTTTATCGCTTATCTTGATTACTGCTAGGCAGCTAGCCACAGCATTGCCGCAATCGCCGATGTACCATTCTCGATGCCACTGAACGGCATGGGGATGGGTTTTAGCTATTTTGTCTGAAAGAGAGTTCCTATGTCCTTGCCTTACCAATGGATTTTGTTTGATGCCGATGAAACCCTATTTTATTTCGATGCCTTAAAAGGGCTTAAGTTGATGTTTAGTGAGTTTGGGGTCGATTTTACCCAAGCCGATTTTGATGAGTATCAATTAGTTAACAAACCGCTTTGGGTTGATTATCAAGATGGCAAGATAACTGCCGCCGAGTTACAAACCATACGTTTCGAGCCTTGGGCAGCCAAATTATCTGTCACGGCGATGACGCTCAATAGTGCCTTTTTATCAGCAATGGCCGAAATTTGTGCGCCGCTACCCGGTGCTCGCGAGTTATTAGCCGCGCTGCAAGGTAAAGCTAAATTGGGCATCATCACCAACGGTTTCACTGAGCTGCAAACCGTGCGATTAGAACGTACAGGCTTGCAGCATCATTTTGATATTTTAGTGATTTCAGAAAAAGTCGGCATAGCTAAACCCGATGTGGGCATCTTCGAGCACGCCTTCGAACTCATGGGTCATCCTGAGCGCGATGCTGTGCTCATGGTCGGCGATAACCCGCATTCAGATATCCAAGGCGGCATCAATGCTGGTATTCATACTTGTTGGTATAACGTCCACGGCCACGATGTGCCCGCCGGTATCGCCCCGCACTATCAAGTGAGCTCGCACCAAGAGTTGCAAAAAATCCTGTTACCGTAAAGGATTGTTCACTGAGCCTAGTTCAGCACTTTGCACTCGATAGGTTTGGCTAAGAGTGAGTGCTTTAACAGATATTCCCTCAGTGCCATAAAATACAAAAAGCCCTTACATTAAGGGCTTTTTGGTATCTAAAACGTGTTAAATATCATTACTCGACGTTTTGGATCTGAATGTTTTAAATTAAGATAAAGTCTTTAATTAACAATGGTTAGTTTGTCTTATCTAGTGGTAATTCGCATTGATACCCACCGATATGCCCACCAGTAGAAAATGGCTAGGGTGAATTCCTAGATTAGCCGTTTGGGTTATTTTGAAAACACCGAGTAGTAAACTTTTGTAGCCTCAATCAGCATTGCATCATCTATTTCTAGTTTCTCTTGATTTGCCAAAAAGATCATGTCATATAGCTTGGCTATGCTCTTTTTTAGATCCTCTACTACCTCAAGCATAGGCTCGACTTGTTGCTCTGCAGCAGTCTTAACTATTGGCAAATGCTTCTGTAGCTCATTTGCACGAAGTCTACGCTCTTTCTCCATTTGCAAGGCTTGTTTTTCTTCTGCCAATTTCTCTTTTTCGGCTTTCTGAGCATCTAAGAAATACGGGTAATTGTTCGTGATAAGTCGTGTGATGATTTCAGTCTTATTTTGACCTTTGCACATTTGAGTGAGCTGATTAGATACCTGCTTATCGAGACTTACAGAAAGGGTGGTTACATCCTTATTTAGTCGATGCTTTCTCACTCGCCAAGCATTCCTCATATTGCGGGCAAACAATCTGACATCAGCAGGGGCTCTTCTTTGTTGCGAAAAAGCATTAGCCAATTCTACTCTCACACTTTCAATGTTAGGTAAATCTGGATTTAGAAAAACTCCTTGTTTCTTTAGATACCTGATTAGCCAGCTTCTGGCGGCAATTGTTTCTGAGTCCAAAAAATCGAACAGCTTGGAAAATTCAGGTGGTGAAATCGGTTCATTAGTTGACATATCTCTAGCCTTTAATTTTTCATTACATGTAATGTAACGTGGATCTTATTGGTTTGCTACCACTGGTTTAATAGGTTTTATTATGGTAGATATAAAGAATTCCTTTACTATTTCAATTCAACTATATGCAGCTCTTATTTTCAATGACAGGTGCAACACCAGAAACCAGATTGGTACTTATTACTTGGTTGGTGCGGTTGGGAGCTAATTTTCAGTCTGGGTCTAGGGACACATTGGCTAAGGCTTTAGGGGTTTCAAAACGAAACCTTGGGATAGCTCTCGAATACTTAGTCCGTGAAGGATACCTGTGGAAAATTAAAAGCCATTTAGGTCAACTGGAGAGAAGTAACTCAAAAATTCGCTTTGACTATGCCGTAACGAATGAATGCTTAAAGATGTGGGGTGAATGTTTTTTGAGCAGTGATTGGCAAGCTGAGTTGATATCCGTTTTGTGCGGAAAATCGTTATGGGATTCTAGAGTAAAAGGGAATGTTTCCAGATTGACGATTAACGCCCGCTTAGTCTGGGCAATCTTGCTCATGCAATCGGATAAATCTCGATATGTCATTGGTCTAGATGATTCATCTTTATCTCGAACAATGGGGATAACAGAATTGGCCTTTCGGAAGGCGATTAATATGCTGGTTTTTGAGGGGATGATCACTATCGTCGCAAATGGTATTCAGCAAAGCAAATTGCATCCATATTTACCTCCCATCTACAAGTTACAACGACAAGATCCTGGAACTAAGGTTATCAAGTTAGGGGTAACGCTATCTCGTAATTCGCTGTTACCACTGCAATGTATTAGTATGCTAGTCAGCTATTATCAACGCGCTTGTAAACTTAGAGAGGGGAGATACCCGATTCAAAATACGCCGCTGAGCAATGAGCAACTTTTTAAATTATCTACATTTTTTGTCGGCAAGGACCTACTAGGTTGGATACATCACCTATACCTGTCCTCGATTTTCTCTTTACTTTCTATTTCTGTTTCCACTGTTAGAGAAGAGCATCAGTCAAAACAAGAAGTCAGTAATTCCTTACAGTTCCAACTTCGAAGCAGGCTATCAGATGCCTTATTCAGCAGTCAGTCTATTTTTCCTTTAGCACATACTCTCACTCAGGATGAACCTTCAAGTGTCGATGAAATTGAAATATTGAAGAGCTATCTTTTGGATATAGTTTCGCAGGAAACATGGTCCGCTGTTCAAGAGCTTACAGCCCCATGGCGACTGTTTAATGAATGTATAGGAATGGATGGTCGGATAGTTGATCACAAACATCGAGAACTGATGCTTTCCATTAGCAACCGACAGACGATAGCCGAATATGAAGAACCGAACGACTCTAACGATGAGACACACAAAACCACTCTCGATATGAATTGGTCTGTCTCTTGTGTACTTCATGTAATAGTTCCTGATGCCAATAGATATGCTGACTGTATGGTTTTAGGACAGCAGTTATTGACGTCAAGCATGGATATTAAACATCAGGAAGTTCACTATGTGCAGCAATTGATCAGCGGCAATGCGTCACCTAATTTGGAGATTCATTCGAGGATTACCAACTGATTTAACTAGAGAGCAAAGATATTAGCAAATATTTGAGAATTCACTGGTTTTCTGAAAAAAATACGAAGAATACACCACCAATAATCTAGTTAAGCATGTCTGTTTGTTAATACTATAGTTCTTTAGCTCTATCTTAGATGTCTAAGCTTGTACTCTCACCAGTAAGCTGTAATTCCCAATTCAACGGTATGAACAGTTAGCCGTCATCATTGGCGAGCGAACTTTTGCTAGTGATATCAGGCCCTTTAGGGCTTTTGAGTTATAAATTACACAAACCCCATACGTTATGTAACTTAACCAATATGGGATATCAATATGTACTTACGTCACACCTCTAACACTAACCTTACCGTCATCAGCAATGGTCAATACCAAGGTCTCAATGTTAATCCTAGGCCACTAAGCGCTGAATACTTAAACGCAATTCTACAGACCTTACAGGCAGCTCTGAATGAGCATCCTCGTACCTTCATGGTGCGGTTTGATTTACATCTGCCACAGCTCAATTTTCACGATTCACCAACGGTTTATGATTCAACGGTGATCAGCAAATTCTTTAAATCTCTGAGTGCTAAAATCCAGCATGATAGGCTTATCAAGGGCCATGAGGGTAAACGGGTGCATCCTTGTACTCTGCGTTATATTTGGGCAAGGGAGCGAGCATGTGCAGATACAGACCATTACCATATCGCTATCTTCCTCAATAATGATGCCTATAACCATCTCGGTAATTACAATCGAAGTGGTCAAAACCTGATTACTAAGATTGTTGAAGCCTGGGCCAGTGCTTTAGGGCTCGATGATTTCAGTACCCGACATTTAGTCCATTTCCCTGAGGATACGCCAGTTTATTACATCAATCGTAACGCGCCGAATTATCCCCAAACCTTTGCGAGTGCTTTCTTCCGCTTGAGCTATTTTGCCAAGCTAGAGACGAAGCATTATGGCGATAGAAGGCGCTCATTTGGCTATAGTCGCTTATAGGTCTGGCTTCATTATTAAAATATATTGATATATATATATGGCATCTCAGCTAGTTGGACATTGAGCATCTATTTTCCGTTGGCGTTAGTCTTGTTTGCTTAAGCGCCGGCTCAGGGCGCTTTGAGTGATTCCAAGTAGTTTGGCGGCGGTGCTCTGGTTGTTGTTAGTGCGAACAAGCGCTTCATGGATCAGCTGCTGCGAGGTTTCGCTAATGGTGGGCAAGTTTGCTGGAAAGATAATTCGTTCGCTTTGGTGTTGCAGTTTGGGTTGCCTTAACACCGTTAAAAAGGGGGCGAGGGCTAGTTCAGGGCCGTTACTGATCCCTACCGCTGTAAAGGTTAGCGCTTTTAATTCGGCAATATTACCGGGGAAGGCATAAGCTTCTAATCGGCGAGCCAAATCGTGGGGCGTGGCAAGGTAATCTCGGCCTAACTCTTGGCAGGCTATTTCATTAAAATGCTGTAATAATAGGCCGATATCGGCGGAACGCTCCCTAAGCGGTGGTAGTTTGATTCGTTGTGGCTGCAGACAATACAGCAGTCCTTGGGAAAATGCCTGTTGCTCGAGCTGTTCTAGCGATACAGTGGAGCTAAACAGCAGTCGGCACTTAAGAGCGCTTTCCCGTAAGGCTCCCTGCGGAAAATAACGTTTTCGCTGACACAGTTGGGTAAGCATTCTTTGGATTTCATGGCCCGCTAAGGCTAGATTGTCGAGCAGCAAAAAGCCAGTGCTAGCCATATCGAGCAAACCCGGTTGATCGGCGATCCCAAATAGTTTTTGCTCCAACATTTGTACGGGCATATCTGCCAGCGACAGTTCTAACAAGGGTAACTCTGGGCACACCAGTTGTTGTAGCGATTCTGCAAACAGATGTTTACCAGTGCCGATCTCCCCTTCTATTAAAATAGGCTCGTGGCTGTCGTGCAAAGTAGCCGCGAAGTTGAAGCAATCGTGCATTTTGATATCTGTGGTGAGGATTTGATTGAATACACTTAGGTTCATGCGGTTAAAGAAACCGTCTTTAATTTGATGGTAACGCCGCTCTAGCCCAATGACTTCCATAGCACGGCGGATACACATTAGTAATTGGTCGGTTGAACTAGTTTTGGTAATAAAATCGTACGCACCCTGTTTCATGCATTCAACCGCAATGTCGGTTTCATCTAGTCCTGTAAGTACGATTACTCTTACATAGGGAGCATGTTCACGAATATCCCTCAGCAGTTGCCTACCATCGAGTGCTGGCATGTTGAGATCAAGTAACACCAACGCAATATCGAAGTCGTTGATTAGATTTAGGGCCTGACGGCTATTTTCACAAGTGTATGTCTTGGCTTCGGGAATATGTCGATTAAGCAACATATCGATAGTGCGTAACCAGCGGGTTTCATCATCGATAGCTAGAATATTGCGACTAAGCTTCATTGCATATTCCTAATAGTATTTTCATTTCTGTTCCGATATTAGGCTGTGAGTGGATAAGCCATTGTGCGCCGTGTTCAATAAGAATTTTATTGGTGGTTGAGAGTCCAAGTCCTGTGCCACCCTGCTCACGACGGGTAGTGAAGAAGGGCTCTCGAATACGTGCTTGTATGTGAGGCAGCATACCGCAACCATTATCTACCACCTTAAGGTATATCAGTCCCTCTTCGAGACCAGTTTCAATCGTCAGCAGCGGATTGGGTTTGTCCATAGCTAGGCAGGCATTTTGGATTAGATTGATAAGCACTAGTTGGAGTTGCAACTCGTCCCCTTTGATGGCGGGAAGTTTTGGGTGAAGCGAAAGCTGCAACTGTAAACGTTTAACATTGTTATGAGTTAATCGCAGAGCGGTTTCGACAATGTGGTTTAGCAATAAAGGCTTAACATTGTTGAGGCCGTGACGGGAGAAGTACTTGAGATCGTGGATAATGCAGCCGATGCGCTCGGCTGATTCTTGCACCGATTGGCTTGTATAATTAAGCTCCTCTAGCCCCTGTTGTAGCCACTGTGGCCGTGTATCCGAGAGCGGCAGCGCACGCTTAAGGTCGTCGATAATATCCTGCATCAGACTCATGGATTGGTTGATAAGCCCCACGGGATTATTTATTTCATGGGCAATTCCCGTGGTAAGTTCCCCTAGTGAAGCGAGGCGTGACGAGAGTTCGCTTGCCTGTTTTAACTCGAAGGGTTCGGTATAGTCTTCGATAAAGAGGGCGACCATATTGCTTGAGATCAAGTGCAAATTGAGCTTCCAGCGTTTATGGTCGAGGGAAAACTCGACTAGTTGCGAAACTTCGCCGTTAAATCCTGACTGAATAAGCTGCGTTAGCACCACCTGCGGATGCGCTTGTTTGAGCTTTTCTGGCACTAACACCCATTGATACTTACCGTTTTGCCAAATCTTCTGTTGGTGCTGATCTATGAGGACCACGCCGTAGGGTAGACCGTTGAGCACAGAGTGAAATTGAGCTGAGACTCGACTGATTTCCGCTTCTGCCTTTTTCCTTTGGCATAGTTCCTGTTTAAGGGATTTGGTTTTCTGTCTGAGCACCAAGCTGATATAAAGAGTAATCAATAAGCCAATACTGGAGATAATGGCGGCCAATAATGCGCCTTGAAACAAATCCTTACGCACTTGTCCCAGTTCGATTTTTTCCTTGCCGAAACCAACCCATTTATAGATTAAGTCATCAAAGTAACCTCCGTGGTAGTTTTGCTCTAGCACGTCAGTCACTTCCTTCGTAAATATGGGGTCCTTATCAGACATAATCAAATAAAACTGGCTGAAAAATAATGGGTTACCTGCGGTTTTTGTCAACGGAAACTGTGACAGCAAGCGGCGAGCGCAGTAGAATTCGGCCAGCACAAAATCCACTTTACCAGCGGATAACAATTCAAATCCCTGCTCGTTGGTGACAACGGGCACTTGGATAAAATCCTGTGGGTTTGATCTAAGATACATATCCACCGATGAGGCTTGTTTGATGGCTACGCGCTTTTTCGTCAGTGCCGACCATGAGTCGGCATTACTATCGGTGCGCCGATTATAGGCGCTGATATAGGTAGGCAGAAGTGGCAGCGCAGTATTGAGCGTGAGCATTTCTCCCGCAGGAACATCAATCACGGCTAATTGGCGAGTCTTATGGGTAACTGAATACAGGGTCTGCTCTAGGGTTTGGCGGTTGATGGTGAGATCATATTGCAATTTTTGGGCGATTTGACGGGCTAATTCAATATTAAAGCCCGTTTCTTCACCAGCCTCATTCTGCCACTCAAACGGTGGGGTATTACTATGAACATTAAAAGTAAGATCTTGCTGCGCCAATCCTTGAGCCGAGATTAGGCTTACTCCTAACATCATCCCCCGTAAATACTGCCAATAGCTCACTGAATACACACCCTCTTGCCGTTTGATTGCATCTAACCATAAGCGCAGTCAGCCCACATTGGCAGCTTGTTGGCCTTTTTCTGCCAGTGATTTCACATTTAATTTGCTTGGGAACTTTTGCAGAAACATCTATTCAACTGAAAATAAAAGAAATTAATCAACTTTGGACTGTAGAGTTTAGTGCGTTATGCAAAAATGCATAATCAAGCGTGCAAGGTTCAAAATTTTTAAGGCTAAGGGATCTATCGTCAAATTTTGTCTTCGAGTGTTACCCCCTAGGAAATTGAGCGCTGTAAATTCAAGGCCGTGAGCAAAACGCGTCAATAACTCCTGAAAATTGAGTCGCAAATTAAGAACGTAGGGGATACTTATATGGATAATAAATTAAACCAAAATCGCCGTGAATTTCTAACCAAGGGCGCAGTGCTTGCCGCTGCGGCAAGCACGCTTTCCTTGTCGGTTTCATCTTCGGCTAATGCGGCGGGGGCATCGGTTGTCGCCGCGGCGGCAACCGCTGAAGCGGCCGAGGCACCAAAAGCCATCACGGGTTACATTAAAGAACCTAAAAACTTAAAAGATGTACTCAGCAATGCTCGTAAGATCATGGATACCTGCGCTGCCTGTGACTTAGCTGGAGCTGGACGCTGTAATGGGAAAGGCCCCTGCGGTGAGTCGGTTCCAGGTATGGGCGGCATGCGTCAAAGCTTTGTGCGCAACATCGAAGCTTTCGAAGGCATGAGCCTCAATATGCGCAGCCTGCACAATGTTACTAAGCCCAAAATGGAAACTGAGTTACTAGGTGTGAAATTAGCCATGCCGGTCCTGACCGGTATTACTGGTGGTTTAACCTACAATATGGGCGCTGCCAACAAATTAGCCTTCGATGGCGAAGTCATGACCGAAGAAAAATATGCCCGCGGCATTATTGAAGGAGCTGCCAACGCGGGCTGTTTAGGTTGGGCTGCGGACGGTATTGGCGATCCACTGGAGACCTTCAAGCGTCGCTTAGAAGTGGTTAAAGAATTTAAAGGCCACGCCGTTGCACAAATTAAACCCCGTACTCAGCAGGAAATCTTCGAGCGTATCGATATTGTTCAAGATGCGGGCGCACCTTTCTTTGCCATTGACATCGATTCCGCTGGACGCGCTGCTCGCGCACTACCGGGTAAAACCGTTGAGCCAAAGGATCTAAAAAAACTTAAGGAAATCGTCAAATACGCCAAAATCCCCTTTATGGCTAAGGGCGTGATGACGGTTGAAGAAGCCCTTATGTGCGCCGAAGCTGGCTGTGGTGCGATTGTGGTTTCTAACCACGGTGGCCGCGTACTGAGCTCAACCCCTGCCACTATGCATGTGTTACCTGCGATTGTAAAAGCGGTACGTGACCGCGGTTACAAGATGCCAATCCTAGTGGATAGTGGGGTACGTGACGGTGGAGATGTGCTCAAAGCACTAGCCTGTGGTGCCCAAGCTGTATTAGTTGGCCGGCCAATGCTGCGTGCTAGCCTCGGTGGCGGTGTTAAAGGGGTTGAGATGATGTTCAAACGTTTCCAAAATGAGCTTGAGTCAAGCATGGTGCTGACAGGCACTGCCGATGTAAATAACGTTGACCCATCGATTCTCATCCAGGAGGTTTAATGAATATCGCCACAGCATATCAATTCGGTTTAGCCGCTGTGGTTGCCTCAATGTTGGTGTTGCCGAACGTGAATGCAACACCCTCTGAGCAGGACAGGCAATATGGCGGTGGTGGTAAAGGCGCGGTGGTTTTCTCCTATGAAACCCATGCTCGAAATGGTTTTTATACTTGTCAGGCGTGCCATAGCACTAATAGCGAAAAAGCCCTTTTCGAGGCACAGCGTTACAGCTTCACTATGAAAGACCACAATAACGGCAAGTTCTGCTGGGCTTGTCACGATGGTAAAACTGCAGACCGTGAATGTAAGAGTTGTCATTATTAATCATTAGGCAGCTATGAGATAGGAAGCCAATTACGCTTCCTTTTGCGGTCTAAATAAATAGGAGTCTAAATGAAAACCTCGTTAATTATGTTAGTTGCAGGCGTGAGTCTAAACTTAAGTATAATGGCCAATGTGCAAGCGGTGGAGCAAACCTTCACCATGCCAGTGACATCGGGATTAACTGATCTGAAACTCGTCGAGGTGGTCCCTGGCTCCTCATGGGCTGAGAAAGACGGCGTCATCATCAGTAAGGGGGAAGGGGAAAGCTACCTTGTGACTCAAGCTGATTATGGTGATTTTATGCTGGAAATGGATTTTAGACCCAGCGATGAAATTAACGCTGGTGTGTATATGCGCTGCGCTGACATCAGTAAAATTAAAGCTAATACCTGTTACGAAGCCAATATTTGGGATAAGAGCAAGAAGACCCAGTTTCGCACTGGTGGAATTGTCGATCGTCAAGCGGTTATCAATGTGCAAGATACCATCAATCAATGGAACCACTATAAGCTGACCTTAAGGGGTGACACCATTGAAGTGGAGCTGAACGGCAAAGTGACTGGGATACTAAAAGATAGCCAATTAAAGAAAGGTTTTATCGGCTTTCAACATAAGGGAAGCGGTAGTATCGAGTTAAAAAATATTCAACTGACGCCGCTGAAATTAGGCATGGCTACAGAGTGATTAGTTTCCTCCGTTCTGGATTATGTTGTTAATGTAGCTGAGCTAAAAGTAGAGGAGTTCTGAGTCTAGGTGCCTGAGTATTTTAGGCTATGAAGCTAAGTATAACGATAGCGGCGATAAATGCCGCTTCGTTTATAAAATGTGTGTGATAACTAACTTAGCACTCGCTCATTACTAGGTAAGAACATTAGGTTCTAAACCAATGCCTGACATCAGATATCAGCTCAGCGCCAGCTTTTACCCCATTAACTCCCACCTCAGCGGCTGTCAAAACCGTGTTTAAGCCAGTTTCTAAACTGCCTGTGACAAGCTTGATCCCTGCATCGGCAATCTTACCTTGGCTTAAGCAAGCATAACTTTCACCTAGAGTTTGTGTGGTGCCTTTTAGTAGGCATTCTGCTGGTTTAGCAACAAGATCCCCAGGTGTCCCTAGCAGCGTGTTGACGTTATCGGGTAGCCCTAGGTATTCACCGGTCATCTTAGCGGCGGTAGAGGCTAACACGACGTTTGCGACAGTCCCCGTGGCCAACTTCGACGCAGTGCTTCCCAGTAAGCCTACTCTGGCAGAGCCTTGCAGCGCAATGTGGGTGAGATTACTCACCTGATTGGAGGTGCTACTCCCTTCTAAGCATTCGTTGACGAACTGCTCACAATTGTTCGTAGCAACGCCGTATGGGCTGTGACCCAGTTGACTGCGCGCTAGCTCAATAGCTTGATGGGGGAACAAGCTGGACTTTTTCACTCTGATCTTATGGCCACCCGCAAATTGCTGCAGATCGATTTCTTCGATGATGCCCTGTTTAGATAAGTGAATCACATTGCCACGGCCGATATAGAGGCCATGGTGTTCGGTTAAGCCAAGAGGATCGATATTGGTGACGAGGTGATCACCAGGTTGTAGTACTTGCATGAATATTTTCCTTAGCCAAGGTTCTATCATTGCGACGCGCTATTTCGCCATGCAGCTTTGGTAAGGCTGTACGTGTTCGCGTTGATAGTCAGTTGGCTGTGTGAGGATTTAAGGGGAGGCGCTATCTTGTAAGAGGTAAGCGCGGGTTAGATTTCTAACTCGACAAAGTCTTTATCGATATCGTCTTGCTCAATACCGATATACCGCAGGGTAGTTTCTTCGGCGCTGTGTCTGAGCATCTTCATTACTCGGCCAATATCTTTGGTTTGTTGATACAGCAGATAGCCTCGGGTCTTGCGCATCGAGTGGGTGCCTAAGGCGATTTTGAGTTCTTCACCAATCATCG
Organism: Shewanella sp. SM55; assembly: GCF_025654025.1. Taxonomy (NCBI): domain Bacteria; kingdom Pseudomonadati; phylum Pseudomonadota; class Gammaproteobacteria; order Alteromonadales; family Shewanellaceae; genus Shewanella; species Shewanella sp. SM55. Next base: position 68,895 of record NZ_JAKKRS010000019.1, on the reverse strand, counting down.
CCAGTGCTCGGCAGATATAGCGGCGTGACAAAGGCGCGGGTTTGATGTTTTTAGCCCTTTGATTACGATAGGACTGAAACAGGTAGATATGGTTAGGGTGCTCGCGTGCAATTCGTTGTATCCGTTCCAGCGTCTTTTGGTTGAGTTTGATATTGGCGATTTTGCCAGTTTTGGATTCCTTAATGATAAGTCGACCGCCCTGGATATCACTGAACTTAATCGAGAGTAAGTCGGAGATCCGCAGGGCAAGATTAAGGCCGATATTCCACACATCGGCCAGTTGCTGGCTAAACTGTCTTTCGAGCAGATAGCTGATAAGCTTAACGGTGTCTTGATCTTTAACGGCTTGAACTTCAGGCATGGTCATGTTCCTCTTTTTTGCTATAGCGTGTTTTTGGGCACTTGCATTGCGAAATGCCGCATGAGGCAAGGGTTTGAGTGTTCCCGTTTTAGGATTCTGGGAACTTCATTTGGCTAAGTGGTTTAATCCAAACTGACCTTCACCTTGTAAACGCCCATATCGAAATAAGTGGCAAAGTTTTGGGTAAATAAATCGATTAATGCTTTGCATTCCCGCTCACCAATCCAGCCACTAAACAAGCTATAGACCTGCTTACTGTTAAAGCAGATATCGATGTCTTTGACGAGTTCAGGGAAGGGATGACCGCGAAAAGCAAAGTCGGTGACGTAGACTAAACGCCAGTGCTCTTGCTGTTTCTCAAGCCGGACTTCGACAGGATGAAAGCCACCATCTTCGGCGCTGTAATCTGGATCTCTAAAATTGAGCGTGATCGCATTGGCATCTTTTGGATCGACGTCAGCCAGTTCCTTTTCAATGACTTGGTAAAAACGATTAGGCATTAATGGCAGTTGGTTACGGTTAATGATTAACTTCATGGGATATTCCTTCTTTGATTTACGCGCACACGCAAGAGCCTAGGAGCTAAAACTCCTGGGCTCTTGCTGTGTTTGCTGGTGGGGTATAAATTGCGTGAAATGAGTCTGATGGAGCGTGATGAGGTATTTAGGATGCGCTTTGGTGTTACAAGGTTATCGAAGGGCTGTGTGTTAATGCGGGTGGTGGTTTGTCAGCGGTTTGATAGACAGCAATATACAAATAACCATGGCTGCCTAAGGTATCAGCCTCACAGGTAAACCCAGCGTGTTCAATGCTAACGCAGTGCTGCTCTCTTGCATCTATCTCACCGGTGACGACTAATCGCTCAAGTTGTTTAACTAATTTTGGGAAAGCGTGATTGAAGCGTTTGCGTACTTCAGGAGAAAACTCACCGACAAAACTTGTTCTGTCATTGAGATAATCCAAATGCATACCACGTAAAATCAGTCTCGCACCAAAGCGGGGAGATACTTTACGGGGCAGGCCCCAGGCGTGCTCAATATCGAAAAGTTTTAGGGTTGTCATAGGAACCTCTATGGTTGAAAGGGTGGCACTTTGGGAGTGGGTTGCTTGTTAGCTGGCGAGCTAAAGCAGTGATAAATACAAGTGGCTAATGGAGTAAATGACGTTTAGGTAACGGTTTTGAAACTTAGGTATGCACACTCCAATTGGGCTGCTCATTGCTGCCATGGTTAAAGTACACGCCGTTGATCACCCGTTGCCATTCACCCATAGGCACACCATAAGTGTCACAGGGGCAAACATAGCGGCAGAAGGCAATCTCCTTGGGCAAGTGCTCAACCACATCACGGTGAAACACACTCAATACGGTTTTATGTAGCTTTGGATTAGGTGCCACAATTGGCTTGCCAATCACTTGACCCATGGCATTAAGTGGCCGCCCAAACATCGGCAAAATCAACTCAATCACTAATCGGTTACGCAGTTCTGGAAACGCGGCGCAGGCCTCAGCAACGCAGGCCTGCGAAAAGCTGTCGGTAAATTCAATCATGTTGGACTCCTTGATTTGGCGAAGCAGGCTTGAATGCGCTGCTAGAGTAAGCCTCGTTCAGCAAAGGACACCGGTGTACGGCCCACCACAATATGGTCAAGCACCTGCACGTCAATCAGCGCCAGTGCATCGGTTAACCGTTTAGTGATGTTCTTATCTGCAGCCGAAGGTTCTGATTCACCGGATGGATGGTTGTGGGCAAAAATCACCGCCGCCGCATTGACGGCCAATACCGCCTTAACCACTTCTCGGGGGTAGACACTGGCAGCATCTAAAGTGCCAAAGAACAACTCTTTAAATTCCAGTAATTGATGTTGGCAATCGAGCAGCATTACCGCAAACACCTCTCGCTCATATCCTCCAAGTTTGTAAGTTAAAAAATCCTTAGTGGCTTGAGGGTTGGTGTAAGCGTCCTTCTTCACAAAGCGTTCGGCAATGATATTGGCGGCAGAGGCGAGGATCGCTTCGGCAGTTTGCGGCCAATGGTTGATCGGTTGGTTTAGCAATGGGGGCTTTACGGATTGGGAGGACATCACTTTTGTTAACATATCAGGCTCCTTAAAAGCGTTAATGGGCTTATGCACAGGAGTGATATATATCTGAAAAGATTTGGAAATCTTGGAAAAGTTAAAAATTACTCGAAGGACATATGTGATGAGACAATAACCGAGAAACTCATCATGAAACTAATTCGCCTTACTAAAGTTATGGATTACACAGGTCTAGCACGCTCCACTATCTACAAGTACATCGCAGAAGGAACATTTCCCAGACCGGTGTCACTCGGTAGCCGAGCTGCCGCATGGGTAGAAAGTGAAGTGCAAGAATGGATTTTAACAAGAATAGAGGAGCGAGATGCCCAAAGTGCAACCGTTTAAGCCCATACCAACATCCGTTTTACGGCACATTAATTAACTTCAGGATATTCCTTACCGCCTCCTGCCTTCAAAGGCTAAGAGCGTCCTCCATTACTAGATTGAAATGCTTTTTCTTGGCTGAATCCCTCTATAAGTAAGCCTATGACTAATCGCTAAAAATAACCTAACTAAACCAAGGGAACGACCGAAAACAAGCTAGGGTAAGGACAAAATTCAGAACTTGCTTAGTTACTATTGCAATAACACGACCTGCCTAACAGCCACGATGCATTAAGCACTGGAATGGCAAAGACTATTCAAACAGGGCACTAACTGACGTATAGACAAGCGCATCGCCCTCACCGGCATGCGCTTGTCTTGTCGCCCTGATGATCAACATAATGGGTTGAGACTATCTCTATGGATTAGAAAGAGACTCCCTAACACAACCCAACAGATTTTTATCTTATGTGGAAAGCATTTGCACTAGTCAAAAGAAAACTAAAGCTGTTAATTAACACAATTAACTGGTTCACAGTAATCGAGTTACAGACAAGACTCTGTAAAATTAAGGAGTTATACTGGGCTAGTCTGATTACTTACAAACAAGGATTGTCCAGTGTTCAATGAAGATTCTCGCGTTAAAATCCCTACCATACTTCACCTGATGCGCCTGGGTTATCAGTACTTATCGCTAAAAGATCACTCTTGGGACCTGGATACCAACATCTTTCCCGAGTTATTTAAAAAAGCAATTTCCAAGATAAACCAAGGCATCGAAGAAGACGAAGCAAGACGTCTGCTCAACGATGTTAAGTTGCTACTGGATAACGAAGATTTAGGTCGCGCCTTTTTCGAGCGCCTTTCAGAGCGTTCAAATATCAAGCTTATCGATTTTGAGAACTTCAATAACAACAGTTTCCATGTGGTCACAGAACTGACTTGTAAGAACGGTGATGAAGAGTTTCGCCCAGATATTACTTTGTTGATTAACGGTATGCCGTTGGCATTTATTGAGGTGAAAAAGCCGAATAACCGAGAGGGGATTTTGGCTGAACGAGACCGTATCAATAAACGCTTTCAGAACTCTAAGTTTAAGCGCTTTGCCAATATCACCCAGTTTATGATTTTCTCTAATAACATGGAGTACGATGAGGGCGACCCAGAACCCATACAAGGTGCCTTTTACGCTAGCAGTTCATATCACAAGCCTGTATTCAATTACTTCCGTGAAGAAGAGGTGTTAAATCTCACCGCATTATTGAAGCCTATATCGGATGAAGATGAGCTAAGAGTATTAAAAGACAATAACCTAGAAGTGATCCGCAGTAATCCTGAATTTCAAACGAACAAGCAACCCGAACGCCCAACCAATCGTATCTGTAGTTCTTTGGTCAGTCGTGATCGCTTAGCCTTTATTCTTCGCTATGCACTGACGTATGTGTCTGAGTCCGAAGGTTTACAAAAGCACATAATGCGTTACCCGCAGTTGTTCGCCACCAAAGCGATTGAAGCTAAGCTCAACACTGGCGTTAAAAAAGGCATCATTTGGCACACCCAGGGTAGTGGGAAAACTGCACTCACATTTTACAACGTGCAATTTTTAACTGACTACTTTCAACGCCAACAAGTGATCCCTAAGTTTTACTTTATCGTCGATAGGTTAGACTTATTACAACAAGCACTACGTGAATTTACAGCTCGTGGTCTTACGGTATATACCGTCAATTCACGGGAAGAATTTGCACGGGATATCAAAGCGACGCAAGTCATCCACAATCACTCTGGTAAGCCAGAAATCACAGTAGTGAATATCCAAAAATTTGAAGATGACCCCGACGTAGTTAGCACCAAAGACTACAACGTTGCGATACAGCGAGTGTACTTTTTGGACGAAGTGCACCGCAGCTACAACCCCAAAGGTAGCTTCTTAGCCAATTTAAGTCAGTCAGACACCAACGCCATCAAAATAGGCTTAACCGGTACACCGCTATTGGGTGATGATTACAACTCACGCGCATTGTTTGGCGACTACATTCACAAGTATTACTACAACGCTTCAATTGCCGACGGTTACACCCTGCGTTTGATCCGCGAAGAAATCTCCACCCAATATAAAATTGAGTTACAAAAAGCGCTAGAAGAAGCCGAAGTGAAAATGGGTGATGTCGATCGCAAATTGATCTATGCCCATCCAAGCTTTGTTGAGCCAATGCTCGATTATATTGTCACCGACTTTGAAAAAAGCCGTGGTGCATTAAACGATGCTAATATTGGCGGTATGGTGATCTGTGATAGTTCAGAGCAAGCCAAACAGATGTTTGAGATTTTCAATGCTGTGTATGCTGAAACACCTCTTCTACCTCAAAAGCATATCAACTCAACGAGTGAAGTATTAGAAGTCGCAGAGCCTACATCAGTCGCTTACGCCGAATCCATTAAACAAGCACAAAAGGTAAAAAGTGCAGCGCTTATTCTGCACGACATTGGTACTAAAGAAGAGCGTAAAAACTGGGTAGAAGACTTTAAAGCAGGCAAAATCGATTTATTGTTCGTTTATAACATGCTGCTCACTGGCTTTGACGCCAAGCGATTAAAAAAGCTCTACTTAGGCAGAGTGATTCGTAAACACAACTTGCTGCAAGCCTTGACGCGAGTAAATCGTCCTTACAAAAACTTCCGCTATGGCTATATCGTGGATTTTGCCGATATACGCAAAGAGTTTGATGCTACCAATAAAGCCTATTTCGACGAGTTACAGTCTGAACTGGGCGATGAAATGGAACACTACTCGCACCTGTTTAAATCTCAGGAAGAGATCAAGCAAGAAATCGAGCACATCAAAGATGTGTTGTTCCGCTTTGATACCGAAAACATGGAAGAGTTTTGCAACCAGATCAGCCAGATTCAAGACCGTGATACTGTACTGGCACTAAAAAAAGCTCTAGCAGATGCACGTAGCCTGTATAATCTCATCCGCTTACAAGGCGATTATGAGAGTTTGGCTGACTTAGATTTTGCCAAACTTAATGTGCTCTACCGCGAAACCAGCAATCATCTGGATTTACTTAACCTCAAGAACGATTTAGAAAGCGGTCAAGACACCAGCAACTTGCTCAATCGCGCCTTGGAAGACGTGATCTTCAAGTTTGTCAAAATTGGCGAGGAAGAGTTAGTACTGGCCGATAAGCTGAAAAGCACCCTGCGCCAAACTCGCGAAGCGTTGGCCAGCAATTTTGACCAGCAAGACCCACTGTTTATTAGCTTAAAAGAAGAATTAGAGCGCCTGTTTAAGAAGAAAAACTTAAGTGAAGTCATTCAAGATGAAATGGTTGCCAACATCGATGCCCTGAATAAAATTTACGATCGTGTTAAAGAGCTAAATCGCCAAAACAACCAACTGCGGCAAAAGTACTTGGGCGATACAAAATACGCTCGTATTCATAAGCGGTTGCAAGAACGTCAAAGCAAGCAGGGTGACATTAGCGAATCAGAGCGTAAAATCTTTGCCGCCTTAGCGGGCGTAAAAATCGATGCAGACGAGCAGGTACTGAATAACAGTCAGATTTTGGGTAACGAAGGCTATTTTGAACGCCAAATGATGCCACTGGTGATTGCGCGCTTTATGAAAGAGCAGCAGATCAAGCTCGATGCTGACGCCTCCCGCTACATTAATCATTTGGTCGTCGTAGAATATTTAAAAGAATTTAATACTGGTAGCCAATCTTGGTAGCGCTTAGTTAGTCGTGCCAGTATCAATCATTAGGATGTAAACACGAAAATGGTAGAACAAGAGTTTCAACAAAAAACTAAAACTTTGATTGATAGCTTAAAAAGCATCTGTGCTAACTATGGTTTAGGTAACGACGGTAACGAGTTTAAAATCATTACCCAAACCTTTTTGTACAAGTTTTTAAACGACAAATTTGCCTTTGAAGCCAAAAAGCTCGACGACAACATCGCCAAAGCCGATAAGTGGGAGGAAGTGCTCGCGGCCATGTCGGAAGGCGACCTCGATATGCTGCAATTACAAATGGGCGGCGATACCGCTTGCTTAAAACCACAGCACTTTATCAGCTATTTATTTAGCCAACAAAACGCACCCGACTTTGCCAAACTGTTTGACGACACTTTAATCGATATCGCCATCACCAATAACGATGTGTTCGCAGTAAAAACCGATGGTGGCGCGAAAGTGGTGCTGTTCGACCGTATTAGCCAGTATATTGCAGACGAGTCAAAGCGCGATGCTTTCTGCCGCGCCATTATCAATAAGCTAGTGGAATTCAGCTTCGAGCGAATCTTTACCCAAAAATTCGACTTTTATGCCACCATCTTTGAATACCTGATCAAAGACTACAACAGCAACTCCGGCGGCAAATACGCCGAGTATTTTACCCCCCATGCGGTGGCACGCATTATGGCTGAAATCTTAGTGCCCAAAGCACAGCGGGGTACTGTGCGTAATGTCAGCTGTTACGATCCATCCGCAGGATCAGGCACTTTGCTAATGAATGTCGCCCACGCCATTGGTGAAAACCGCTGTAGTATTTATACCCAAGATATTTCGCAAAAGTCATCCAACTTGCTGCGTTTAAACCTCATCTTAAATAACTTAGTGCACTCTATTCCCAATGTGATTCAAGGTAATACTGTGCTGCATCCTTACCATAAGGACGGTAAAGCGCTAAAACGCTTTGACTATATTGTTTCTAACCCACCATTTAAGCTCGATTTTAGCGACTTTAGGGATGAACTCGACAGTAAAGAAAATAAAGAGCGCTTTTTTGCAGGTATTCCTAAAGCGCCTGCTAAAGCGAAAGATAAAATGGCGATTTATTTGCTGTTTTTACAGCACATTATTGCTTCACTAAAACCGGGCGGCAAAGCGGCAGTGGTCGTGCCAACCGGCTTTATTACTGCCCAATCGGGTATCGACAAAAAAATCCGTGAACATTTGGTGAAAAACAAAATGCTGGCGGGTGTCGTTTCCATGCCTTCCAATATCTTCGCCACCACAGGCACGAACGTATCCATTCTGTTTATCGACGCCAGTAATGATGGCGATGTAGTGCTGGTAGATGCCTCAAACTTGGGTGAAAAAGTCAAAGACGGCAAAAACCAAAAAACCGTATTAACGCCAGAAGAAGAACAACAGATTATTGATGTCTTTAACGCCAAAGAAACTATTGAAGATCTCTCTGTAGCGGTCAGTTATGAGGAGATTGAAGCTAAAAACTATTCCCTAAGTGCTGGTCAGTACTTTGATGTCAAAATCGAATATGTGGATATTACCCCAGAACAATTTGCACAAAAAATGCAGGGCTTTACCAGCAACCTAGATAGCCTGTTTACCCAGTCTCGTGAATTAGAAACGGAGATTAAAAAACAGTTGGCGGGGTTGAAGTATGAGTAACCTGTTTAGAACACATCAATTAGGTGAAGTCGCAGAAATTATTGCAGGAGGCGATAAGCCGAAAGTATTTAGCCTTGAAAAAAAAGCATCAGTCTGTGTACCTGTACTTGCAAACGCGGAAAAAAACAATGGTTTGATGGGATATACGGATAATGCAAGAATCTTTGAACCAGCTGTGACTGTCGCAGCCAGGGGATCAAATGTAGGATTCGTTGCGGTTAGAAAAGAACCATTTTTCCCTGTAGTCAGATTACTGTCTTTAATACCGAAAAAAGATTGCTTAGACGTAGACTATCTTTTTTATAACCTGAAGCAGAATCGTAAAACAGGCACTGGTTCTGGACAGCCTCAAATTACCATTCCTGATATCTCCAGCAAAACTATTGCATTGCCTCCTATTTCTATTCAGAAAAAAATAGCTGAAGTTCTTTCGATATTAGACAAAAAAATCGAACTCAATAACCGCATCAATGCTGAGCTGGAGTCCATAGCCAAAACTCTATACGACTATTGGTTTGTACAGTTCGACTTCCCCGACGACTCACCACAAGGCAAACCCTACAAAACCACCGGCGGTAAAATGGTCTACAACCCAACCCTAAAACGCGAAATACCGGAGGAGTGGGGTGATTCAACGATAGGTTCTATTGAACCCAATATTGTTACAGGAAAAACTCCCTCGAAAGACAATCCTGAGTATTTTGGCGGTAATGTACCGTTTATCACAATTGGTGATATTCGAGGTAATACATATATCGTTTCAACCGAAGAAACACTTACAGACAGTGGTGCGGCAACCCAGAAAAACAAATTTTTGCCAGAAGATAGTATATGTGTAACTTGCATAGCTAGCCCTGGTTTAGTTGGTTTTGTGACTACACCAGCACAAACAAATCAGCAAATTAACTCTGTAGTTTGTAGCAACGACATCAATAAATATTATCTGTATTTTGCTATTAAAAGTTACTTTGAGGGAGCAAAAGCTAAGACTGGTAATACTTTCTCAAATATGAATAAAGGTGACTTTAGTACAATCGGAATTCTGAAACCATCAGATCAAGTATTGCAGGACTACCATCAGAAAGCTTATCCATTATTCGAACAGATAAAGCTCAAGTTATTGGAAAATAAAAAATTGGTTAAGCTCCGAGACTGGCTGCTTCCCATGCTAATGAACGGTCAGGTAACGATAAAATGATCAACATTGCGTTTCGAGTTGTACTGACAGTCAATGCCACATTACTACTGGTGATTATCTTTCTGGTCCAAAAAGGATATACACTGGGCTTTTTTTTCAATCGTTTTTTCAGTGATGTGGCTTGCTTAGATTGGACAATAGCACTTCCGAACGCAGTGTCTTATTTGTTTTTTGTGGTGAGCAAAAATTATGGTTTGATAAAAAATCAAAAGTTTAAAATATCCAATGACGATGAGTCAAAGCAGCTTTACGGCATTGAACAACGTTTTTATACCACACCGTTTGGTCACGAAAAGCGGTTAGCTAATTCTGTAACGGCCATGGGGTGAAAAATGGTACCTGCACAGCCTAAAATTTATCATATTGTTCATGTCGATCGCTTAGCTTCCATTCTGACTTCGAATGCGCTGCTTTGTGATGCTCAGATAATTGCTCAACAGGCCGCAGGTACTACGATAGGTATGAACACTATCAAACAGCGCCGTCTCAATGAGCTAACGTTGGATAGTTACCCTGATTTGTATGTTGGGCAATGTGTACCATTTTATTTTTGCCCGCGTTCGATCATGTTATATGTGATTCATAGGGCTGACAGTGCTGAGTTAGTTTATAGAGGTGGCCAGGGGCCAATTATCCATCTTCAAGCAGATCTGCACGCTACGGTTCAATGGGCTCAGCAGCAAAGGCGTCGATGGGCATTTACGCTTTCAAATGCTGGATCATACTATTTTGAGGATAGAAATAATCTCGCTCAGCTAAATGAGTTAGATTGGCAAGCGATTGGAGCAAGACAATGGCAAGGTTGTAAAGAAGGCAAGCAAGCTGAATTTTTGATGGAACATAGTTTTCCTTGGCATTTAGTAGAGGAAATTGTTGTACAATCACCGATCATTCACCAGCAGGTAGTCAATACGTTGCAAAGAGTTGGACACAGACCACCTGTTCGAATTAACCCTAATTGGTATTACTGAGGAGGCCGTAAATATGATTGAAATTACTCATGGTGATATTTTACGTGCTGATACAGAAGCAATCGTAAATACAGTTAACTGTGTTGGTGTTATGGGCCGTGGTATCGCTTTGCAGTTTAAGAAAGCTTGGCCTGATAACTTTAAAGCTTACGCGGCAGCTTGTAGCAGTAAAAATGTGCAGCCTGGTAAAATGTTTATCTTTGAAACTGGGCAACTTGCAAATCCTCGCTTTATTGTTAACTTTCCAACAAAGCGCCATTGGCGAGGTGCAAGTCGAATTGAGGATATCGAGTCTGGTTTATTTGCTCTCGTTGAAGATATTCAAAGGCTTGGCATTAAATCTATTGCTATCCCACCCTTGGGGGCGGGTTTAGGTGGGCTTGATTGGCTGGTGGTACGTGAAAAAATCGAAACTGCAATGCTGCCATTAGTTGATGTTCAAGTTTTGCTTTATGAACCATCAGGCGCTCCACAAAACGATAGAATAGCAAAGCAAAAAGAAGTGCCGAAGATGACGGCAGGCAGAGCCGTATTAATTGAGTTGATGCAGCGCTACCTGAAAGGTTTGCTTGACCCAACGGTATCATTACTTGAAGTACATAAGCTTTTGTATTTTATGCAGGAAGCTGGAGAGCCGTTACGTTTGAACTATCAAAAGGCGCATTATGGCCCTTATGCGCAGAATCTACGTCATGTACTTAATGCTATTGAAGGACACTTCATATCTGGCTATGCAGACGGTGGTGATAAGCCTGACAAAGAACTTCATCTTGTACCTGGTGCAGTTGAAGAAGCTCAGAACTTTCTGGTGCAGCATCCGGACACCCGTGAACGGTTTGAAAAGGTATCGCAACTTGTTGACGGCTTTGAATCACCACAAGGTCTGGAGCTTCTTGCGACGGTTCATTGGCTAAATAAATATGAGCAGGCAAGAAATACCGACCAGATAGTGGAAGGTATACATTCATGGAATGCCAGAAAGCAGTTGTTTACCGTGCGGCAAATTTCTATCGCAGAAAAAATATTAGGTAGCCAGCATTGGCTGACAGCTTGAATTGATAACAACAAAGCCTCTATTTTAGAGGCTTTGTTGTTATCTGATATGTGTTAGGTTTTCTGCCGAGATGACTGGAAAGGGATAAATTGTTTTATTAAAAGTTTTCACAAGGACTCGTGTCATATGCATGATAATCAAGTTATTGACTCTCATCTGTGCTTAAAAAGCATCTATGAACTGTTGGATCAGTTTTTCTTCATTCCTGCTTATCAACGGGGGTATCGTTGGACGACAATGCAGGTTGAAGCATTGTTAAATGACATTTGGGAGTTCGCCCGTACACCAGCGTCCAGTCAATCTGCCTTCTATTGCTTGCAACCTGTAGTCGTGATTCAGAAAGGGAGCAACTGGGAGGTGGTAGATGGTCAACAGCGCCTAACTACGCTGTTTTTGCTGTTGCGTTACTTCGAAATTGAACATTTTCGTGACACTTTGGCCCGTCGTTATAAAAGACAGCTTTATTCATTAGACTACGAAACACGCAATACTTGCCCCCAATTTCTGCAGCATATCCATGAAGAATTCCAGATCGACAACATCGATTTTTTTCATATGCACCAGGCATTTCAGACTATCAAAGAGTGGTTTGCCGACAAAGATTACAGCGACCATGATGACTTTATAAAAATCCTTCTGGAGAAGTCTTCAGAGAGACCTGCTGTCAAAGTCATTTGGTATGACTTGAGCGGAGAAGGTGCTGACCAAGGTTACGCCATCGATGTATTTGCACGTATCAATATTGGCAAAATTCCACTGACTAATGCAGAGCTGATCAAGGCATTGTTTTTGAAACAATCGCACTTTAAATCCGAGGAAGCAAAGTTAAAGCAACTGCAGATTGCCTCCGAATGGGATGCAATAGAGAAACGCCTACAAGAACCATCGTTTTGGTATTTTATCAACGATTCTGGTAAATCGTATCCGACGCGTATCGAATACGTATTTGATTTAATGAAAGGAAATAAAGGCAGCAATGACCCTTTTTATACCTTTAGTAAGTTCCAGGACGACCTTTATGTGGAAGGAAAGTCCATCGAAGCGCTTTGGAAAGAAGTCAAAGACTACTTTTTAACGTTCGAGGATTGGTACCAAGACCGCGAGCTGTATCATTTAATCGGTTTTTTGGTGCAATGCGGCTTCAGAGTGGCTTATTTAAAAAACCATCTATTGGCTAAAAGCTATTTTAAGCGGGCTTTACGAGCCCTTATCGCAGAGAAACTACCTAAAAATATCGATGAATTAAGCTACGAAGATGATCAAACTAAGATCCGTCAACTCTTGCTACTGTTCAACATTCAAACGCTGCTCTCAACCCAAAATGCTGATGTCCGCTTCCCTTTTGACCGCTTTACGCACGAGCAGTGGGACATTGAGCATATACGTTCCAGAAGCGATAGCGCCCCGAAAGGAAAAGAGCGAACCAAGTGGCTTGATGAGTTAGGACATTTTTTACGTAATGACCCAAGTGCACTGACATTCTTCCTTCCTAAAGTAGAATCTGACACATCGCTTACCGTGAACCCGCAGCATCCGCAGGCCGCCACTGAGGCGGCTCAAGAGGTTGCAGAGAAACAAATTAGTCAACTTTTGAATGAGGTCGATAGCTTCCAAAACGACGATTTTCTCGGACACAGCTTTGATGATTTTTTTGAATCAGTAAACGAAAAACTCCACCAGCAACCGGTAGATTGGGTTGATGATCTTGGCAATTTGGCATTGCTTGATTCCAGCACCAATCGCAGCTACAAAAATGCGCTTTTCCCCATCAAACGCGCCCGAATTATCGAATGCGACAGTCATGGCGTGTTTGTACCCATTTGCACTAAAAACGCCTTTTTAAAGTATTACAGCAAGGCATATACGGAATTTGCGCACTGGAATGAAGCCGATGCAAACGACTATATGAACGCAATAAAGCAAGTGTTGGCCGATTACTTACCAGAGCAAGGAGCAAGCAATGACTGAACCATTGGACCTCGAGCATGATGGGCAGCGCTTGAGTTTTTTCCAGCTGTTTCGCGACTCTGATTTGAAGATTGAAATTCCCATCATTCAGCGAGATTACGCTCAGGGACGTCAAAAGGAAGCTGTTGTACGAGAAACCTTTTTACAAGCACTGTTTGAATACTTAGCCACTAACCGGCCTTTTAATGACCTAGATTTTGTTTATGGAAGTATTACTGAATCGTCAAAGTTTATTCCACTGGATGGGCAGCAACGACTCACCACTTTGTTTTTATTGCACTGGTATTTGGCGGTAAGTGCGGGTGAGCAGGAGTCCTTCAATGTTATCCTGAGTCATAATCGGCAAGCTCGGTTCACCTATGAAACCAGAAGCAGTTCACGAGAATTTTGCGATGCATTAGTAACCTATTTGTTTGATTACACATTGATAGAAGATAGTGCATCCCCTCAAGCAGTTTCCTCAATCATTAAAGACCAACATTGGTTTTTTACGTCTTGGTGCCTGGATCCAACAATTCAGGCAATGTTGACGATGTTGGATGCTATCCACCTGAAATTCAAAGAGCATCCTGAGTTTTACCTGAGGTTGACACACGATGAATCGCCAGTAATCACCTTCAGATTTCTCAACCTGGAAAAGTTTTTACTGACTGATGATCTTTACATCAAGATGAATGCTCGTGGTAAGCCGTTAACAGCCTTTGAAAACTTCAAAGCTAAGTTAGAGAAAAAAATACAATCATTTCACAGTGAATGGCCACTTAACTACAGCTTAGCCTATAAGGCTGGACCGATTTCAGGGTACGACTACTTTATTCACAAAATTGATAATGAGTGGGCAGACGTGTTTTGGCCATTTCGAAACACTTACTCAGATGACAATACTTTCGATGATGAGTTGATGAATTTCATCGGGTTATTTATCGCGCAGCAGCAATTGTTACGAGGTGGTATCGATATCGATGAAGTTCAATATACATTTTTTGAAAGTGCGAAAGTGAAGCGCTTAAGTTTGCAAGAGTATGAAAGTGCAAACGCGCTGTCACAGGCGCTGGTGATTAAGTTAATTGAGCTTCTTGATTTACTCAGTGATGGCAACTCCAAACAAGGCGGGCTTACTCGATACTTGATCGATAATGATTACTATCAAGAGGTTGAGACCTTTGAAAAAGTACTCGCCAATTCGACAAGCTATCCGGAAAAATTGCGTTTTTTTGCATTCTACAGTGCGGTTGCTAATGGTAAACGTGACCAAGAGCTGGTTGAGTGGATGCGTGTTGTGTTCAATCTAACAGAGCAGAAAATATTCAACACGTTCTCAGAGTATTATGCCTCTCTCGTCAGTTTAAACGAGTTAGCGCGCCACCAAACACCAATCCTTGAGTTACTGCGTGACAATATCGATATCAAAGCATTTCCTGAATATCAGGTATTTGAAGAGAAGTTAAAGGCACATCTGCTTTTGAAGTCGACACAATGGCGGACATCGATTTTGCAACTTGAGCTTCACCCCTACTTAAAGGGGCAAATTGGGTTTGTTCTCAAATTTTCTGGCATTGTTGACTACTTTTCTGTACATCAAGATGTGGAGTGGCCTCCTTCTGATAACGAATTTTTGTCGCGATTTTTGTATTATGCCAAGGCTGCGGAATCAGTATTTGATGTACTGAAGGATGGCTCTAACAAAATGAATTATGCATGGGAGCGAGCAGTACTCTGTAAGGGTATCTATTTCATCAGTAAGGGAGGCAATCCGTATAATTTGCTGAGTTCTTTGAGTGCTAAAAACGCTCGTCGGGATTTTTCTTGGTCGAGATTGCTGCGCTTATCGTTGACAGCGGATGACGAATGGAATCAAAAGCAAAGCTATGTTCAACAAGTATTTGATGATCCGATATTTGATACTGACAATGTGGTTCAAAGTCTGGAAAGCATCTGCTCCACAAATGTATCAACACGGACGTTTGATCAAGACAATTGGCAGCATTTGCTAATTACTACACCATCTCTCTTTGAAATATCGAGCCAAGGCTTTGTGACTATGGAAGAGAATACGGTGATCCTAATGCACCAGTCGCAAAGAAATCACAAGCAAAGCGAAATCCGAACCGCTTACCTATTTAACTTATTGAAAACAGAATCTTTTGATTGCTTACCATTTAGCATAATGGACTATGAACCTGTGCGAGGTATCGAGAGTAGACCATACATCGAGTTTGCCGGACTGCACTATTTAGGCGGTTTATATGAGCTTGATGTCAGCTATACAGACGCGAGTTTCACTCTTACCTTTAAACAGGCTTTAGGTGAATATGAAGCGTTGCCACAAAATATTGAGAATGAGCTTTTTGAGTTGGGATTTGTAAGGGATGGATTTATGGAAGGTCTGTTGTATTGGTTTAAGTTAGAGTGTTACACATTGTCTTCAGTAAAAGAGGCGGTTTATCAAACCTGTAACATACTAGATCGTCTAGCAGATGGCTGAGGTAGACCAAAATAAAAAGTCCTCAAGAGGTGGATAATTAAGTAGTTCACCGCTGAGTTGATTTGGAATCGCCACTGATTTCCTCGACACTTTTTAGTTAGATATGGATGAGCTTTATAAAGTTCTATTCGGTTGCATACAGGTGTATACGGAGTAAACAAAGACTCTTTATTGGTCTTCTGATAGGTATTGAGAGCGCAAAATAGAGATATTGACCATGACAGAAAAAACGTCAGTAAAAAAGATGACGAAGCATGCTCTAAATGAGCATGAAAAATTTGGCAATGATCAGGGCTGTTTAGCACCATCAGCGGACGATATAGATCTATTTTCTTATGCTGAAAAGTTGTCGGAGGAAATGCGAGAAAAAAAAGTAAAATTTCGCCTCAACTATTCAGGTAAGGATAACTTTTTCCTCCCCTCTTTAAACGAATGTATAGAATTCATCGTTGGTACAACGTACGTATCAACTGTTGCACGGGAAAGAGGCGAAACAACATTGGGCCACACATTTAAAGCATCATGCAAAATGAGCTATAAGCAACATCAGGCTCTCCCCCCGCTATCCGACCAACCATTGTGCAATCCCTGAATGATGCGTTTATCTGTTCTTTCTCAACCATCTTGCTACTTTCTTGATTTCTCATAATAAATTAATATCGAAATGCGGATATGATTGATGGTCGAATGCTCATGTATAGGGATTTAAAAGGAGAGGATAAGTGATGTTAGATTTCGAATTTGCGTGTAAGGAAAGCTTTGAGCGCCGTAAATCCATTAAATTGATGCCATGGGAGCGTGAAACCCTCGATGTCATCTATCAAGTGGCTGAACTCATTTTTGAAAATGGGGTGATCGCCGATCCCGTGCAATATAAGAAGCACCGGTACCTAATGTTTCGGCCATCGATGGCGAATGGCGATAAACCCATCACTCCGTTATTTGGCATTTACAGAGATAGATCACTAGGAAAAGATGAGAATCGTTTTAGATTACGATTTACCAGCAAGAAAAAAGCGGTAGTAAAGGCGTTATCTGACAAGGGCATCAGCCCAGACTACGAATTATTGTTGTTAGACATTTACAAAGATAGAAACACCCTTATCAATCTCCTAGAAAAAGTCTTATCCATTCCTGCTATCTGCGACATATATTCTCTCCCCAAATTTACCGACGGCATGAAACGGAAGGTACGCGAAGCCAAACAACGCCCATCATCATTACAGGCCCAATTTAGAGCTGATCTTCTCGAAGCCTATGGCAATACCTGTCCAATTACTGGATGCAAGATCGCAGAGGCAATGGAGGCCGCTCACATCAGTCCAGTAGGAAAGCTCGAAGATGAAAAAAACCCAAATATCTATCATCCATCTCTGGGAATTCTGTTAAGGGCTGACATTCATAGACTGGTTGATAGTGAATTGATTAGCTTTCAAATCAAAGATAGTCAAGCAATTGTTTTAGTTAATAAAATGCTTCAAAATGACTCAATGTATCGTGATTACAACGGTACTAAAGTCAAACCGCCAAAAGGTTATGAAAAGGCGTGGAAGGAGAATATCAAAAAGCAATACAACTCAAAGCACTAAGTTCAAGGTTCGGCTCGGCCAATTTAATAGGTGTTTGAGAGGAATGGCGTCTGGAAGGACAAGGCACAGGAGTAAATCTAAATTCCCTCGGGGTCTTCCAACAACACCAGAGTATGACCTTTACTCTCAGCCGGAGCAAAGCGACAGCGGTAAGGCTTTTAACCTGCATGTTTGCATGATGGTTTAAATTGAGGCGAAATTTGCGTCGTGAGACGCCTGTGCAATAGTGGCGATTCATACGGTATTTGAATCGGACTGTTGACTTTAGATTTGGCTCAGTTAAAAAGCCTTTAACTGAGCTAGATCTAAATAGTTATTATTTCAGCGGGAGGTGTTTATAATCAATTTCAAATATTGCGACAATTTTTCTAACGCTTCCCTTCGCTCATCGAAATAATCATGCTGGTTATAAATCCCTTCAACACCCTTTAGTTTGTGGTTAAGGCAACGCTCAGCAACGTGTCCTAGTGTACCTTGTTTTGCAAGCAGGGTTCGGCATGTACGACGTAGATCGTGCACAGTGAAGTGGGGCATATCACCCATTAAGTTTGGGGGTTGTTTTTTCTTACCGGCTTCGTGGCCAAATAGTTTAGTGATTGCTCGGTTTAGCGTATCAGGGCCCATATGGGGATTTTTACTGGAGCGTCTGCTTGGAAAGACATAATCTGAGCCACAAGCTCTAATTTTTAACTCATATAGCCATTCCATCACTATGGTAGGCAATGGAATCGCAATACCCACTCCTGATTTGCTTCTGTTTTTGGACAGATTCCACACCTTTTCATCAAGATTAAACTCCTTCCAAGGCGCTTCAGCCAACTCAGACTTACGTACTCCCAATGTAATCAGTAGTGCGCAGGCTAGGTAATTGTCACGGCTAAAACTGTCACTATTTTCCCTAGCGATCTTAAAAAACGTTGTGACTTCCTCTAGCGTTAAAGCGCGGTCTTTACTTTTTTCTAAGCCACCAGCATCTGATATAGAAAATGCACTGGCTGGATTTGCACCAAGTAAATCTAGTTTTATGCCGTGATTAAAAAGCTGCTTACAGTACATTAGAGCATCGTTAGCGATGGCGGGGCGGCCTGTCGCGGCGATAGTTTTGAGGATGTCTCTGATATCTCTAGCTGTAACAGTATCGATATTAAAGCTGCCTATATGCGGCGCGATATCCTTGCGATAGATACGTTCTGGAATATTGGCGTATTTAAGTCGATTGATGTTACCAAGGTGCCAATCAGCAAAAAGCTCATCAACAGTTTTGATTTGAGATTGCTCTGCACGTTTTTTGGCTACGAGCGGATCGAGACCATCGCGAAACTGTTTCATTTTGGTAGCAGCTTCTGCACGCGCATCAGCAAGAGACATATCACTGTATTTTGCTAAGGTCATTTCTTTGCGTTTAGATTGCGCCGTGTAACGGAGCATCCAATATGGAACGCCAAGTTTTGGGACAACAAAATACAGACCGTTTCCATCTGCATACCGGCCTGGCTCTCCTTTTGCCTTGGACTCAATCTCTTTTACTGTCAGGTTTCCCATAAATCCATTCCCCATCATGACCTTAAGGTTGCTTTTATGAAAGCCAATAATACCCACCACTGACGATCGGGTTTATTGTAGCATACCCACCAATATACCCACCATATAGTGGTGGGTAGTGGTGGGTATAGATGGATGTTAGTAGACGGTTTATATGTTAAAACTGATTAAAAACAATAATTAATGATACTTAGTGGATGGTTGTGGATATCATTCGACGTTTTGGATCTGCTCGCGCATTTGCTCGATAAGAACTTTAAGTTCCACTGCGGCCGAGGTGATCTCAGTGCTGATGGATTTAGAGGCGAGTGTGTTCGATTCGCGGTTGAATTCCTGCATCATAAAATCTAAACGACGACCTTCGCTGCCGCCTTTTTTGAGGATACGGCGAGCTTCGGCCACATGGGCTTCGAGGCGATCCATTTCTTCGGCTACATCTTGTTTCTGTGCCAGTAGCACCATTTCTTGCTCGATGCGGGCTGGGTCGAGTTCACCTTTGATTTCTGCAAGGCGGTTGGTGAGCTTTTCGCGTTGATACAACATCACAGTAGGCATGTGCTCGCGTACGACGGCGATTTGCTCGCTGACTCCGTCTAAGCGGCTTAGCAGCATATCTTTGATGGCTTCGCCTTCACGGCCGCGGGCTTCGATGAATTGATCTATGGCTGAGTCGAAGGCTGTGATCAGATCGGCGCCGATTGCATCCATATCTTGTTCACCGCTTGCTAGCACGCCCGGCCAGCGCAGGATGTCGGTAAGATTGACATCGCCTTGTCCCGCTTCTTGCTTGAGCCAATTGGCAGCGCCTAATAGCTGTTTGGCCAGCGCTTGATTCAATTGCAGCTCGTTGTTGCTGTTGTCTGCCAGTTCGTAGCGCAGATTGACTTCGACTTTACCGCGGCTTAAGCGTTTACGTAGGCGGTCGCGCAGTACGGGTTCGAAACTGCGGAATTGCTCGGGTAAACGTAGGTAAGTTTCGAGATAACGTTGATTGACTGAGCGAATTTCCCAGGAGGCAGTGCCCCATTGTGCTTTGTGCTCGATGCGAGCGTAGGCTGTCATGCTTTGGATCATGGGTTGTCCTAATGGTTTAATCGTCATAATGAGAGGCGATTATAGAGTCAATGGCTTTAGGATTAAAGGCATACAGCAAATATACCCAAGCTGCCTGAAGATACGAGTTTCAGAGCGCCTAGAGTGCTTCAATTCAAGGCGCAGCAATGACAGAATGTCGGCTACCTTTTGAATTGATGCAACACGGAAGTGAAGTGCCCTAGGCGTTCCGTCCCGGCGGTTGATGTTAACCACGGGGTAACGCACTTTATGCTGCGTTGGTTATTTTTAACTTAGTCCACTAGGTCCGCAAATAACCGCAATCGCCATGGATGGCGTGAATGCCATTTATGCAGGAGCAATAAATGGCCTTGCCTAAAGTGCGTTAAACTTCCGCTGAATTCTGCATCTTCAGGTTGTTTGGGTATAAGGACACGGATTAGGCGTTTGAGTGTGATGAGTTTGCCAGAGAATCACCCTAAGCATGGCATCCTAAGGCTCAAGCCCTTATAATATGCAGCCAAAATCGGTCAATGACTCAGAATACAGGAATCTCGCATGCGTCCAAGTAACAGAACGCCAGCACAAACTCGTCCCATCACTATCACTCGCCAGTTTACGGCCCATGCCGAAGGTTCTGTGTTAGTGGAATTTGGCGAAACGAAAGTGCTTTGTACCGCCAGTTTTACTGAAGGTGTGCCACGTTTCCTTAAAGGTCAGGGTCAAGGCTGGGTGACGGCGGAATACGGCATGTTGCCACGTTCGACCCATAGCCGTATGGATCGTGAAGCCGCTCGCGGTAAGCAATCTGGCCGTACGCAAGAAATTCAACGTCTTATCGGCCGTGCTCTGCGCGCCTGTGTGGATATGAAAGCCCTAGGCGAAAACACTATCGTGATCGATTGTGATGTGATCCAAGCTGACGGTGGCACGCGCACCGCGTCTATCACTGGCGCCTGTGTGGCCTTAGTGGATGCACTGAACTGGGCACGCGGTAAAGGCATCATTAAATCTAACCCGCTGAAATTCCTTATCGCTGCAGTCAGCGTCGGTATTTACAAGGGTGAAGCGATAAGCGATCTAGAATATATCGAAGACAGCGCCGCTGAAACTGACATGAACGTGGTAATGACGGAAACGGGCAAGATCATCGAAATTCAAGGCACCGCCGAAGGCGAGCCATTCAGCCACGAAGAATTACTCGAACTGTTGGCATTGGCCAAGAACAGTATTCGTGAAATCGTCGATGTGCAGAAAGCCGCACTGAACTAATAGTGTGGTGATGAACAAGCCCCGTCATGTTATAGAGTGCGGGGCTTTTTATTAGCTGCAACTTTTTATCTGCAGCAAGATGCTAGTGTTAGACAAGCCCTGTACCGAATTAAATGTTGCCCAATAAAACATTACCTAATAAAAACCAATAAAAGATAAAGCCGTAAGGAGATATTGTGAAAGCCTATCAACGTGAGTTTATTGAATTTGCCCTAGAACGTCAGGTATTACGATTTGGCGAATTTACCCTTAAATCGGGTCGTATCAGTCCTTATTTCTTCAATGCGGGTTTGTTCAATACTGGCCGCGATCTAGCGCGTTTAGGCCGTTTCTATGCCGCTGCGTTAGTGGATTCAGGCATTGATTACGATTTGCTGTTTGGCCCAGCTTACAAAGGTATTCCGATTGCGACCACTACGGCGGTTGCCCTGTGTGAACACCACGATATCGATATCCCTTACTGCTTTAACCGCAAAGAGAAAAAAGATCACGGCGAAGGTGGCAGCTTAGTCGGAAGCGAGCTGAAAGGCCGCGTTATGTTGGTAGATGATGTGATCACTGCCGGTACTGCGATTCGTGAGTCGATGGAAATCATCGAAGCCCATAAAGCACAATTAGCGGGCGTGTTGATTGCTTTAGACAGACAAGAGAAAGGCAAGGGCGAGTTATCGGCAATTCAAGAGGTTGAGCGTGATTTTGGCTGCGGAATTGTAGCAATTATTAAACTTGCCGACCTCATTAGCTATCTATCAGAAAAGCCTGGAATGGAAGCGCAACTTGCCGCCGTGAGCCAGTACCGCGAGCAATACGGCATTTAAGTCTAGCGTTTGGCCGTTGGTATTGATCAAGTGGCTATTATTGGCGTGGTGAAATCAGTTAATCAGCCGGCATTGATCTTAGCTAGGTTGAGAAAGGTTTGATTGAGTGGTATGAAAACAAAAAACGCTGCGATTCTATAGAAGGAATCGCAGCGTTTTTTTTATTGAGTTGTATTGATTGCTATTGATTTAGGCACACTTTAAATCACGTTACGCTTCAATACACTTATTTCGACTGATGCAAAAACTCGGCGCGGGTCGCAGGGTTAGACTTGAAAATACCGCCAAGTGCTGTGGTAGTGGTTGAACTGGTTGAGTCCATCACGCCACGGGATTTCACGCAGTAATGCACAGCATCCATTTTAACCGCAACGTCTTTGGTTTCGAGCAAGGTTTGTAGCGCGACTAACACTTGCTGAGTCAAACGCTCTTGCACCTGTGGACGTTGGGCAAAGAAACGCACGATGCGATTAATCTTTGATAAACCAATGATTTTTTTGCGTGGTAGATAAGCTATGGTCGCAGTACCATCGATCGTCACTAAATGGTGTTCGCAGGTGCTGGTGAGGCTAATGTCTTGCACTCGCACCATTTCATCGAAGCCCATCTTATTGTCGATAACCGTGATCTTAGGAAAGTTCGCATAATCTAAGCCGGAGAAGATTTCATCGACGTACATTTTAGCAATGCGGCGCGGCGTATCGGCAAGGCTATCGTCTGACAGATCCAATGACATTAATGTCAGGATTTCTTTCATATGATGTTCAATCTTGTCTTTACGTTCTTCACTGCTGTAAACGCTTGGGAGCATTGGGGTTTCAAGTCCACGTTCTAATAACGCGGCTTGTACTTTTACTGCTGCTTCACTTAATGCCATCTTATCCTCCACTACGTCGTAGCGGCTATAACAGAAAACCTATGCTGAACAGTATGGGGTATTTGGGCTGTCCAGCACTAGATACAAATTATTGCTATTCTCGCTAGAGCAAGAATAGGCTGATGAGAATAGCGCGAATAGCGGCTGATTCATACCGAAAAACGTTCATCGCAAACATGAAAAAGCCGATAGTCCTTATCGGATATCGGCTTTAAATCTACTGTGGCTAATCTTATTCAACGATAAACGTTGGCTAACGTCGCTGAAGTTTACAGTGTTAGATTTGTTTTTAGGAAACTCAGCATCTTTTCGTAGTATTTCGCTCTGTGTTCATCGTTATAAAAACCGTGGCCTTCATTATCCATCACCAGTTTTTGGTACGGATATTGGTGAGCTTTTAAGGCTTTTTCGAGGGATTCCAGTTGCTCAATTGGCGCTCGAGCATCTTCGCCGCCATGAACCAGTAGCAAGTTTGCTTTGAGTTTATTGACGTTTTCAGAAGGAGACATTGCCTTGAGCACCGCTTCATCTTGCCCTAGTACATCCTTAAGATAGCTTGTTCCTGCACGTCGACTGGCGACATCGCCTTCATCAAACATTAATTCTAAATCGTATACACCAGCTACACCCACAGCGCATTTAAACATATCTGGCGCAAGCACAGCGCTCTGCAAGGCGCTGTACCCACCAAAGCTACCACCAACGATACAGATGCGTTCCTTATCGGCAAAACCTTGGTCAATAACGTACTGGGTTGCGTCGATAATGTCATGCTGAATATCTGAGCCCCATTTTTGATAGCCAGCGCGTTCAAATTGATCGCCATATCCGCCTGAACCACGGAAGTTGACCTGTAGAACTGCTATGCCTTGGCTTGCTAGATATTGGTTTTGTGGGTCAAAGCCCCACCAGTCACGGATACCGTGTGGACCACCGTGTGGATTGACGACTAAGGGTAGGTTTTTAGCTTCTTTACCAAAGGGGAGCGTTAGATATCCATGGAGTTGTTTACCATCACGGCTGGTGAAAGTGATGGGTTTAACATCAGCCATTTGCTCTGGGTCGAGCCATTTTTTAGCGGCGGCTAGATATTCAAGTTTTAGTGTTTTCGTATCAAATATGTAGTAATCGCCAGGGTTTCGATCATTAAACGCAAGTACGACGAGTTTTGCTGCATCTCGGGTTTCGCTAACAATTCGTACTTGGTGACCGGGGAGAGCACCCAGCAGATCTTTTAGTAATTTAGCGTGCGAATCCTCATTATCGACAAAGGCATAACTTGGGTAACCATTTTCAAACTCGACGGCATAAAGTTGTTTATTGGTGCCGTTAATCCAAAAGTTGCTAGGGTCAACGTTTTCATCCTGAATGATTTCAGTTTTATCGCCCGTTTCGAGATTAATTTTGTAAACCCCTAAGGTTTCACCTTGGGATCGACCGGCGGCATAAATCGTATTTTTATCATCGGCAAAGGAGAGTGGTTTAAAATCAGCAAGACCTAGATTTAGTTTATCGGTATTTACCCAGTTACCGTCTTTGCGGTAGAACACTTTAGTAATGTTTTTATTGTCCTCACCGGCAACGAAGCGGACTTCACCTTGATGGTCTGTCATAAAACGGGCTCGGCCGATAGGTGAGCCTGTGATGCGTTTACGTGTGCCATTGAACAAGTCTACGCGATAGACATCTTGTGATAGTTCAAAGTCAAGATTGATCCTATCATTCCATGGAATAGCATTAACTAACATGTAGCGTTCATCATCTGGCAGAGGATCGAGGATAAACGCGCTCGCCCGCATAGGGGTATTTTTCTTGATATTTGAACCTGTTTGTTGCTCGCCACTCTCGAAGCCGAATAAATACGCTTTTCGTGAACCATCGGCATTTACCGCCATCAATTCACCGTAGTAGATAGGTGTGTCTTGCCAGCCTTTTAGGTATTCTTTTGCCAGTACCAGTCGCTCACTGTTGGCCCATTCATAGTCGCCGACTTGAGCATTATCGGGAAAACGTATCGCATTGAGGAGTTTTTTGGTTTGGGTATCTAAGACTAAGAGAACGTTTTTACCTTCGACACTTGTGATAGCGCTTAAGTATTTACCAGTAGGCGATATTTTTACATCCGAGTACTCATCACCTTTGCTGAATAACTGTGCTTGCGATAACGCATTCGCGTTGGAGCTATTGGCTGCAAAGGTGGATATTGGAAGTATTGGTAAGCAAAGTGTCGCCAACATGGCTAATCGGAAGAGTTTCATCTGACATCCTTGTAAAATCATTGTGTTTTTTGTTCTTAAAATGTTTTTCGAGGATAAAACAAAAGATGGGGCGAAACAAGGAAGGAATATCGAAAATAAAGGACGATAGTTACCGTCCTTTATGTTGAAAAATCATTAGCTTTGTAAAAGTTGGTGCTGGATAAAACGCCACTGTTCATCGAAGTGTGTCGTCGGTTTGAGTTTGAATTCACTTCGTACAAATTGAGCGATTCGGCCTTCGGCAAAGGCTAACAGTAAATTGGCTAATATGGCTTCGTCTAAGTTGAAGCCTTTACCTTCTCGCAGGGTTTTTTCCCGTAAAATTTGCTTTAACTGGGTTTCAATTTTGGCAAATAAGTTACCAATACGGCTTCGCAGGCGTTCATTTTCACCGAGTAGAGCATCACCGTTGAGAACGCGGGAAATTCCTGGGTTACGCTCGGCAAAGATCAGCAGCAGTTGCAGTACCAACTGGCAGCGCTTCATGGTGTCTTTTTCGTCATCCATGATTAAATTGATGCGCGACAATAACGACTCTTCGATAAATTCGATTAGGCCTTCGAACATCCGCGCTTTACTCGGGAAGTGGCGATACAGTGCGGCTTCCGATACACCGACTTCTGAGGCCAGTTTCGCTGTGGTGATCCTTTGTCCTGGGTTGGTTTCTAGCATCTGCGCTAGACATTGCAGAATGTGTTCACGACGATTAATTTTTGGGCTTACAGCCATTGCAGTATCCTTGGCTCAATAACGACTTAGGGGATTATTTAGTGCCTGAATGGCCAAATCCGCCTTCACCACGGTCTGAGCTGTCGAACTCATCAACGAGTTTGAATTGTGCTTGTACCACAGGAACAAACACCAGTTGCGCGAGACGATCGCCCATTTCTAAGGTGAATGGACTGTCACCACGATTCCAACAAGATACCATTAAGGGGCCTTGGTAATCTGAATCTATGAGTCCGACTAGATTCCCCAGTACGATACCGTGTTTATGGCCAAGGCCTGAGCGCGGTAAAATCACCGCTGCAAGTCCTGGGTCGGCCACATGAATGGCAATCCCCGTGGGAATGAGCACTGTTTCACCCGGTGCTATGGTTAAAGCCGTGTCTATCATGGCGCGAAGATCCATGCCTGCACTGCCTGCGGTGGCGTAAGCGGGCAAGGGAAATTCTGAGCCGATACGGGAGTCGAGAATTTTTAATTCAATCGGTGTTTTCATGTATTTGTTTTTTCTTTCACTATCAACGAAAGTAATTGCCGTGCCAACGTGAGTTTGTCAGTAGCAGGCAAATCTTGACTGCCGTGCGGCCAGAAAACACGCAGGGCATTAGCATCGGCATTAAAGCCTAGGCCAGCAATGGAAACGTCGTTTGCGGCGATCATGTTCAAGTTTTTACGTTTGAGCTTATCACGCGCATAGGCTTCTACATCATGGGTTTCGGCGGCAAATCCCACCACAAAAGGACGGTTAGGTAAGCTCGCAACCGTGGCTAAGATATCAGGATTCCTCACCAGCGCAAGTTGCATTTCTTCGGTCGATTTTTTGATCTTACAGGTAGCAATATCGCTAATGCGGTAGTCTGCAACGGCGGCGCAGCCAATAAAAATATCTTTTTTATCAAAGTTATCCATAACAGCATCGAGCATATTTTGCGCCGATTCAACATCAATGCGTGTCACGCCTTCTGGGGTGCTTAGATTTACTGGGCCTGAGACTAAGGTGACTGTTGCCCCCATATCTGCCGCGGCTTTGGCCAGTGCAAAGCCCATTTTTCCAGAACTGTGATTTGAAATGTATCTGACGGGATCAATTGCTTCACGGGTTGGTCCGGCGGTAATCAGCACCGACTGTCCTGCGAGTGGCTTAAATTCAACGGCGTCAGGCGTGGCAAAAAATTGTGTAGCCAGTTCCGCTATGTCTAATGGCTCTAACATACGACCAGGACCCACTTCACCACAGGCCTGACTGCCACTGGCGGGTCCCCAAAGTGTAAAACCACGTGATGCTAGGCTAGTTAAATTAGCTTGAGTTGCCAGATTACGGTACATCTGTTGGTTCATTGCTGGACACAGGGCAATTGGCGCCTCAGTGGCAAGACACGTGGTGGTGATTAGCTCATCGGCCATGCCTGCATTAATCCGCGCCAATAGGTTTGCGGTTGCAGGGGCGATGATGACGAGATCTGCCCAACGAGCGAGTTCTATATGACCCATGGCTGCTTCTGCTGCGGGGTCGAGCAAGCTAGATGCCACTGGATGTCCAGACAACGCTTGCAGCGTCAGAGGCGTGATAAATTCCATCGCACTTTGGCTCATCACCACGCGCACATCAAAACCACGCTCTTTCAAGCGACGTACTAAATCAGCACTTTTATAGGCCGCAATACCGCCGCCAATGCCCAGCAGGACGTTTTTATTTGTCAGACTCACAGACATCATCCGAGATAGAAATAATGCCGGCAACAATATCACAAAGCGGTGAATTTTAGTGACTATCCCAGTTCAAAAAATCTCGTCCATACTCAGTAAAGTGAAAATATGTGAGATGACAGGGAGGTCGCATGGGGATTAAAGATTGGCCTGAGGGCGAAGGTCCCAGAGATAAACTGTTACAAAAAGGAGCTGCGCATCTCTCGGATGCTGAATTACTGGCAGTATTGCTGCGTAACGGTTTAGCTGGATTAAACGCGGTTGACCTTGCTAGGTCGCTTATTTGCGAGTTTGGCGGCCTCAGAAACCTGCTCTGTGCCCCAAGAAATCA
Organism: Shewanella sp. SM55; assembly: GCF_025654025.1. NCBI lineage: Bacteria > Pseudomonadati > Pseudomonadota > Gammaproteobacteria > Alteromonadales > Shewanellaceae > Shewanella > Shewanella sp. SM55. The sequence goes on along the minus strand of NZ_JAKKRS010000019.1, from coordinate 40,863 downwards.
GGTGTGTCGACTTCCGGGCGTAGGACCTGTAAAATACGCCCAGCTTCAAGCTGCGGCCGAATTAGCGCGGCGTGTAGCGCAGGAAAATCTGCAAAGAGGTCAGGTTTTGACAAATCCCGATTTAACTCGGGACTATTTAATGCGACAATTGGCCGATCGCTCCTATGAAGTGTTCGCAGTTTTACTGCTGGATAGCCAGCATAGAGTGATTCAATTTGTCGAATTATTCCGCGGCACAATAGACTCAGCCTCAGTATATCCACGTGAAGTGGTGAGCTTAGTGCTGGAGAAAAAGGCCGCAGCAGTTATAGTTTGTCATAATCATCCGTCTGGTATTGCCGAGCCCAGTCAGGCTGACCGACGAATAACTGAGCGATTAAAAAATGCGTTAGCAACCATAGACGTATCCTTGTTGGACCATATGGTTGTAGGTGATCGAGAGATAGTTTCTTTTGCAGAACGAGGCTGGATTAATTAATCTAACACTTGATCTTCACTCTGTGATCGTGTATAAAATGCGCCCTCTTTGTGCCTCGGGCGACGGCCATACGAGGCACATTAATGCTCGAGCGTTAAAATTGTTTTTGGAGAAGATTGACATGTCAAGAGTATGCCAAGTTACTGGCAAGAAGCCGATGGTTGGTAACAACCGTTCGCATGCAAAAAACGCGACCCGTCGTCGTTTTTTACCTAACCTACAAAACCACCGTTTTTGGTTAGAAGAAGAAAAGCGTTTCGTACAGTTACGTGTATCTACTAAAGGTATCCGTCTGATCGACAAAAAAGGTATCGAAGTTGTTGTTGCTGAACTTCGTGCCCGTGGCGAGAAGGTATAATAGATCATGGCTAAAGCTAAAGGTAATCGTGAGAAGATCAAATTAGTTTCTACAGCTAAGACTGGTCACTTCTACACAACTGAAAAAAACAAGCGTAACATGCCTGAAAAAATGGAAATCAAAAAATTTGATCCAGTTATTCGTCAGCACGTTATCTACAAAGAAGCCAAAATCAAGTAATCCTTGGTTAGTGTTTCGAGAAAAGCCCCTTATTTAAGGGGCTTTTTTTTGCATTTTTTTAGTGGCTAGTCATCAAGTTGAGATAATTGCCTCGCAAACTGATGCCGCTGAATCATCCCCTGTGAAGTTAAAAAAGTGTGAACACTTACTGAAAATATAAAATAGTGCAGTTCTAAGCACTTTAAATCATCAAATCTGCACTTTAGTGAGAATAAATTCTTTATATGTGAATTAAAATGCAATACCATACGCGAAAGTTAGCGATTCATTCCTGGTGTGTCATAGTGACGCTGCCAGCTCAAAAATGAGGTGTAAATAACGCGTGCGTACCACTGAACTGGTTGATGGATTTCGTCATTCTGCCCCCTATGTTAATGCCCACAGAGGTAAAACTTTTGTGGTCATGCTGGGTGGTGAAGCTTTGGCTCAAAATCAATTCCGCGCCATCTTAAATGATGTCGCCCTGCTGCACAGTTTAGGGATCAAAGTGGTGTTGGTATATGGCGCTAGGCCGCAGATTGATGCTGCATTAGCCGCCAACGGTATTGCGCCTGCCTACCACGACGGTGTGCGTATCACGGATGAAGATTCGCTCAAAGTGATTAAGCAAGTTGCGGGTGCACTGCAATTTGATATCACAGCGCGTTTATCCATGAGTTTAAGTAATACGCCGATGCAAGGTGCGCAAATTAACTTAGTGAGCGGCAACTTTGTGATTGCTCAACCACTGGGTGTGGATAATGGTGTGGACTTTTGTCTGAGTGGCAAAGTGCGTCGTATTGATGTGCAAGGCTTAAAACGTCAGTTAGATAATCACTGCATCGTATTGATGGGGCCGATTGCGGCTTCGGTTACTGGTGAAAGCTTTAATCTCACCGCCGAGGAAATCGCGACTCAAGTGGCAATTAAGCTCAAAGCCGACAAGATGATCGGCTTTAGCTCACAGAACGGTATTCTCGATCGTAATGGCGATGTGATTGCCGAGTTGATGCCAAATGATGCGCAAAACATCATGAACAAGCTGGCCGAGCAAGGGTCTGCTTGTGTTGGCACTATGGCGTTTCTCAAAGCCAGTATCGATGCTTGCCGCAATGGCGTACCGCGTTGTCATTTAGTTAGCTACCTCGAAGATGGCGCCTTGTTGCAGGAACTGTTTTCTCGCGAAGGGATAGGCACGCAAATCGTGACTGAGAGTGCCGAGCGTTTACGCTGTGCGTCGATCGCTGATATTGGCGGTGTACTGAACCTTATCCGTCCATTGGAGGAGCAAGGCATTCTGGTGCGTCGTAGCCGTGAGCAGCTTGAGATCGAAATCGAACAGTTCATGTTGATTGAACGCGATGGTTTAGTGATTGGTTGTGCTGCGCTCTATCCTTTTGAAGAGGACAATGCGGGTGAGTTTGCTTGTTTGGTGGTGCATCCTGATTATCGCGATGCCGATAGAGGGAGCTTACTGCTGAAGAACATTATCAATCAGGCCAGAAACCGTGGTTATTCACGATTGTTTGCATTGACAACTCGGAGCATTCACTGGTTCTTAGAGCATGGTTTTGTGATTGAAGATGTTGAAGCACTGCCGCAGAAGAAGAAGCAGTTGTATAACTATCAACGCCGCTCCAAAATTCTCGCGCTCGATCTTTAAGCCGTTCTAAATCAATCCAATCAATGTCAGCCTAGTACTCATATTAGCGCTGGCATTTTTATCGACATAATATGTCTTTGTTGGCAGATTAAGGCTTCACTGCACGGGAGATACTGCCAATGAGTCCTCAATTTTTTGAACTCGCCCCTTTAACCCAAACCTCTATCTTCAGTTTTATCGTCTTATTGCTCGGTTTAGCGGGTATCTTACTGATGTTATGGCTAAAAAATATGCCTAAGATAGCGAAGTCGGCGAGTTTAGGTATATTGCTGGTGGTGATGGGCGGATTTTCTTGGGTCTTCTATCAATCGAATAGCGCCGAATTAGTGTTAACCGATACAGAGCTCACATTGGATGTTCCCTTCTATAAAGTGCAGTTATCCCGCGTGGATTTATTGCCCGCCGAGGCACGCATAGTCGATTTGCAACAAGAGGCAGATTTAACGCCGAGATTTAAAGCCAACGGTATAGGCATGCCAGGATTTCAATTGGGTTGGTTTAATCTACAAGGGAAAGGCAGGGCATTTTTGGCGATAACAGATAAATCGCAGTTAGTGTTAGTGCCAACGACTAAAGGCTACAGTTTATTACTGACAGTACCGCAAGGGAGTGAGTTTTTAGCACAGTTACAAAAGTAATCATCATATGTCATCACTTCTGCAACTGTGTATCGGCGTGATAATGCTTACGCCGTCTTGCGTTTATAGGCCATATCTAAGGTAAAGACGAGTAGCGCGCTCCAGATAAAGCCGAAGGTCACGCCTTTTTCGGCATCGAAGGGCTCATTGAACAGACTCACCGCGAGGATGAACATAATACTCGGGCCAATATATTGGAAAAAGCCGAGCATAGACAATGGAATACGTACCGCTGCCCCTGCAAAACACAGCAAAGGAATGGTAGTCACTATCCCAGCCGCCATTAACATCAGATTCAATTGCCAATCGTTAGTCAGCATGCTCGCCGTGGCAGTGTCTAAGGTTGCGACGAGATAAATCAGCGCTACCGGTAATAACACTGCGGTTTCGACCAATAATCCGGCCTTAGCATCCACATTGACCTTTTTTCGCAGCAGCGCATAGAAACCAAAGGTGCCCGCGAGTGCCAGTGAGACGATGGGAATTGAGCCAAAAGAGATTAACTGGATCAATACGCCAGCGCTGGCGAGTGAAACCGCAAACCATTGCAGTTTACGCAATCTTTCGCCTAGAAATAACATACCGAGTAAGACGTTGAGTAAAGGATTGATGAAGTAACCTAGGCTGGCATCGAGCATGTGATCGTTATTTACCGCCCAGATAAATAGTAGCCAGTTTCCCGCGATCAATATGGAAGTAATGGTGAGAACCATCAGCTGTTTAGGCTGTTTAAACAGTAAGCGTAAGCGTGAGAACCCGCCGATAAACTGCATAATCATCAGCATAAACACGAATGACCAAATCACCCGATGGAGCAAAATTTCGGTGGCGGAAACATGGTTGAGTAATTTGAAATATAAAGGCGCAAAACCCCACATACAGTAAGCACTGACGGCAAGTAGGATCCCTTTGCGGTATTCAAGATCTGGCATGAGACATCTTCGAAGAACAACAAGGTGGCGATTGTAGGTGTGTCTGACCGCTGACTCAAGGGCATCGCCGTGTTCTTTTCGTTACAGAATATCTCCGCAATAGATTGAATGGGCGATTAAAGTGAGTAACCATCCTGTTAATTAAGACGTTTACCTTAGTCAATTTTGAGCCCTAAGGCACTAATACACATCTAAATTTAACCACCTAACCCACCATATAAGTCCCTGTTCCAAAAGCGATATGCGTGCCTTGCTCATTATGTAGTTCCATGCGGCATACTGAAACTCGATTACCCGCACGAATGACGCTGCCCGTGCCCGTAAAGGTGAGGCCGCGTCCCGGCCGCAGATAATCGACGCGCATATCAATCGTCCCTAAAGTTTGGAGGCGTTGTTGTAATTCTTCAATCGTCCAATCTTCACGGCTTGCAACCAGTCCTGCAAATGCGGTGAGTCCGCCGACCACATCTAGTACTGTAGCTGTGACACCGCCGTGGAGGATCTGTTGATGGATATTGCCAATAAGTTCTGGTTTCATATTGATGACCACTTCGACACCGTCGACATCGTAGCGTTTAATATCGAGCCCGAGCAGATTATGAAAAGGGACATGTTGATCAAAGACTTCTGCCACTCGGCTTAATATCTCGGCTTGGATTGGGTTTGTCATGGTTTCTCATCCTTGTCACTGAGTGACGGTATTAGGCGTAATTGGATTTGTTATCAACACTTAGATTAACAAAGTGCGGCTTAGAGCAATTAATCTACAGTGAAGCGTGCGCAGAATGCAACTTAAGCTAGATTGAAGATAAATTGGCTATGGGCATTATGGTTAGTTGAGGGAGGGCGATCTTAGTCGATGACATTTATCCAGAATGGGTTTACGACAAGATGGCGCAAGACAGGAGCGGTTCAGTCCTTTAGAATAGGCCCCCTCACTTTTGACATAGAAGATCCATGGAAAAGCTCGTACTCGACACGCATGATGATCCGCTCTCGCAACGCCTCGCACAGGTGTTTGGTTACCGTGACTTTAGGGACGGTCAGCGGGAGGTGATAGAACGTGTCTGCGGCGGGCAAGATTGCTTAGTGATCATGCCAACGGGCGGCGGTAAGAGTCTGTGTTATCAGTTACCTGCCTTGATGATGAATGGCATCACTATTGTCGTCTCCCCATTGATTTCTTTGATGAAAGATCAAGTCGATAGCTTGTTGCAAACCGGTGTTGCTGCGGCTTATCTGAATTCCTCATTGCCGCGCGAGCAGAGTGCCGAAGTATTAAGGCAGCTACGCCACGGTGAGTTAAAACTGCTTTATGTGTCACCTGAACGTTTATTAACCGCTGATTTTATTGAGCGCATGCAGTCGCTCCAGCTCGCGATGTTTGCCATCGATGAGGCGCATTGTATCAGTCAGTGGGGTCATGATTTTCGCCCAGAATATGCGGCGCTCGGCCAGTTAAAGCAACTCTTCCCCTATGTGCCCATGATGGCGCTGACCGCAACAGCAGATCAGGCGACTCGGCAGAGTATTTGTGAGCGGCTCGGTATTGACCCATTCCGTTTACTTTCAAGTTTCGATCGGCCCAATATTCGCTATACAGTCGCCGAAAAGCTTAATGCAGCTAATCAGTTACGACATTTTTTAACGCAGCAGAATGGTACTAACGGCATTATTTATTGCAGCAGTCGTCGCCGTGTCGATGAAGTGGCTGACCGTTTATGCCTGCAAGGTTTTAATGCCAAGGCCTATCATGCGGGAATGACGCAGGAAGACCGTGGTGCAGTACAGGATAGTTTCCTTAAAGATCAAATTGATATTGTGGTTGCCACTGTGGCTTTCGGTATGGGGATTAATAAGTCTAATGTGCGCTTTGTAGTGCATTACGATATCCCGAAAAGTATCGAAGCCTATTATCAGGAAACGGGCCGAGCAGGACGTGATGGGCTCGATGCAGAAGCTTTTATGTTGTTCGATCCCGCCGATATTGGTCGGGTGCGACATTTGATTGAACAGTCCGAGCCAGGACCGCAGCAACAGGTCGAATTCCACAAACTTAATACTATGGCTGCCTTTGCTGAGGCGCAGACCTGTCGCCGCCAAGTGTTGCTGCATTACTTTGATGAGAGTGCATTAGAGCCCTGTGGTAACTGCGACATTTGCCTCGACCCGCCTAAGCGTTATAACGGCACCGAAGATGCGCAGAAGGTGCTGTCATGTATTTTCCGTTTAGGCCAGCGTTTTGGTATCAATCATTTAATTGAAGTGTTGCGCGGTTCGAAAGGCGCGCCGATAGTCGATCGAGGGCATGACAAACTCACGACTTGGGGGATTGGTAAAGACAAGAGCCATGAATATTGGTTGAGTGTGATCCGCCAACTCATTCATTTGGGACTGGCGAGTCAAGATGTGACTCGCGGTTCATCTATTACCCTAAACCCATCAGCACGACCTGTGCTCAAAGGGGAAGTGGCGCTAATGCTTGCTGAACCGCGTATTCAGTTAACAACCACAAAACGTAAGGCGAGTCAGTCTAAAGCACCGTTGAATTATGACCGTAAGTTGTTCGCACGGTTGAAGTTATTGCGTAGAACCATTGCCGAGCAGCAGGATGTGCCGCCGTATTTAGTCTTTAACGACGCTACCCTCGCAGAAATGGCAGCCATGATGCCAACGAGCGCGGGGGAAATGCTCGCCGTCAACGGGGTTGGCGAGCGTAAACTGAGTCGTTTCGGTGACGCTTTTCTCGATGAAATCGCGGCTTATTTAGCGGGAGAATAATAGTTTGGATTATTCTCATTGACTTTAACCTTGCCCAATTGATTGATACTGGCTCGCTTAATTAAAGACTCTAAGGTATCAAACTGTTGCATCGCCGCTATACCAATATTGACCTTACTTGAACCCTGCCAAGGCTGAATGCAAGCAACTAACTGACTAACGACTCTTTTAGCACCAGTTGCCGAGGTATGCGGCAGGATAATGACAATTTCATCCATCGAATATCGGATTAACTTATCTTGCTCCCGTAGTCTGTGTTGTAGCTCATCCTGTAAGAGAGGCAGGTCAACTTGACGGATCTGACTCGCATTAAACAATAATAAAGACAGTGGGTAATTACCTTGTTTGGCACTGTTTAATGCTGATGTGACTTGTTGGAGCAGCGTTTCAGCAGGTTCATTACCTTCAATATGTGGGGCACGATTATTCTGTTTATCAATCAAATACCAAATAGCTCCGCCCAATAATGCCATCGCGATTAAGAACAGTGTGCTATAGGCCCAATCGACATTTAGCTCTTGTAAGATTGAATCTTTTTCTGGTGCAGTGCTATTTGGCTTCTGCTGCAGATCTTGTTGATTTAGGCGGGCCTTAAATTGCAATATCCGAGCATTATTCATCGCTTGATTGGTGAGCTCGGCCGCTCGATAACGTTTGAGCAAGAAAGAATAGGCTTGTTTAAAATCCCCTTTTTCTAAGTAGTGATCGCTCATGATCCCGTAAAACCCTTTAAGATCTGAGTATTGTTTTAGGTTTTCAGCTTGCTCAATAGCGTGATTCATGAGGATTAAAGCGGCATCTTCTTGATGCTGAGCAAAACGAATTTGGGCGAGTAGGCGAGTTGAACGCATTGTCGCTAATTGTTGATTTTGTTTTTTAAACGTATTAATCGCGATAGAAAGATATTCTTCGGCATTATCGATGCGGCCTTTATCGAGCGCGATTGAGGCCAAAATGGCATAACTGTAGGCGAGTTCAAGTGGCGAACCGAGCTCAGGTAAAAGCGCTTTAGCTTGTTGTTCGAGTTTATCACTGTAATCAAACTCTTGATTATCAAGCGCTATCCGAGCTGCATTGCGTAAAATAAAGTGTAAAACTTTCCCTTTTGCATCGGCACTTTGTATACCTAAGTTGGTGTAATACATGGCTTGGGGGAAATCATGGGTGGCATAAAGTAAATTTCCCATCGCGGCATACACATAGGCCTGTGGTGGCCAAATCCAATTTTGGGTTTGAGCATGAATATCCGGATAAATATCAATCGCGAGGCGTAAATCTTCGATAGCAGAAGAGAAGTTGTCAGTGTCAGTATCGAGTTGGCCACGTAAGCGTAAAGCATCGACTAAGGCTTGTGGTTGCTGGTAACGTCGCGCGAGGTTAATGGCTGAATCAAGCAAGGGCAGCGCATTTTGAATATTGTTATAGCTAAGGTTGGCATCGGCTTGGCAAATCAAAAAGTAAGGTCGTACTTGATCTAGCTTAAGTTGTTTAGCGTTTGCTTCGCCTAATTGAGCGACGTTGATAGCGGCTTCATTTTCCCCTATTTGTAGTAGGTTTTGGCATTTCAACACACTTAATCTGAGTCGATTGATATCTGAGCTTGCACTGGTCGCAAATTGTTTTTCTAACGCTGTTATTTGAGTGAGTGCTTTACTGGGATATTGGTAGACGAGTTCAGTGAGTTCATCTAATTGGTCTATAGCACTGGCCCCAAAGGGAAACAGCCATAACAACAGGCTCAGTACCAAGACGCGAAAATCCATTTTGTGCTCCATATAAAATGCGTAAGTTCTAACATCCCTAATCACTAAGGCGGGATTATAACTTTTCTTAATCGTTTTTTGCATAAAAAACTATTTTTTTCTAAGGGGAATAAGTTAACACATCCCAGTGATTTCTGAATCCAAACAGCCGGTTAATTCTGTGGAATCGATCACTAATTTGGGGATGAAACTCACCGTTATTAGCCTTAAGACAGGTTGAATGAGTGGAACATGAAAAAATTAGGGTTGACACTATCGGCTAGGCAAGTTAAATATTAACCGTCCTCAATAATTCAAACAGAATAAATATACAGATTAAATGAATATTATTAGCCGCAAACTCGACCTCCTCCTTCTCTCTCTCGCGGTTTATACGCGGAGGTCTTAGTGTTGCACGCTCGATAAAGAGGCAAAGCATTCACAAACCCCGCACCGATGTTGCGGGGTTTTTTGTATCTGAATACGGCAAAAATTAACTAACGAACGGTGACGTTCCATGGAGAAGCGAGATGTCTAACAGAGTCATAATATTTGATACTACCTTGCGTGATGGTGAGCAGGCGTTAGCCGCAAGTTTGTCGGTCAAAGAAAAACTACAGATCGCTATGGCGCTGGAACGTCTCGGTGTGGATGTGATGGAAGTGGGTTTTCCGGTTTCTTCACCCGGTGATTTTGAGTCAGTGCAGACCATAGCGCGTACCATTAAAAATAGCCGCGTTTGTGCCTTATCCCGTGCATTGGAAAAGGACATCGATGCCGCGGCGCAGGCCTTGTCTGTCGCAGATCAATTCCGTATCCATACGTTTATCTCGACCTCAACGATTCACGTTGAGAGCAAGTTGAAGCGTTCTTTCGACCAAGTGTTAGAGATGGCCGTAGGCGCGGTGAAGTATGCCCGCCGTTTTACCGACGATGTGGAGTTTTCCTGTGAGGATGCGGGGCGTACGCCCATCGATAATCTATGTCGTATGGTAGAAGCCGCCATTCGTGCGGGCGCACGCACCATTAATATTCCCGATACGGTCGGTTACACAGTACCAAGCGAGTTTGGCAATATCATTCAGACTTTGTTTAATCGGGTGCCGAATATCGACCAAGCGGTGATCTCAGTGCATTGCCACGATGACTTAGGTTTATCTGTGGCTAACTCGATTACCGCTGTACAGCACGGTGCGCGTCAAATCGAATGTACCATCAATGGTATAGGTGAGCGTGCGGGTAACTGTTCGCTGGAAGAGATCGCTATGATTTTAGCGACGCGTAAGGGGATGTTGGGATTAGAAACGGGCATTAATGCCAAGGAAATTCATCGTACTTCTAATTTAGTCAGCCAGTTATGCAATATGCCAGTGCAGGCGAACAAGGCGATTGTCGGTGCCAATGCCTTTACCCATTCGTCGGGTATCCATCAGGATGGCATGTTAAAAGCACAAAATACCTATGAAATCATGACGCCCGAAAGCATAGGTTTGAATCGTAACAACTTGAATATGACCTCGCGCTCGGGTCGCCATGTGATCAAGCATCGCATGGAAGAAATGGGCTATAGCGAGCACGATTACAATATGGATACTCTGTATGAAGAGTTTCTAAAATTGGCAGATAAAAAAGGCCAAGTATTTGATTATGATTTAGAAGCCTTAGCCTTTATGGAAGCGCAGGCCGAAGAAGACAATCACTATCAATTGCAGCAATTAGTGGTGCAGTCTGACTCAACTGAAGGCGTAGCTACGGCGACTGTGCGTATCGAAGTGGGCGGCGAAATTAAAACCGAAGCCGCAACGGGTAATGGTCCTGTCGATGCTGCCTATAACGCGATTGCCCGCGCAACCGATCGCCGAATCGATATCATCAGCTACAAGCTAGGCGCTAAGGGTGTAGGTCAAAATGCCTTAGGCCAAGTCGACATTACCGCGGTTTACCACGAGCAGAACTTTCACGGCGTAGGTTTAGCGACCGATGTGGTCGAAGCCTCGGCGCGCGCTTTAGTGCATGTGATGAACTTAACGTGCCGCGCAGACAAGGTCGCCGATTACAAACAAAGCATGCAAAAAAACCGAGAGCTAGGCGGCGTCTAGTCGCTAAAAGCATCCAAAGAATAGCAAGGTCGAGCATAAAGCATTTACATTTAAAGGAGTTGGCTGGCGTATGAGTTATCAAATAGCAGTATTAGCAGGGGATGGGATCGGTCCTGAAGTGATGGCAGAGGCGCGTAAAGTGCTGCGTGAGGTTGAAGCGCGTTTCGATTTGAATATCGAATACACTGAATTCGATGTTGGCGGTATTGCCATCGATAACCACGGTAGTCCCTTACCCGATGCCACACTAAAGGGCTGTGAAGCGGCCGATGCGATCCTGTTTGGCTCGGTAGGCGGCCCTAAGTGGGAAAAGTTACCGCCAAATGAACAACCTGAGCGCGGCGCGCTATTGCCTCTGCGTGGTCACTTCGAACTGTTCTGTAATCTGCGCCCAGCAAAATTGCATGATGGCTTAGAACATATGTCGCCGCTGCGTAGCGATATTTCCGCCCGTGGCTTTGATGTTTTATGTGTGCGCGAGTTAACCGGCGGCATTTATTTTGGTAAGCCGAAGGGCCGTCAAGGCGAAGGCGAAAATGAAGAAGCCTTCGATACCATGCGTTATAGCCGTCGCGAAATTAGCCGTATCGCCCGCATCGCCTTCGAAGCCGCCCGTGGTCGCCGTAAAAAAGTGACCTCAGTGGATAAAGCCAATGTGCTCGCCTGTTCAGTGTTATGGCGCCAAGTGGTTGAAGAAGTCGCAGTAGATTTCCCCGATGTCGAGCTTGAACACATCTATATCGATAATGCGACCATGCAGTTGCTACGTCGTCCCGATGAGTTCGATGTGATGCTATGTTCTAACCTGTTCGGCGATATTTTATCCGACGAAATCGCCATGTTAACTGGCTCTATGGGCTTGTTGTCATCGGCGAGCATGAACAGCACTGGCTTTGGTTTATTTGAACCAGCGGGTGGCAGTGCGCCGGATATCGCGGGCAAAGGTATTGCAAACCCTATCGCCCAAATTCTGTCGGCGGCATTAATGCTGCGCCACAGCTTAAAGCAAGAAGAAGCCGCCTGTGCGATTGAACGTGCCGTAAGCAAAGCATTAAATTCTGGCTACTTAACCGGTGAGCTATTGAGCAGCGACAAGCGTAGCCAAGCTAAATCAACCGCCGAGATGGGTGACTTTATCGCCAATGCTATAAAGGAAGGTGTGTAATGACGACTGTGCCAAAAAACGCGGTGGCAAAAACGCTGTATCAAAAAGTATGGGATGCCCACGTTGTAGCGACTCCTGAAGGTGAAGCGCCGATCATTTATGTCGACAGACATTTAGTCCATGAAGTGACTTCTCCCCAAGCATTTAGTGGCTTAAAAGTGGCGGGCCGCAAACTGCGTGCACCGGAAAAAACCTTTGCTACTATGGATCACAACACTTCGACCCGTAGCGCCAGCTTGGATGCCCTAAGCCCGATGGCGCGCACTCAGGTTGAAACCCTAGCGCAAAACTGTAAAGACTTTGGCGTGCGTTTATACGACATTCACCATCCTAATCAAGGGATTGTGCATGTGATGGGGCCAGAGTTGGGTATTACCTTACCCGGCACTGTGATTGTCTGTGGTGATTCCCATACCGCGACCCATGGCGCCTTTGGGGCATTGGCGTTTGGCATTGGTACGTCCGAGGTTGAGCACGTTTTAGCAACCCAAACCTTGCGTCAACTAAAAGCTAAGACCATGAAGATTGAAGTGCGTGGTCATGTCACCGATGGCGTGACCGCCAAAGATATCGTACTCGCTATTATTGGCAAAATCGGCATGGATGGTGGCACGGGTTATGTGGTGGAGTTCTGCGGTGAGGCGATTGAAGCCCTGTCGATGGAAGGCCGCATGACAGTGTGCAACATGGCGATTGAGATGGGCGCTAAGGCGGGCATGGTCGCGCCGGATCAAACCACTTTCGACTATTTAGCAGGCCGCGAGTTTGCACCCAAGGGCGAAGATTGGACTGAGGCTGTCGCTTATTGGCAAGCCATAAAAACCGATGATGGCGCCGTGTTTGATGCGACTGTGGTACTCGATGCCGCCGATATTGCACCACAATTGACTTGGGGTACAAACCCCGGCCAAGTCGTAGCGATCGATGGAAAAGTGCCAAATCCTATTGATGAAGCCAACCCAAGCACCCGTGCCAGCATGGAAAAGGCCTTAGAATACATTGGCCTGAGTGCGGGCACGCCTATGACAGACATCAGTATCAACAAGGTATTTATCGGTTCTTGTACTAACTCAAGGATTGAAGATTTACGCAGCGCCGCCGTACATGCCAAAGGTCGTAAAGTCGCGAATGGCGTCACCGCGATTGTCGTACCCGGTTCTGGTCAAGTGAAAGCGCAAGCCGAAGCCGAAGGCTTAGATAAAATCTTTATCGAAGCGGGGTTTGAGTGGCGTTTACCGGGTTGTTCTATGTGTTTAGCGATGAACGATGACAGATTAGAAGCGGGTGATCGCTGCGCTTCGACCAGTAATCGTAACTTCGAAGGCCGCCAAGGCCGTGGCAGTCGCACCCATTTGGTGAGCCCTGCAATGGCCGCCGCCGCTGCGGTGGCTGGGCATTTTGTCGATATTCGTAAACCTTACTAATTACCGTAAACCCAAGAGGAGAAGTTAATGCAACCTTTTACGACCCATACCGGGATTGCGGGCATGATAGACAGCACCAATATCGATACGGATCAGATCATTCCGAAACAGTTTTTGTCTAAGGTGACGCGCGATGGTTTTGGCGTGCACTTATTTCATGACTGGCGTTATTTAGATGATGCGGGCGATGTGCCTAATCCTGAGTTTTCATTGAACCAGCCTCGTTATAAAGGCGCTTCAATTCTTTTGTCGCAGGAAAACTTTGGTTGTGGTTCAAGCCGCGAGCATGCGCCTTGGGCGCTGGCAGACTTTGGTTTGCGCGCCATTATAGCGCCGAGTTTTGCCGATATTTTTTACGGCAACTCAATCAATAATGGCCTATTGCCTGTGGCGTTAACCCATGCGCAGGTGCGTCAGTTGATGGACGAAGTGGCGGCAGAAGAAGGCGCGCAAATCACGGTTGATCTCACAAGCTGTAAAGTGATTGCACCGTCAGGTGCTGAGTTTAGTTTTACGCTGGCAGAGTCGGCGAGACATAAGTTACTCAATGGGTTAGATGCTATTGGGTTGACCTTGTCCCATGCTGCGCAAATCAGTCAGTACGAAACTCAAATCCAAGGTTGGCGCCGCTAAACTTTCAGCGCACATTTGTACTCGTGTTGAGTCTATAATTAAGCGCCTAAGTTAATACCTAGGCGTTTTTGTTTTGAATCTCAATACACTCTTAATTTAATTTATTGTATTTTAAGACATAAATTTTTATTGTCGTTTTGATACTAGAAAATTTCATTCTCTGCAGTGATTTATGCTGAATTTGTCGAGTTTAAATGATTTACAGGTGTTCCAAAGTTTTAATTTTTTATCTTGTTGTTTAATATTGGTATTTGTTGGGTTCTTAATTTAAATCTCACGACTGTCGTGAATGATTTTTGAGTGTTTAATGGTTGGCTTTTGTTTGAATGGTGATGTATGTCACTAAATCTGTTTTAAAGTCGCATTTCTTTAGAGTTTCTGTCTGTTTTATCTCCTTCGGTTGCAAACATCTTCTGCATAAGTAAACTGCTGCGCATTCAATATGGAGTGTTTGCTCTATTTTGCCTGAACGCCGCAGTACTCATCTAAGTAGTACAGATAACAATAATATGATTAGAGAATAACAATGCAAAAACGTCTTCTGACTTTGGCTGTCACTGCAGCCTTGTTAAGTTCAACGACTCAACTCCATGCCGCGGGTTTTCAACTTGCGGAATACTCTGCTACAGGTTTAGGTCGCGCCTTTGCGGGTGAAGCCGCTATGGCGGATAACGCTTCGGCTCAAGGTCGAAATCCTGCAATGCTGACTTATTTAGAAGGACGTCAGTTGTCCGCGGGTGGCATTTACGTTATGCCAAACGTCGATGTGACAGGTGATGTCAGCCTTAGCTCACCGTTAATTGGTCCTAATCCTGTTGTTATGAAAGGTGGCGATGCACTGGATGTGGCCGATGACGCACTCGTGCCAAATTTTTATTATTCAAATCAGCTAAATGATCAATGGACTTGGGGCCTAGCGGTAAACTCTAATTATGGTCTAGCCACTGAATTACCCGCTACTCACGCAGCGGCTATTTTTGGTAATAAGACTTCGGTTACGACCGTTGAATTTAATCCAAACATCGCTTATCGCATCAATGATGCTGTCAGCGTAGGTGCTGGTGTACGGATCGTTTATGGTGAAGGCGAAATTGGTGCCTCATTACCAGGTTGGGTTGATGGTATCAAACCTGCTCTGCCGGCTCCTGTGCAGGCTATGTTACCTCCAGGTGGCACTGAGCTGAAAAGCATGAAGGGTGATGATGTGGGTTACGGCTGGCAGTTAGGTGCAAGCTGGCAAATTAATCCTGCTCACCGTTTAGGTTTTGCTTATCACAGCGGCGTGCAACTGGACTTAGATGGCCATGCGTCTGGTGTTCTGTACACTGGCGGCCAAGATGTGTCCATTGAAGGTTATTTACCGCTTGAATTGCCCGCTTTTGCAGAGATAGCTTCCCATCACCAATTGACCGATAACTGGGCCATGCATGCGAGTGTGAACTGGACCGATTGGAGTGTATTCGATCAACTAGTGGCTTATTTCCCTGGTGAAGTTAAGCCTAAGGGCGGCTTAGAGTCTGATTTAGTTAAAGAAGAGCACTTCGAAGATAACTGGCGCTTCGCGCTAGGGACGACTTATCAAGTGAATAACGACTGGTTAGTGCGTGCCGGTGTTGCTTTAGATAAAACGGCGGCAAATGACGAGTGGCGCACAACCACAATTCCAGACTCTGACCGTCTGTGGTTCTCTGTCGGCGCAGGTTATCAGGCAACTAAGAACCTGAACGTTGATTTTGCTGTGACTTATATTAAAGCGACTGGCGATGCGCCAATCAACGAACAGCAAAACCTATTGAACCTCGCGACTGTTAACTTTAACGGTGAAGCAAGCGGTGATGTATGGCTTGCGGGTATCCAAATGAGCTACAAGATGTAATTTCAGCATGTTAAAAAAAGCCCTGAATCTTCAGGGCTTTTTTATGGCTATAGCATGGTGGCGTTATCTTGTTTTACGGCTTGCTTGCTGGTCACGGCGGTAAATTCCGAATATATTCACTGCATAAGTCGGTGGATCATGTTAATTCTCGCTAGCATAAAAAGGCGGCGGAGAGTTCATATAGGATAGTAGCGTGCAGAAAAAATACGTGGTGGCCTTAGATCAAGGCACGACCAGCTCAAGGGCGATAGTGTTCGATCACGACGCAAACATTGTCAGCGTGTCCCAGCGGGAATTTACCCAGTTGTACCCTAATCCGGGGTGGGTCGAGCACGATCCCATGGAGATCTGGGCAAGCCAAAGTTCAGTATTGGTTGAAGTGCTGGCTAGGGCGGGGATCCATAGCGATGAAGTGGCGGCGATAGGTATTACCAATCAGCGGGAGACCACAGTTATTTGGGAGAAGGCCACAGGCAAACCTATCTACAATGCAATTGTGTGGCAGTGTCGCCGTAGCTCTGAAATCTGCGAGCAACTCAAAGCCCAAGGGCTTGAAGAGTATGTGCGTGAAAACACCGGCCTGCTACTCGACCCTTATTTTTCAGGCACTAAAATTAAATGGATCTTAGACAATGTGCCCAACGCTCGCGCGCAAGCCGAGTGTGGGGAGTTGTTATTCGGCACTATCGATACTTGGCTAGTATGGAAGCTGACCGAGGGCAAAGTGCATGTCACCGATCCCACCAATGCTGCCCGTACCTTGCTGTTTAATATCCATAGCCTGACTTGGGATAATAAGTTACTCCAAGCCTTAGGTATTCCCTTGTCTATGCTGCCCGAAGTCAAACCTTCCTGCAGCGTGTATGGTACGACACGGATTGCGGGTGAAGGCAGTGAAATCCAAGTTGCAGGAATGGCGGGCGATCAACAGGCGGCGCTTTTTGGTCAGTTATGTGTCGAACCCGGTATGGCGAAGAATACCTACGGCACTGGCTGTTTCTTGTTGATGAATACGGGGACAAAGGCCGTGCGCTCAAACCATGGCTTGTTGACCACAGTTGCCGTGGGGCCGAAGGGGGAAGTGAATTATGCCCTTGAAGGTTCCGTCTTTATGGGCGGCGCGACCATTCAATGGTTGCGGGATGAGCTCGGGCTCATTCGTGATGCCAGCGATACCGAGTATTTTGCCTCTAAGGTCGCCGATACTAATGGCGTGTATCTGGTGCCCGCCTTTGTGGGACTCGGTGCGCCCTATTGGGATCCCAATGCCCGTGGCGCGCTATTTGGGCTGACGCGCGGGGCGAATCGTAATCATATTATTCGGGCAGCGTTGGAATCTATCGCTTATCAGAGTAAAGATTTACTCGATGCTATGACCAAAGACAGTGGCGTCAGCCTTAAGCGTTTAAAGGTGGATGGCGGCGCGGTCGCTAATGATTTTTTGATGCAATTTCAAGCCGACATTACCGATGTCGAAGTGTTAAGGCCAAGCGTTTGTGAGACAACCGCTTTGGGCGCGGCATTTTTAGCTGGGTTGGCCGTGGGCTTTTGGGAGAGTGTGATAGAGCTTGAGCACAAAGCCTGCATCGATAAGCATTTTATCCCTAATATCGATGCCCAGACTCGAGTACAGCTATACGCAGGTTGGCAGGACGCGGTGGCCAGAACTCGAACTTAAACAATACGTCTTGAGGCGGCATTGGTTTGAGATCAAACTTAATTTGAGGTATCGCATGATTCGAAATCTGGTCTGATTTCAGACATGCTCGATAGTGCTGCTAAAAAGAGGCTAATAAAAAGGCGCTAATCCAATGGGATTGCGCCTTTTCCGTTTTATATCAGTACGGATTTATACCTCTACATCAATGATATGTTGGCTCGGTAGCTTCTTGATTTCTGCGGAATCATCGGTCACTTCAAGTACGACACCTTCTTTTAGTTTTAGCGTTTCGGTTTCATCCGATGCACGGCGTTTCTTATTTTTATTGTTATCTGATTCTTTGCGTCTTTCCCTGACTTTAGTATTGCGGCTTTCTAACGCTGGAGGTAACTGCGACTGCGGTGTTTCATGGCTATCGGGGGCATTTGCGCTTGCGCTGCTGACTTGGTCAACAACCCGTTTAGGGTGAAACACGGCTTTTACTGGCTGTGCCAGCATGGCATAAATGCTATCCAATCCACTCATAACGCCTCCTTGTTATTACACCTCTTAATATGATATCGGCTGAAGTAGGTCAATATTTAGACTATACGCCGTTTAACTTGTTAAGGCGAATAAGGCGAGCCATTAGGTAGCTAGTGCGGGTATAAGGTGAATGTATAGGGAGAAAGTGGTTCTTTTGGTGGATTTTACGTGGGATTTTTGATCTTTCTCGCAATCGCGACATTAATATTCAGCCATTAGTAAAAAGATGAACGTCTTTATTTGGAATAAAAATTTAGATTTTTATGCTGATTTCAACTCTTTTTTGACTGTCGAATAAGGATGGACGTAAGTTTGTTTTGTTGCGTTTTTGAGTTTGACGTTATTTCTCGACCCGTAAAATCCCACAAATACAGAAATAATTCCCCATTTTTTTCATCGCAAGCACCTGAAAGCAAAAGGTTGCTGAATATATCGGCGCTATTTATTCCTGTTGTTTCCTCTGTTTAGTCAATCTCTAATGGTTTTTCTTGTCAAAAGTTTGTCGCGAGGTTAAGTGCTCAACATGCGGCTAACCCGCTTGCCGACTGGATTTATAAAAGGATCCCATCCCTTGACAATGCTTGTCGACTGTCCCTAAACTTAGCAGTTGTGGGAAATAGTGGATATTTGTGGATCAAAAATCAAAGGATAGGATGAATTAGCGTGTTTCGTGGAGCCAGTGCTATCAACTTAGATACAAAGGGACGGATCGCTATTCCAGTGCGATACCGCGAACCTTTGCAGCTTGAGCACCAAGGCCGCATCGTGATTACCGTTGATATCCAATCCGCCTGTTTACTCTTGTATCCCATTCACGAATGGGAATTGATCGAAGCTAAGTTGTTGAAGCTTTCAGATACCGATAAAACCCAGAGATCCTTAAAACGCCTGCTACTCGGCTACGCCCACGAAGTGGAGCTCGACAGTAATGGGCGCATATTATTGCCGCCACCGTTAAGGCAATATGCCAATTTAGATAAGCGCATCATGCTAGTGGGGCAATTGAATAAATTTGAGCTGTGGGATGAGCAATCTTGGCTGCAGCAAATTGATGAATGTCAGGAAACGATTCGAAGTGAGGATCTCGTTAATAATGAGCGCCTCGCGGATTTTTCACTTTAACGAGTCGTGATAACTAAATAAGAAGAGAGTAATGAGTCAAGAATTTGCCCATTTATCCGTACTGCTAGCAGAAACGGTTGGCGGTTTAAACATCAAAGACGATGGCATCTATATCGATGGCACGTTTGGCCGCGGTGGTCATTCAAGACAAGTATTACAACAACTCGGTGAACATGGTCGATTGATCGCCATCGATCGTGATCCTCAAGCGATTGAAGCGGCCAAACAATTTGCTGACGATCCACGCTTTCAAATCGTGCATGGTGGCTTTGGTCAATTAGCCGATTATGTCGAAGAGCTTGGGCTTGTGGGCAAAATTGATGGCGTATTACTCGATTTAGGTGTGTCTTCACCCCAGCTCGACGATGCTGAGCGCGGTTTTAGTTTTTTGCGCGATGGTCCACTCGATATGCGTATGGATAACAGTCAAGGCCAAACGGCTGCGCAATGGTTGGCTCGTGCCGAAATTGAAGATATGGCTTGGGTATTTAAAACCTACGGTGAAGAGAAAAATGCTCGCCATATTGCCCGTTGTATTGCTGCCGACCGTGAGAAAACGCCGTTTTTACGTACCAAAGATTTAGCCGATTTAATTGCGCGTATCACTAAAAATAAAGAACGCAATAAGCACCCTGCGACTCGGGTGTTTCAAGCGATCCGCATTTATATCAATAGTGAATTAGATCAAATTGATCAGGCACTTGAAGGAGCCGTCAATGTGCTTGCTCCCCAAGGACGCTTGTCGGTCATCAGTTTCCATTCTTTAGAAGATCGTATCGTGAAGCGTTTTATTCGTCGTCATAGCCAAGGCGAAAGTGTACCGCACGGTTTTCCGGTGACTGAAGATCAAATTAACAAGTCGCGTAAGTTACGTGCCGTGGGCAAGGCGATTATGCCATCCGACGAAGAAATCGAACGCAATGCCAGAGCTCGCAGCTCAGTGTTACGCATTGCCGAGCGTTTAGATTACTAAGGGGCGCACTGTGAGTAAGCCCTCGATTAATCTGCCACGGATCGTTTTACATGATTTATGGCTGCACAAATGGATCTTGTTATTAGCCTTGCTTGTGCTGAGTAATGCGGTTGCCGTGGTTTATGGCAGCCATGTTAGCCGTCAACTGACAACCCAGTGGGACCAGTTACTGCAGGAGCGAGATAGATTAGATATTGAGTGGCGCAATTTATTATTAGAAGAGCAATCGCAGACTGAGCACAGTCGTATTACGCGTATTGCCTCTAAGGAACTCAACATGAGTCGTCCGTTACCCAGCGAAGAAGTTGTGGTAAAGGTGCCGTGAGTATAGGGAAGATATGACTAGGCAAGCGAAAATCAAACGGGTAAGCAAACCGCAAAAACCTCAATTGATCCACTGGCGTTTATACGTAGTGGTCGGGTTTGTGTGTGCGTTGTTTTGCAGCCTAGTGGGACGCGCAGCTTACATTCAAATTATCGAGCCCGACAAATTACGTCACGAAAGTGACATGCGAACATTGCGGACCACAAGTCGTGAAGTGCAGCGTGGCTTGATCACCGACCGTAATGGCGACATGCTGGCCGTGAGCGTACCTGTACGAGCCGTCTGGGCCGATCCAAAACAAGTCAATGATAGTAATGGTTTTGCCGATATGCGCCGCTGGCAAGCCTTAGCCGATGTGTTGCATGAGCCCCTCGAAGATTTGTTAGAGCGAGTGCGCAGTAACCCCACCAAACGCTTCACCTACTTGAAACGCCAAATTACCCCTGCGGTTGCGGACTATATTACTCAACTTAAATTACCCGGTGTATTTCTAAAGTCTGAATCCCGCCGTTATTATCCTGGCGGTGAAATCACAGCTCAGTTAATCGGCATCACTAACATAGATGATGTTGGGATTGAAGGTGTTGAAAATGCTTACAATAGTTGGTTAACAGGTACGCCTTCCAAACAAAAAGTGCGTAAGTCACGCGATGGTCATGTCGTCGAGCGTCTGGATATAGTGCAGGAAGGTGAGAGCCCTAACGATCTCGTGCTGAGTATCGATCATAGGATCCAACAATTAGCCTATCGCGAACTAAAACGCACCACTGAGATGAACCAAGCGACTTCGGGTTCGATTGTCGTCCTCGACATTCACACGGGTGAAGTCTTGGCAATGGTGAATACGCCTTCGTATAACCCCAATGCGCGCGACAATCTGCAAACCTTCAGAATGCGTAACCGTGCTATGACAGATACCTTTGAGCCGGGTTCGACCATTAAGCCATTTGTGGTTGCCGCAGCGCTTGAAGCTGGCACAGTTAAATCGACCGATATTATTGCCACTTCACCGGGTTGGATGCGTTTAGGTGGTCGCCAAGTACGTGACCCCGCCAACTACGGCGATATGAGTTTGGCGCGTATTTTGGCTAAATCCAGTAACGTCGGCATCAGTAAATTGGCTTTGTCTATTCCGGTGCAGCAACTGCTCGGTACTTATCAATCCATGGGACTTGGCAGTTTTTCGGGAATTAACCTCACGGGTGAAAGCGCTGGCTTGATTCAAGATCGCCACCGTTGGTCAGACTTTGAACGTGCCACCTTGTCGTTTGGTTACGGCTTAACGGCAACAACACTTCAACTTGCGCGCATGTATGCCACCTTAGGCAATGGCGGTACTTTGTTTCCTGTCTCGATAATGAAACTGAAAAAGCCACCTGTCGGTGAGCGAGTTATTTCTGAAAATGTGGCCCACGATGTAATGCAAATGCTGGTCGGTGTAACGGAAAAAGGCGGCACTGGCACCTTAGCGCACATCGACGGTTATCCAGTTGCAGGTAAGTCTGGCACAAGTCGTAAGGCAGTTGCTGGTGGTTATGGTGATGATTATGTTGCTTTATTTGCGGGTGTTGCTCCTGCGAATAATCCTAGATTAGCGATAGTGGTGGTAGTGAATGAGCCTAAGGGCGATCTCTATTATGGTGGTTCAGTGGCGGGGCCTGCATTTGCCAAAGTCATGTCTGGCGCACTGCAAATGTTAAACGTTGAACCCATTACCGATAAAGAACAAGTGCAATTGGCGGGAATCGCCGCTGGGAGAGCAGAATGATGTTATTACGGGATTTGCTAGCGCCTTGGCTACATTATGCTGGCGCGCAGTCCTTCAATGATCTGACCTTAGATAGCCGCGCAATACGTCGCGGCGATGTGTTTTTGGCGCTGCCAGGACATAAGGTCGATGGCAGACAGTTTATTGAAAAAGCCTTAGATTTAGGTGCCGCAGCCGTATTAGTTCACACGGATGAGGCTGACCAACATGGCAAAGTGTTGCTGGGCGATAATGCCGAGCACTGTGTGCAGATTTATTTCTTTCAGTTAAGTCGTCAGGTATCGGCAATTGCCGCCCAGCGTTATCCCTTAGCGCACAAGTCTGCCGTTATGCCATCCCTTGGGGTTATCGGCATTACTGGAACTAACGGTAAAACCTCTACGAGTCAACTCATTGCACAACTGGTAACTTCATTGGGGGGCAAAGCCGCCGTCATGGGCACCCTTGGTAATGGTCTCTGGGGGGCTTTAGTCGATAGCGGTAATACCACTGCCGATGCGATTACCTTAATGCGTCAGTTGCATGAGTTTGAAGCCCAAGGCGCGAACGTCTGCGCCATGGAAGTGTCGAGCCACGGCTTAGTGCAAGGCCGCGTCGACGCAGTACCATTTGATGTTGCCGTGTTCACTAATCTGACGCGCGATCACCTCGATTACCACGGCGATATGGAAAGCTATGCCGCCGCTAAACAAAGCCTATTTCGTTTCAGCACTTTAGGTCACGGTTTATTAAATCTCGACGATGCAGTTGGCGCCTCTTGGTTGATTGAGCTTAAGCCTGTGCCTGCGCAGATTTGGGGTTTTAGCATTGAAGGTCATCAAGGTGCGGCTTTTTATACTAAAAATGCCAAGTTTGACGATCAAGGTGTCAGTGCAACCTTAGTGTGGCCCGAGGGCGAAACTCAAATTCACTCACCACTTCTTGGTGCCTTTAATCTCTCTAATTTACTCGCGGCGTTATCGGCCTTGTATCTGCAAGGTTTTGATATGAAAGCGTTAGCCGAGCAGGTGCAATATTTAACGCCCGTTGCAGGTCGTATGGAGCGTTTCACTACTGCGGATAACATCACCTTAGTAGTCGATTATGCCCATACACCCGATGCGATTGAACAAGCGTTAAACGCGCTACGTCGCCATTGTGCCGGTGATTTATGGTGCGTGTTTGGTTGTGGCGGCGACCGTGATAAGGGTAAGCGTCCTTTGATGGGTCAAGCTGCAGAACAGTATGCCGACCGTATTATGGTGACCAGCGACAATGCGCGCAGTGAAGACCCTGCGCAAATTATTACCGATATTATCCAAGGGCTTGCAACACCTGAACAGGCATTGACTGAGGTTGACCGTATCGCAGCGATTAAAGAGGTTGTGGCATTGGCTAAACCTGGCGATGTTATCTTGCTTGCGGGCAAGGGCCACGAAACTTACCAAGAGGCGGCAGGTGTGCGTCATGATTATGATGAACGCGCCCTGGCACGCCAGTTATCGGAGCAATCAAGATGATCCCTCTTTCTCTCGAGACTCTAAGTCAACACTTAGGCGTGCATCGAGTCGGTGACGACGTCACCATCCAAGATTTAAGCAGTGATAGCCGTAAAATCGGCGCTGCAACCCTGTTTGTTGCCTTAAAGGGTGAGCGCTTTGACGGCCATGATTTTGCAGCTACAGCTATTGCGAACGGCGCCGCGGCGTTAATGGTTGAGCGTGAGTTAGCTTTTGATATTCCGCAGCTCATAGTGGCTGATTGTCAAAAAGCCATGGGTGCGATTGGTGCTTATGTTCGTGACCAGATCAATCCGATTTGTGTTGC
Source organism: Shewanella sp. SM55 (assembly GCF_025654025.1). Classification (NCBI taxonomy): domain Bacteria; kingdom Pseudomonadati; phylum Pseudomonadota; class Gammaproteobacteria; order Alteromonadales; family Shewanellaceae; genus Shewanella; species Shewanella sp. SM55. Next base: position 16,736 of record NZ_JAKKRS010000019.1, on the reverse strand, counting down.
TTTGACTGGCTCAAACGGCAAAACCAGCGTGAAGGAAATGATCGCGACCATTCTGTCGGCAAAGCATCAAATCCTCTATACCGCTGGCAATTTTAATAATGAGATTGGTGTGCCGCTCACTTTGCTGCGTTTAACGCCAGCGGATGAGTTTGGGATATTCGAGCTTGGCGCTAACCATAAAGGTGAAATCGATTACACCTCGGGACTCGTGCGTCCAAACGTCGCGCTGGTGAATAACGTCGGCAGCGCCCATTTAGAAGGATTTGGATCGCAAGCGGGTGTCGCACAGGCGAAGTCAGAAATTTTTAATCATCTGCAGGCTGATGGCACTGCCATCATCAATGCCGATGATGCCTTCGCTGATTTTATGAGCGTTAAGGCAAGACCTTATAAGCAACTGAGCTTCTCCCAGCAAGATGGCGCCGCTAAACGTCATATCGACGTGATAGCGACAGGCCATAAGACTAATGCGGATGGTTGCTATCGTTTTATGCTCAATTATTTAGGTGAATCTTGCCAAGTGGTATTGCCGTTGGCGGGTCGTCATCAGGTGAGTAATGCTCTCGCTGCTGCAAGTGTTTGTATTGCTTTGGGATTGAGTTTGACTGAAATATCTGAAGGCTTGAGCCAATTAACGCCAGTGAAAGGACGTATGCAGCCGAGTCAATTGGGGCGCGTGCGTCTAATCGACGATAGCTATAACGCAAATCCTGTCTCCGTTGGCGCTGCTATCGCTTGGTTAAAGGAAATTTCTGAAAATCGCTGTCTGGTACTGGGAGATTTAGGAGAATTAGGCGACAATGCGCCCCTTTTACACGCTGAACTAGGGCAACTGGCCAAGCAACAGGGGATTGATGCCTTGTTTTGTACCGGAACTTTAAGTCAGCACACGAGCCAAGCTTTCGGTGCGGAGCACTATGACAGTGTGGCGACGTTAGTAGAAAAACTTATAAAGCATATAAACCAGTTGCCGGGACAGGTAACGGTTCTCGTTAAAGGTTCACGTAGCGCCGCCATGGAGCGGGTCGTGGATGGCCTAACAGTAGCCTTCGGGCGTGGGGAGTTAGTGTAAATGCTGGTATATCTGGCCGAGTATTTAACCCGTTTTCATACCGGGTTTAACGTGTTTTCCTATGTGACATTTCGAGCCATTTTAGGCTTATTGACTGCATTGGTTTTTAGCTTATGGTTTGGCCCTAAACTGATTGAACGTTTGCAATTACTGCAAATTGGTCAGATTGTGCGTAACGATGGTCCAGAATCACATTTTAGTAAGCGTGGCACGCCGACTATGGGGGGCTTGCTGATATTGGCTGCTATTTTCATCAGCGTGTTGCTGTGGGGCGATCTCGGTAGCCGCTATGTGTGGGTCATGCTGTTTGTGCTCGGCAGTTTCGGTTTGATCGGCTTTATCGACGATTACCGCAAAGTGGTGCGTAAAGACACTAAAGGTTTGATCGCGCGCTGGAAGTACATTCTGCAATCTTTGGCTGCGCTGCTTATTGCTTTTTTTCTGTATGCCACAGCGGCCAATCCAGGCGAAACCCAATTAGTGGTGCCTTTCTTTAAAGACGTGATGCCGCAACTCGGCGCCGTATTTATCGTATTGGCGTACTTCACGATAGTGGGTTCGAGTAATGCGGTGAACTTAACCGATGGTCTCGATGGTTTGGCGATTATGCCGACGGTAATGGTCGCGGCGGCGTTTGCGTTGATCGCTTATTTGTCGGGTCACGCTCAGTTTGCGAACTACTTACATATTCCGCATTTACCCGGTTCTGGTGAGCTTGTGATTGTCTGTACCGCCATTGTCGGTGCGGGTCTGGGCTTTTTGTGGTTCAACACTTACCCTGCGCAAGTCTTCATGGGCGATGTGGGTTCTCTGTCATTAGGTGCTGCACTGGGCACAATTGCAGTGCTCGTTCGCCAAGAGATTTTGTTAGTGATTATGGGCGGCGTGTTCGTGATGGAAACCCTGTCAGTCATTCTGCAGGTGGGTTCGTACAAGTTACGCGGCCAGCGTATTTTCCGCATGGCGCCGATCCACCATCACTATGAGTTAAAAGGTTGGCCTGAACCTCGAGTGATAGTGCGTTTTTGGATTATCTCGATATTCCTCGTCTTACTTGGCTTAGCCACGTTGAAGTTAAGGTAATTGGTTATGCAAAATCAGTATTCACACATAGTGTTAGGTTTGGGGGCCACGGGCTTGTCCGTGGTGCGCTATTTGTGTGGAAAGGGCATTACGCCATTGGTGATGGACAGTCGTCGGCAGCCTCCGGGTGCTGAAACGTTAGCAACGTCTTTTCCTGATGTGAAGCTGATTTCTGGCGGATTCGATTGCCGTTATCTTGTGCAAGCGACGCAGATCATTATCAGTCCCGGCATTGCTACTTATACCCCAGAGGTGCGTGCCGCTGTGGATATGGGCATTGAGGTGATTGGCGATGTGGAGCTATTTGCCCGTGAAATTGCTGACCGTAAACCTTGTGTGATTGGCATTACTGGCTCTAACGGTAAATCGACTGTCACTACGCTGGTGGGGGAGATGGCAAGGGAAGCGGGTATTGCCGTTGCCGTCGGAGGTAATATCGGTGTGCCTGCGCTGGATTTACTGCATGAAAATGCGGACTTATTTGTGCTTGAGTTGTCGAGCTTTCAATTGGAAACCACCCACAGCCTTAAGTGTGTGGTGGCGACCTGTTTGAATATCAGCGAAGACCACATGGACAGATACAGTGACATTGATGCCTACCGCGAGGCTAAATTACGTTTATACAAACAAACCCGTGCCGTACTCTTTAATCGTGACGATAAACTGACCGTACCGCCAGAACCAATGAACCAAAATAGTTTTGGTTTAGCTGCGCCAGAAGCGGACGAATGGGGCATCAGCGACAGCAAGATTTATCACGGCAGCAGCGAAATAATGCCGATCACTGAAGTCTCGCTGATTGGCAGTCATAACCATGCCAACCTACTTGCGGCGATGGCGCTTGTGGATGTCGTCGGTGTCGATAAGCACGTTATGGCAAAAGTGGCGCGTACTTTTACTGGCTTATCCCATCGCTGTGAAGTGGTTGGTATTAAGAATGGCGTGACCTATGTCAATGACTCTAAAGCGACAAATGTCGGTGCCACAGTCGCCGCGCTCGATGGCTTGAGTGACCACTTAGGCGATATTATTTTGATTGCTGGCGGTGACGGTAAAGGGGCTGATTTTAAGCCTTTAGCTGTGGCTTTAGCTAAAGTGACGCACCTCATCACCTTAGGCCGCGATGGTAAAAAGATTGCTGCATTGAAAGACGGCTCGATAAGAGTCGACACTATGGCTGCTGCGGTAGCGAAAGCCGCTGAATTGGCAACCTCTGGTGATATCGTTTTATTATCGCCAGCCTGCGCCAGTTTAGATATGTACAGTAACTTCATGGCTCGAGGTGATGATTTTAGAAACCTCGTGGGACAACTTAATGGCGAGTGATGCAAGACAACTTAGCCTATTTGGGCGTTTGCGTTTAGCAATACCCAATTGGCAACGTGATACCGAAGTTCCGGGCGTGCAATTGTACGACCGTGCTTTGCTCGCGGCTGTGTTGTCTTTGATTAGCTTCGGCTTTGTAATGGTGATGTCAGCCTCTATGCCTGAAGCGCAAACGCTCACGGGGAACCCATTTTATTTTATGACTCGCCATGTGGGTTATTTAGTGGGTTGCTTATTCATTGCGGCATTTGTGCTAAGAGTAGAGATGCAGACTTGGCAGCGCTGGAGCCCCATGTTGTTGTTGATTGTGGGTTTGATGTTGTTGGCTGTATTGGTGGTTGGCACTACGGTAAACGGTGCAACGCGTTGGTTATCCATAGGCCCTATTCGCATCCAGGTGGCGGAAGTCGCTAAATTTGCCTTCGCCATCTATATGGCGGGTTACTTAGTGAGGCGTCATCAGGAAGTGCGCGAGAATGCTAAAGGCTTCTATAAGCCGATTGCAGTATTTGCGATTTACGCTGTGCTGATTTTGATGCAGCCCGACTTAGGTACTGTGGTGGTGCTATTTGTGGGAACGGTTGGTTTATTGTTCTTAGCCGGTGCGCGTTTACTCGATTTCTTTGCCTTGATTTTTGCGGGCGTATTGGCGTTCGTGGCCCTAGTACTATTGGAACCGTATCGTATCCGCCGAGTGACTTCCTTTATGGATCCTTGGCAAGATCCCTTCGGTAGCGGTTACCAGTTGACTCAATCTTTGATGGCCTATGGTCGAGGTGATTGGTTCGGCCAAGGGCTCGGAAATAGTATTCAAAAACTAGAATATTTACCCGAAGCGCACACTGACTTTATCTTTGCCGTGATCGGGGAAGAATTGGGCTTTATCGGCATTATTGCTGTGTTATCTGTACTGCTATTTGTGGCGCTGAGATCGATTCGTTTAGGTAATTTGTGTTTAGCCATGGATAAGCCATTTGAAGGTTATTTAGGTTATGCCATCGGTATTTGGATTTGTTTCCAGACTGTGGTGAATGTCGGCGCGAGTATCGGCATGTTGCCAACCAAAGGGCTGACATTACCTTTTATCAGTTACGGTGGTAGTAGTTTATGGGTCATGACTGCGGCAGCTATGATGTTGTTGCGCATTGATTACGAGCGGCGCATGACATTAGTTCAGGCCGTGCAAGGGAGATTGAAGTGATGACTCCAACAGGAAAACGTATTTTAGTCATGGCGGGTGGTACGGGAGGACATGTGTTCCCGGCACTGGCGGTGGCTAAGTATTTAGCTCAACAGGGTTGGCAAGTGCGTTGGTTAGGCACGGCCGATCGTATGGAGGCGCGTTTAGTGCCCCAGTATGGATTTGATATTGATTTCATCGATATCAAAGGTGTGCGCGGTAATGGTTTGATCCGAAAGCTTGCGGCGCCCTTTAAAGTGGTGCGTTCAATATTGCAGGCTAAGGCCGTGATTGTTGAGTTTAAACCCGATGTGGTCCTTGGCATGGGCGGATTCGCCAGTGGCCCAGGTGGTGTGGCGGCAAGATTAGCCGGTATTCCACTGGTGCTGCATGAGCAAAATGCCATCCCAGGGATGACAAACAAGTTATTGTCGCGGATTGCGACGCAAGTGTTATGCGCCTTTAAAAATACCTTTACCACAGTGAAGGCCAAGGTCGTTGGTAATCCGATTCGCCAAGAACTGATTGCCTTAGGCGCAGAACCTAAGCATGAGGCTGATAAAGCTTTAAAAGTGCTCGTGGTCGGTGGCAGCCTTGGCGCCAAAGTATTTAACGATCTTATGCCAGAAGCTGTCGCGATACTGAGTCAGCAGCAGTCAGTGACGATTTGGCATCAAGTGGGTAAAGATAATCTTACGGGCGTGAAGGCGGCATATCAGCAACAAGGACAAGATGGTGGCGTGAATATCGCTGAGTTTATCGACGATATGGAAGCCGCCTATCGCTGGGCTGATGTGGTATTGTGCCGAGCTGGCGCCTTGACTGTGTCTGAGTTAGCGGCGGTGGGGCTACCGAGTATTCTGGTACCTTATCCCCATGCAGTGGATGATCATCAAACCCGTAACGCTCAAGTATTGGTTGAGGCTGGCGCAGCTTTCCTATTGCCACAGGCCATCTTGGATGTGAATAAACTGGCGAACAAATTACAGTTGCTCGCCAATGACAGAACAGAATTAGCCCGTATGGGCCAAAGAGCGAGAGACGTTGCGGTACTGGATGCGACTGAACAAGTTGCCGCAGTGTGCATCAGCCTTGCTGAGAAAGGATAAGCATGACTAAGACAGAAAGATACGCACAACTGAGAAGCATGATCCCAGAAATGCGCCGTATTAAGCGTATTCACTTCGTCGGCATTGGCGGCGCGGGCATGGGCGGGATCGCCGAAGTGTTAGTGAACGAAGGCTATCAGGTGAGTGGTTCGGATATTGCGCAAAATGCCGTGACCGACAGATTGTGTTTACTCGGAGCCAAGATCCAAATTGGTCATGCCGCTGAAAACGTGCAGCAAGTGGATGTGGTCGTTATATCAACCGCGATTAATCTGGAAAATCCAGAAATCCTTGCCGCTAAAGAATTACGTATTCCTATTGTGCGTCGTGCTGAGATGTTAGCCGAGTTGATGCGTTATCGACATGGTGTGGCGATTGCGGGCACTCATGGTAAAACCACGACAACGAGTCTTATCGCCAGCGTTTATGGTCAAGCTGGGCGGGACCCAACCTTTGTGATTGGTGGCTTGCTTAACAGTGCCGGTACCAATGCCAGATTAGGTACCAGCCGTTATTTGATTGCCGAAGCCGATGAGAGTGATGCGAGCTTTTTGCATTTGCAGCCTATGGTCAGTGTGGTGACTAACATCGAAGCTGATCATATGGATACTTATGGCGGTGATTTTGAAAAACTGAAATCGACTTTTGTGGATTTTCTGCACAACTTGCCGTTCTACGGTGTCGCTGTGGTGTGCATTGATGATGCCGTCGTGCGTGAGATTCTGCCGCGTATTGGCCGTAAACACGTGACCTATGGTTTCAGTGACGATGCGGACGTGCAAGCACTTAATTTTAGCCAGCAAGGTCATCAGTGCCGTTTTACTGTCAGACGTAAAGCTAAAGAAGATCTCGATCTGGTGTTGAATTTACCGGGTCAACATAATGTGCTCAATGCGTTAGCGGCCATTGCGGTGGCGACTGAAGATGAAATCGACGATAACGCTATTACTCAGGCTCTAGTGGAGTTCCAAGGTATAGGGCGTCGTTTCCAGCATTTAGGCAAATTTGCCACGCCGAAGGGCGAAGTCATGTTAGTGGATGATTATGGTCATCATCCCAGCGAAGTTGCGGCGACCATTAAAGCTGCGCGCGCAGGATGGCCTGATAGACGTTTGGTCATGGCGTATCAGCCGCACAGATACACTCGTACCCGTGATTTGTATGAGGATTTTGTGGAAGTGTTATCGCAAGTGGATTGCTTATTGTTACTCGATATTTATAGTGCGGGTGAAGCGCCGATCACAGGTGCGGATGGTCGAGCATTATGCCGCTCAATTCGCTTGCGTGGTCAGCTAGATCCGATCTTTATCGCAAGCCCAGATCTGCTTGCAGAAGTGTTGCCCGATGTATTGCAGGACGGGGATTTATTACTCACCCAAGGTGCGGGTAATATTGGCGCCCTGTCACGACAGTTAGCGTCGTCTGGATTAGGGTTTGCTGTGGTGGAATTACCTGCGCAAGCAAGCTGATCTTTAGCGCTTGATCTGCGAGAAAAAGGAAATTTTGACCAAAGGATTTTGGTCTATATAATGGCCGGTTTTCTGTGGTTTTTAATGGGTGTCGTTAAAGGTGGGATGAAGCGTGTCTTGGAGTGATAAGAGGCGGCACTGGCGGGCAAGAATGTCACGGTTTAATTGGTATCAATGGAGCGGGGCTGGCTTTTTATTCTTCATCGTAGCCAGTTTTGTATTTGGTGGCTATCAGTTACATAAATTTTTGAATGATGCCAGCAACTTGCCGATTGAGGCCGTTGCCATTAAAGGTGAGCGGGTTTACACCACAGATAAAGATATACAAGTAGCACTACAGCATTTAATGCAGCGCAGTTTTTTTAGTGCTGACATTACCTTAGTGCAGCAGGCGTTAGAAGCTTTACCTTGGGTGTATCGCGCATCGGTAAGGCGCGAGTGGCCAGCGAAACTCAGGGTGTATTTGCAAGAGCAACAACCCGCAGCCCATTGGAATGGTGACTTGTGGTTGAACGTGCATGGAGAAGTATTCGAAGCGCCATCGCACCCAGAGCTTGAACATTTACCGCAGTTATCTGGACCAAATGATATGGGCCTTGAGGTGTTGACTGTCTATGCACAGATCAACTCCCTACTAAAGATTAATGGCTTTACCTTAGCCAGTTTGAATTTAACGCCACGACATGCGTGGCACGCGACCCTTGGAAACGGTATCGTTTTAGATTTGGGTCGAGAAGATAAAATTGCACGGATACAACGATTTATTACTGTTTATCCGGTTTTGGCGAAACAAGAGAAATCCGTTGCCAGAGTAGATTTGCGCTACGACACAGGGTTGGCCGTAGGCTGGGGCGATGCACAAACAAGAGAGCCGATAATTAATGATCAAAAACCAAGATAGAAACCTTATCGTCGGATTGGACATAGGAACCTCTAAGGTCGCAGTGATCATAGGCGAAGTTCTGCCCGATGGCGAAATTAGCATAGTCGGCCTTGGTAACCATCCCTCAAGGGGCATGGATAAAGGTGGCGTGAACGATTTAGATTCGATAGTTCGCAGTGTGCAACGTGCGCTCGATCAAGCGGAATTAATGGCGGATTGCCAAGTTTCATCGGTTTACTTGAGTATTTCGGGTAAACACATCGCCTGCCAAAATGAAAACGGCATGGTATCGATCAATGATGAAGAAGTGACACAGGAAGATGTTGATAACGTGATCCATACGGCTCGCTCGGTGAAGATCCCGACCGAACGTCGCATTTTACACGTGCTGCCGCAGGAATATGCAATCGACGTTCAAGACGGTATTCGCAGCCCAATCGGTATGTCCGGTATGCGTATGGAGGCCAAGGTACACATAGTGACCTGCGCCAATGATATGGCGAAGAATATTACTAAGAGCGTTGAGCGTTGTGGCCTTAAGGTCGACGACTTAGTGTTCTCTGGGATTGCTTCAGCCGATGCTGTGTTGACCTTCGATGAGAAAGATTTAGGTGTGTGTATCGTCGATATCGGCGGTGGCACTACGGATATCGCGGTATATACCAATGGCGCCTTGCGTCATTGTGCGGTTGTACCGGTTGCTGGTAACCAAGTGACGAACGACATTGCGAAGATTTTCCGCACGCCATCGTCACATGCTGAACAAATTAAAGTGCAGTTCGCCTGTGCTCGCAGTTCTATGGTGAGCCGCGAAGACAGTATTGAAGTGCCATCGGTAGGTGGTCGTCCATCGCGGAGCATGTCACGTCACACGCTCGCCGAAGTGGTTGAACCAAGATACCAAGAGCTGTTTGAGCTTGTGCTTAAAGAGTTGAAAGACAGTGGGTTAGAAGATCAAATCGCCGCAGGTATTGTGCTCACAGGTGGCACAGCGTCGATTCAAGGTGTGGTCGATATTGCGGAAGCGACTTTTGGCATGCCAGTTCGCGTAGCGTCACCGCTACCGATCAAAGGTTTATATGAATACGTGGACCAGTCTATTTACTCCACTGGAGTCGGACTGCTTCATTACGGCGCACGACGGGTGATCGAACGTCAGTTCGAACGTCCTGAGCGCCAAGGGGTAACTAGCGCTTGGAATCGGGTCCAAAGCTGGTTTAAGGGCGAATTTTAATTTTCATAACGCAGGCAACACGGAGATCAGACAATGTTTGAGATCATGGATACTCACTCAGACGACGCGGTGATTAAAGTCATCGGCGTTGGCGGCGGCGGCGGTAACGCTGTCGAACATATGGTCAAACACAACATTGAAGGTGTTGAGTTTATCGTTACCAATACAGACGCTCAGGCCCTGAGAAAATCAGGCGCTGGCTCAACAATTCAATTAGGACGCGATGTCACTAAAGGTCTTGGAGCAGGGGCAAACCCAGATGTGGGTCGTGCTGCAGCTGAAGAAGACCGCGAAAACATTCGCGCGGCAATCAAAGGTTCTGACATGATCTTTATCGCTGCCGGTATGGGCGGTGGTACAGGTACAGGTGCTGCACCTGTTGTGGCTCAAATCGCACGTGAAGAAGGTATTCTGACCGTTGCGGTTGTGACTAAGCCTTTCCCATTCGAAGGGAAAAAACGTATGGCTTACGCTGAGCAAGGTATTGCTGAGCTGGCTAAGCACGTGGATTCGTTAATCACGATCCCGAACGAAAAATTATTAAAAGTATTGGGCCGTGGTACTTCTTTACTCGATGCGTTCGCCGCAGCGAATAACGTGTTACTTGGTGCGGTACAAGGTATTGCCGAGCTTATCACTCGTCCTGGTCTGATTAACGTCGACTTTGCCGACGTGAAGACTGTGATGTCTGAAATGGGTAATGCCATGATGGGTACTGGCGTCGCTCGCGGTGAAGACCGCGCTGAAGAAGCGGCCGAAGCTGCTGTTGCCAGCCCATTATTAGAAGACATCGACTTAGCCGGTGCGCGTGGTGTGTTAGTGAACATCACTGCGGGTATGGATATGAGTATCGAAGAATTCGAAACTGTCGGTAATCATGTTAAGGCTTATGCCTCTGACAACGCGACTGTGGTTGTTGGTGCTGTCATCGACCCTGAAATGAGTGATGAGTTGCGTGTAACGGTTGTTGCGACTGGTATTGGTGCTGAAAAGCGTCCAGATATCCAATTGGTTTCTAAACCTGCACCTCGTCCAGAGCCTGTAGTGGTTGAACCAAAAGTCGAAGCCTATGTCGAAGAAGCTGCACATGTGAACTATGCAGCGCCAAAAGGCAACGTGTTGCCAGCGGCTCCGCAGCCAGCTCCTACGCCTGCACCATCGACAAAGCATGAATTGGATTATCTTGATATTCCAGCATTTTTGCGTAAGCAAGCCGACTAGCGAGAGCGTTTGAGTCCAGCGTAATATGTGAGGTGTTGTTCGTTTTGGGCAATACCACAACATAGCTGCATTTGTGTGACATAATAAAGTTATGTTATTATGTTGGACCAGTGCGGCTCGATTTGCCGACGCTGAGTGTACAAATATTAGGCTTTATAATTGGCATATAAACGGGTAACTGAATGATATTTCAACGAACTGTTCAGAAAATGGTGAAAACAACTGGTGTCGGATTGCATTCTGGCAACAAGGTCACTTTGAGCATTATGCCCGCGCCCGTTAATTCAGGGATCGTACTCGTGCGCACCGATTTGAGTCCTGCCGTCGCCATCCCAGCGAAGGCGGAGCAAGTTCGTGAAACCACTATGTGTACGGCACTTGTCAATGACGAAGGTATTCGTATCTCGACCATTGAGCATTTATTTGCAGCACTTGCGGGTTTAGGCATAGATAACGCTGTAATCGAAGTGGACGCGCCTGAAATTCCTATTATGGATGGCAGTGCAAGCCCATTCGTCTTCTTGTTGCAGTCTGCGGGTATTAAAGAGCAGGCCGCGCCTAAGAAGTACTTAAAGATTAAGCGCCCTGTGCGCGTTGAAGATGGCGATAAATGGGCCGAGTTAAAACCGTTTAAAGGTTTTAGAGTCAATTTTAAAATTGATTTTGCGCATCCAGAAATCGCTCGTAGCCAACAGCATGTGGTGATGGACTTTTCAACTTCTGCTTTCGTGAAAGATATCAGCCGCGCACGTACTTTTGGGTTTATGCGTGATATCGAATATTTGCGAGCCAACAACCTAGCGTTGGGCGGCAGCATGGAAAACGCTGTTGTACTTGATGAATATCGCGTCCTTAATCCCGACGGCCTGCGTTATGAGGACGAATTTGTTAAGCACAAAATTCTAGATGCGTTTGGTGATTTATATGTGGCTGGGCACGCTATTTTAGGTGAGTTCACTGCGTATAAAACCGGTCATGCGTTGAACAACCAATTGGTGCGTGCTTTACTCGCGCAACAAGATGCGTGGGAGTTGGTCAGCTTCGAAAAAGAAGCCGATGTCCCAGTCAGCTTTACCGTACCAGGTGGCGCTGTATTTGCTTAAAAAGCGATAAGATTATTTATTACGGCTGGCCAATGAGGCCAGCCGTTTTAGTTTTTCACCCAGTGAACCGCCAATATTTTCCGCTAATGCTGCAATGTGCTCTGCTGCTGCTGGGCTTAATTCTTTATGTCCCTGTTTAGGCTTTGCGTCATACATTGCTAATCTCGGGTTGACTTTAACTTCAATTGCGGTAAGGATTGGGAGCGTTTCTGCTTGAAGCTGGGTTAATAGCTTCGGCTTTTGGAAATTAATTCGCGCAGCCCAAGCTGCCGAAGTGGTTTCAACCACAAGAACACCCTGGCGGAAATTAGCGACTTTTAGTTGCTCCGCAACAGGACCTGCAATAATCTGCTTCACATGCTGATCCAGATACATAAGTAGTTCCGCTTTCTCAGCAAGGTCGGGTAATTTTCCCGATTGATGCAGTAATTGGCTGAGATCTTGAGGGGGCTTTTTCATATGATAATAAGATGGCTGAATTAGGCTATGAGTGTAACAGTATTTATTCAAGGTCGGAATGGCGTCACACGCTGGCAGCCCAGTAAACGCTGGTTGCTACTTCCAATACTATTGTTGGCCACTGGGTCCGGTATTTATCAACACAACTCCGCTCGATTTCAAGATCAGCAGGCCAGTGTCGATAACGATCGTCTCGTGCGCGAACAACAAAAGAAACAAGTCTTAGAGCTTAAAAGTGCTACTGAGTCTCAACTGGCTATGCTTGTGACTCATGTTGCACGTATGCAAGCCAAGATCACCCGTCTCGAAGCTTTAGGTCAACAGGTCGCCCAGCAGAATAAGTTGGATGAAGATTTTGATTTTTCATCCGAGGTTGGTGTGGGTGGTTTGAGCGAACTAGGCACTAACATCGAGCTCGGACAGCTTATCGACGATATGGATAAGTTGGCATCACGAATTGACAATAATAATGTTCAGCTTTCACTACTTGAAACAGTGTCATCTAACCACCATATAGATGATGAACGTTATATATCAGGTATCCCGCTCGATAAAGGTTGGTTATCGTCGCCCTACGGATTACGTAATGACCCTTTCAACGGTCGCAGGTCTGTGCATAAGGGGATTGATTTTACCGGTCGAGAAGGAGCTAAAGTTGTTGCGACTGCTGCAGGCGTGGTGACTTTTGCTGGAAATATGTTCGGTTATGGCGAATTGGTTGAAATCGACCATGGTAACGGTTTGCATACGCGTTATGGCCATAATAAAGCTTTGTCAGTGACTGTAGGTGATGTGGTCGCAAAAGGCGATGCTATCGCCAGTATGGGAAGCACTGGGCGCTCAACTGGGGCTCATGTGCATTATGAAGTGTTGCGCGGCGGACAGCAGATAGATCCACAAAAATTTGTCTACCGCAAAGCAAGTTAATTGAAACATTGGCTTCTAGTTTCCATCATGGACTTGGCCTACAGAGAATAAGTGATTCAGATGTTTGGTAAATTACTGACAAAAGTATTTGGTAGTCGCAACGACCGCACCCTTAAAGGGCTTCAAAAGATCGTTATTAGCATTAACGCATTAGAAGCTGATTATGAAAAATTAACCGATGAAGCATTAAAGGCGAAAACCGCAGAGTTCCGTGAGCGTTTAGCTGCTGGAGCTTCATTAGATAGCATCATGGCTGAAGCCTTTGCGACAGTGCGTGAAGCGTCTAAGCGTGTATTTGATATGCGTCATTTCGACGTACAGTTACTCGGCGGTATGGTACTCGACAGCAACCGTATTGCTGAAATGCGTACGGGTGAAGGTAAAACCTTAACGGCAACCTTACCCGCTTACTTAAACGCATTGACAGGCAAAGGCGTTCACGTGATTACAGTGAACGATTACTTGGCACGTCGTGATGCCGAGAATAACCGCCCACTGTTTGAGTTCCTTGGTTTAACCGTAGGAATCAACGTCGCTGGTATTGGCCAACATGAGAAGAAATCGGCCTATAACGCCGATATCACTTACGGGACCAACAACGAGTTTGGTTTCGATTATCTGCGCGATAACATGGCGTTTTCACCGCAAGAACGGGTCCAACGTCCGTTGCACTACGCCCTAATCGATGAAGTGGATTCAATCTTAATCGACGAGGCGCGTACGCCGCTGATCATCTCTGGCGCCGCCGAAGATAGCTCTGAGCTATACATCAAGATCAACACCTTGATCCCTAATCTTACCCGTCAAGATAAAGAAGATACGGAAGAGTTTGTGGGTGAGGGCGACTACAGCATTGATGAAAAAGCCAAACAAGTGCATTTCACCGAGCGTGGCCAAGAAAAAGTAGAAAACCTGCTGATCGAGCGCGGCATGTTAGCCGAAGGCGACTCACTCTATTCTGCTGCAAATATTTCCCTATTACACCACGTCAACGCGGCGCTTCGTGCGCACACGCTGTTTGAGCGTGATGTGGATTACATAGTACAAGACAACGAAGTCATCATAGTCGATGAACACACGGGTCGTACTATGCCGGGTCGTCGTTGGTCAGAAGGCTTACATCAAGCTGTCGAAGCCAAAGAAGGCGTACACATTCAAAACGAAAACCAAACATTGGCTTCGATCACTTTCCAGAACTACTTCCGTCAATACGAGAAGCTGGCAGGTATGACAGGTACAGCCGATACTGAAGCGGGATATGACGGATTTAGTTTATTTGACCGCCGATGAAAAATATCAAGCGATCATTAAAGACATTAAAGATTGCCGTGAACGTGGTCAGCCAGTATTGGTGGGTACAGTATCAATCGAACAGTCTGAACTGTTAGCGCGCTTAATGGTGCAGGAAAAGATCCCGCACGAAGTTTTAAATGCTAAATTCCACGAACGAGAAGCTGAAATCGTCGCGCAAGCTGGCCGTACTGGCTCTGTGACTATTGCGACGAACATGGCAGGTCGTGGTACCGATATCGTGCTTGGCGGCAACTGGAACATGGAAATCGATGAACTCGATAATCCAACAGCAGAGCAAAAAGCTAAGATCAAAGCCGATTGGCAAATTCGTCATGATGAAGTCGTTGCTGCGGGTGGTTTACATATCCTAGGCACAGAACGTCACGAATCACGCCGTATCGATAACCAGTTACGTGGTCGTGCGGGTCGTCAAGGTGACGCGGGTTCATCACGCTTCTACCTGTCGATGGAAGATAGCTTAATGCGTATCTTCGCCTCGGATCGTGTCTCTGGCATGATGAAAAAGCTGGGTATGGAAGAAGGCGAAGCGATCGAGCATCCATGGGTGTCTCGCGCAATTGAAAACGCTCAACGTAAAGTTGAAGCCCGTAACTTCGATATCCGTAAGCAATTACTCGAATTTGATGACGTCGCTAACGATCAACGCCAAGTGGTTTACGCCCAGCGCAATGAGTTGATGGATGCCGAAAGTATTGAAGATACTATCCAAAACATCCAAGACGATGTAATTGGCGCGGTAATCGATCAATATATTCCGCCGCAATCGGTAGAAGAGTTGTGGGATATCCCGGGTTTAGAGCAACGTCTACACCAAGAATTTATGCTCAAATTACCTATCCAAGAATGGTTAGATAAAGAAGACGATCTGCATGAAGAGAGTCTACGTGAGCGTATTATCACTGCTTGGGGCGATGCGTATAAGGCAAAAGAAGAAATGGTTGGCGCACAAGTGCTACGCCAGTTCGAGAAAGCCGTTATGCTGCAAACGCTCGATGGTCTGTGGAAAGAACACTTAGCGGCGATGGACCATCTGCGTCAAGGTATCCACTTACGTGGTTACGCGCAGAAGAATCCAAAGCAAGAATATAAGCGTGAGTCGTTTGAGTTATTCCAACAACTGCTGAACACCTTGAAACACGACGTCATCAGTGTGCTGTCGAAAGTACAAGTGCAAGCTCAGTCAGATGTGGAAGAAATGGAAGCGCGTCGTCGTGAAGAAGATGCCAAGATCCAGCGCGACTATCAACACGCAGCGGCAGAGTCGCTTGTTGGCGGTGATGATGAGCATGAAGCTGTCACTGCGCAAGCACCTATGATCCGTGATGGTGACAAAGTGGGTCGCAACGATCCTTGTCCTTGTGGCTCTGGTCGTAAGTACAAACAATGTCACGGCAAGTTAAGTTAATCTGCTGACAGATTAAGCCTACTGAATAAGTAGAATAAAACGTACACTAAAGGCAACTTATTTAAGTTGCCTTTTTATTTCCTCTTTAATAAGCCTAGCGCTTACTCTCGTGTCATCCGGATTACATTCTTACTCTTCTTTATATAGCTAATCGTCGTTATTCCCCATTGAACATCATTTCACTCTTATCTATAGCCACTAAAGTTAACCCGCCGCTGTAGCAAATTTAACCGTTAAAACCCATTTTGTGGATAAGTCTGAGGATAAAGTGGGGGTATTGTGTGACTAACTGAAAGTGTTAAAAAAAGATCCATTTTTCTCAAAAAAGCCCTTGCGGACTTTCTCAATCTCCCTATAATGCGCATCCACTGACACGGCAGACAGCGTAACGCAAGTTAAGCAAAGAAAGCCAAGCAGTTCATCGGTTAGCGAGCTAAACGATGAGTGTTGAGAAAGTTGAAAAAACTACTTGACGCACTAACGGGAATGCGTAGAATACGCAGCCCTGACCCGCTGAAAACTCAGTGTGTGGTCAACGCTCTTTAACAATTTATCAAGCAAATCTGTGTGGACACTCACAGGTGTTGAGTTAATCGAAACTGCTTAACCTTTGGGTTGGCAGTCAAAAATTTAAATCAATGTAACAATGAGTGTTCATAGCAATATGTACAGTTTGTTTCTGCTTTTAAGTGGGAACAAAAAATCAGAATTCATTGAGCCGCTGAAGTCGTAAGACGGAAGCAACAAAACTTTAATTGAAGAGTTTGATCATGGCTCAGATTGAACGCTGGCGGCAGGCCTAACACATGCAAGTCGAGCGGCAGCACAAGGGAGTTTACTCCTGAGGTGGCGAGCGGCGGACGGGTGAGTAATGCCTAGGGATCTGCCCAGTCGAGGGGGATAACAGTTGGAAACGACTGCTAATACCGCATACGCCCTACGGGGGAAAGG